>JAVBNO010000020.1:0-42342 GCA_031551485.1 Oscillospiraceae bacterium
GTACTCAACACCAGAAACAAATACTACAGTGTAGTATGTTTCATCGGGCGAACCGCGGAGACCGCCCCCAGCTGCCGCTACCGGAGCATCGGTGGTAGGGGTGTCACCTGCCGCCGGCGCAGGGGTTGTGCCGCCTGCGCAAGATGCAAACAGCATGCCGACCATCGCAACAACCAGCATGAGAGACAGAATTTTTGCGAGTTTTTTCATGCCCTTTCCTCCTAAAGAATTTAAATATTTTTAACGGGGTTTATTCCCACGTTAAGACTGGACGGAAGCGCCATGTCCCCTACAAGGGTGTAAAAACCATTCATCCAAGAAAATCGAAGAACCGAGTGAGAATTTTGATCACTTACTGTAATAAATGATAATACGGTATGTTTATAATGTCAAATAGATTTATCTGTGTGAATAAAAAAATGTTAAATTGCACAAACGTGACAAATGTTTTCATACATGTTATGTTATCCGGCGTGTAATTTCGCGGGGAGTTTGGGGTGTATCCTGCCCATAGTATTTAAAGACCTCGACCGCTTGCGCGATTTGGGCATCACTCATCATACGGGGGGTGCCCATTGAGGAGGCGGCAATATAGCATTTGGCGGCTTCCTCCATGTAGATGCAGGCATAGAGGGCCTGGCGCAAGGAATTGCCGACCGCAATGACGCCGTGATGACGCAGGATGACAGCCAAGGTATCTCCTAGATTTGCCACTGTATCAATACCCATCTCGACGCTGGCTGCGGAGCTGAAGGGCGTTACCTTTACGTTGCCGCATGTAGCGTTGGCCAGTGTGGTTAAGTTAACCTTGAACTCATCCTGTACCAGGCCGATGGCGGTGGCATAGGGCTGGTGGGTGTGAATGACGGCGTTGAGGTCGGGACGATGCTCGAGGATGTAGAGGAGCGCGTCAGTATCGACGGAGGGCTTGCGGGCGCCTTCGACAATCTCCCCCTTGAGCGTGATGACCAGTACATCATCGGGTACCATATCTTCGTAGATCATGCCGGAGGGAGTGATGAGGATTTCCCCGCTTTCCATCCGCCAGCTTACATTGCCGCCGGACAAGGCGATCAGACCATAGCGGTCCAGCTTGATGCCGGCTTTGATCACTTGCGCTTTTTGAGACTCAAACATGCTGGTTGTTCCCTCCTAAATCGATATTTTTATCTATGTTATTCTCATTTTATCATCTCGCTTTGTGCCAAACAATTGCTAACACAACCAAAAACATTTGTGATAATTATGAAACCATCCAAATTCGTTGATAGTTTTTGTGGACATTTACTTTCGGTTTGAATTGCGTTATAATTTAGTAAATGTGATCTTTGGCCTTTGGAAAGATTGTGGTCTTGTTTTTCAAAGACCTTGGGTGAAACAAATATTGCCGGACCCATTGACGATAGCTATGGAACAACTGGTCACATATCATGATTATGATATGTGACCTTGGAAGGAGATGCCCAGCTTGCTTGATGAAAGATATGACTTAGAGACAATGGTACAGGTTGCGAAAATGTATTATCCACAAAATATGAATCAGCAGGAAATTGCCAAGGAGTTGGGCCTTTCCCGTTCAACAGTTTCGATGATGTTGACCAAAGCAAGAGAATGCGGCATTGTAGAGATATCCATTTGCGATGTTACAGACAATGATGTCGAGCAGGCAGAGCGCTTGCAAAAGATGTTTGGCCTTGCCGCTTGTATTGTTGTGCCAACATCGGCGGGCGATTCCAAGCTGGTGAGTAAAATTGTGGCATCTCGGGCGGCTGAATACGCAGAGCAACATCTGGCCAGCCATTCGACATTGGGAATTGCATGGGGTAGTTCGTGCTATGATTTTATGCAGTATTTTCCGAAAAACAGTCATTTGATTGACGTCAATGTTGTGCCTCTGATTGGCGGATCGAAGCGAGTGGGAAGCGAATACCAGCTAAATGAAATGGTGCGCGCTTTTGCCGAAAAACTGCGGGGCATTCCCACCTTTATGTATGTGCCGGGGTTGGCTGACTCGGTGGCTGATAAAGCACTTTATCTGAAAAGTATGTATATGAAAGAGATTTATCATAAGTGGAAGAATCTTGACGCGGCCATCATCAGCGTAGGCGCTCCGCCTGATTTCTACATAGGCAACAATGTTATTGATCCGTTTGAAATGTTGTATCTCTATGAGCAAAACCCCGCCCGTACCGTGGGCGACATTATTGCCAGGCGGATTTGCTATTCTGGCCAGTTTTTGCACGAGGACTACGATGCCCGCATCATCGGCATTGAAGAAGATGATTTACGGCAAATTAAACATGTGATCTGCCTAGCGTCGGGCAAACATAAGGTATTGTCGATTATCGGAGCGTTGCGGACCCACATCATTGATGTGCTAGTGACGGATTCCAATACGGCCAGCTTGATCTTTCAAATTTTAGAGCATAAAGGTCATTCAGCCGGTTTGGCCGGCAAAAATATGAGCGACACATTAACCTATCGGCCTTTATAATAGAATCGCATTTAACATGGAAGAGCGCGTCCCCAAATAGGGACGCGCTTAGGCATATTTACGGCTGTTTTGTTATATGGTATAGGGAAAGCTTGTCAACTGTGGGCAGTCCCATGTTTCGGGTGCTGGCAGGCACAAGACATTTCAAATCTCCATTTGATTGAAACTTCAATATCGTCAATTGTTTATATATAACAAAATTGACATATGTTTTGTGGGATAACGATGATTGAACATTGAATTTGATGGGAGTATACTAATTTTTGTAAGTGTTAACACCATTTTATTCATTTTAAGGAGGTATTTGTCAATGTTAAAGACGGCGAATTACAGGTTTTCTCACATTGGTGTGCCGATCGCCACCGAAAACGTACAGCCGAACGAGACTTATTATGAGGAACTGAAGCTGTATTGCACTGACCCTGATATGACAGAGTATCACATTGAATACCTTCGCCCCGCCCCGGGCTGTACCTTCTTCCCTATTCTGTTGGACCGACCTCATGTATCAATGTCGGTGGACAATCTGGAAGAAGCGATGAAGGACGAAAAAGTGGTTGTTGAACCGTTTGATCCCTTCCCTGGCCGCACCATTTGCTTTATCGATGTCAATGGACTTATTATTGAGCTGAGTTACGATCACCCATGCTAATGGTTTTGGGTGGAATGTGAATGAGAGACAGGAGGAAATGAGATGGCAGAAAAAATGCGCGCCGCGTTAATGCAAGCCGTCCGGCAAATGAGCATGGGCGAAAAGGACAAACCCGCATGCGGCGATAACGAAGTATTGGTCAATGTAAAGCATGTTGGTATTTGTGGCGCCGATCAGGAATTTTTTAAAGATGGGTACATAGGCGGCTGGGTGCTTAGTTTCCCCCATGTATTGGGGCATGAGCCGGCCGGCATTGTTGCTGAAGTGGGTAAAAATGTAAAGGGTTTGAAAGTGGGCGATAAAGTGGCAGTTGAGCCGGGTAAGCCTTGTTTTACTTGCCCTACCTGCCGCAAGGGGCTTTATAATTTGTGCCCAGATGTGCAGTTTATGTCTGTGCCCGGCGTGCCCGGTGCCTTTTGTGATTATGTAGCCTGGCCGCAAGAGTTAGTTTACAAACTGCCGGACAATGTGAGCACGGCGGACGGATGCCTTGCGGAGCCGTTGGCCGTTGCCATTCACTCAGTGGAACAATCCGGCATCAAGCTGGGACAAAGCGCTGCCATTTTGGGCAGCGGATGCATTGGGCTTTGTGTTGCCATGGTACTGTTGGCCCAGGGCATCACCGAAGTGTATATGACCGACCATCACCCCATTCGAATGGCGAAAGCCAAAGAAATTGGTGTTAAGGCTGTCTTTAATGATCATGAAGAAGACATTGTGAAAGCCATTGGCAGCGTCGATGTCATTTATGAATGCACTGGTTCGGAAAAAGCCATTACCCAGGCCATTCAGCTGATGAACAAAGGCGGGATGCTGACGCTGATTGGGCTGTTTGGTACGCCCGCACAGCCGGTGGATCTGAACTTGCTGATTATGAAAGAAGGGGCGATTACGACAAACTTCCGGTATCGTCACAACTACCCCGCAGCCATTGAGGGTATTGCCTCGGGCAAAATGCCGGTTGCCAAGATTGTGTCCCATCGGTTCCCGCTGGATCAACTGGGCGAGGCGTTGGCACTGAATATCGACCAGAAAAAAGAGGTAACTAAAATCGTTATTGAAATTTAGCGACCATAATAATATGCAAGAAAAAGGCTCTGGCAGATTTGTTTGCCTGGGCCTTTTTCGTTAGCAGAAAGTCATAAAAGGTATGTATTCGTCAGGGCTGAATTTTTACACGGCAAAGGATTGAGGGAATTGTTGTATTAAACCAGCCGAGAATGTATCGGCCATCATCATAGATTCTGCTTCTACTTCTCCAAAGGCCTCAATATCTGCCGGATAGTTTCCCGCTACACGGGCACCGATTTCTTTTTTAATTAGATCCATGTAACTGCGAATCATGCCATAAATTTCAGCTCGGTCATAATAGGGATTGATACTACAAAAAATATTGACCATTCTTTCGGCATTGAGCATCCATTGGCGATCGAGCTCGATGGATTTTTCCATTTGATGATCTCGAATGGCATTCATGAGTTCACAGGCGATCTGCAGATGTTCTGCAAGCAGACCAGCAATCATATTTGCAATTTCATGGTTATAAAAAGCTTCGAAGATATTGGCGATGTCGCGGGGATTTTGCATCAGTCTTGCGGTGGTTGCAGTTTGATCCTGGAGATGCGCGACAATGCTGATTAACTCCATACGCATCCAATAAACATGTTGTGACCACCGAAGTCGCATCCGGTTGCTGAGGGCCATTTGCTTGTTAGGGTCGAGCCGCGGCGCTGGAGTTGGCGGTGCGTTTTGGGGGACGGAAGGGATTGCAATGGTGGCGCCGATTTGCAAATTGTAGGGATCGATGCAGGGGTTGAGAGCCAAAATCTCGGGAACGGTGGTATGATAATGCTGCGAAAGCAGATAAAGGTTATCCCCTTTTTCGATTTGATGAGGTGTAATTTGAGAAGAGTTCATAATGGCGCTCCTTTCCTATTCTCATCACCATCATATGCGGGTCATGGCAGAGCGGCCATTCATATATCAAAAAGGCGTCTTCTGTCCGATGTTCGGACAGAAGACGCCTTTTAAATGCGCATATGTGGTGTGCTTGCGTATTGGCGAAAGATGTATTGACATGGTGGATTTTGGAACCTTTAGACAAAGTATTGAGGAAATTGTTGCATCAGACCGGAAGAAAACACATCGGCCATCAGCATAGCTTCCGCCTCTACATGGTTAAAGGCTTCTATGTCGGCAGGATAGTTTGCGGCCAGTCGGGCGGAGATTTCCTGCCTTGTGAAGTTTAGGTGACTGCGCAGCATACCCAGCATTTCGTCCTTATCATAATAGGGATTGATGCTGCTGAAAGCATTGGCCATTTTGTTTGCATTCATTGTCCATTGACGATCGAGCTCATTCGCTTTTTCGACCTGGTTACTCTGGATTGCAAGGATAAGCTGGGCGCCAATTTGTAGGTGCTCGGTGAGTAAATCGGCGATAATATCGGCAATTTGCCTGTTATAAAAGACCTCGAAGATATCGGCAATGTCGCGGGGGTTTTGCATGAGTTGGGCTGTGACTGCCGGTTGGTCTTTCAAGTGGTCGGCTATGCTGATGAGGAGCATGCGAGTCCAATAGATATGCTGGGACCAGCGGAGCCGCATCCGGCTCACAAGGGCCATTTGCTTGTTGGGGTTGGGCCGGGGCGTTGCAGGAGCTGGCGACGCGTTTGCCGGGATGGCAATGCCGGGACCAGAAGGAATGGCAATGGTAGAGCCAACCTGTAAATTGTATGGGTTGAGGCCGGGATTAAACGTCAGAATTTCAGGAACAGTTGTTTGGTAATACCGGGCTAGTTGATAGAGGGTATCCCCCGTTTGGATCTGATGGGGTATGATATGAGAACAGTTCATGGTGGCACTCCTTTCATATTCTCATTGCATCATATGCAAGCTATGAAAAAGAGGCAATTGGGATCGAAAAAAAGGCATCTGCCGGCGATATACAAAGCCGGTAGATGCCTTTGCAACTTATAAAAAGACCGCCGGCTTGTGCCGGCGGATGGGCGCTGTGGTGGCTCCGGTCGGAATCGAACCAACGACACGTGGATTTTCAGTCCACTGCTCTACCAACTGAGCTACAGAGCCTAATGTGGCCAAAACTGGCCAGAAAAAAATGGCGACCCGGAAGGGGCTCGAACCCTCGACCTCTAGCGTGACAGGCTAGCGTTCTAACCAACTGAACTACCGGGCCATTTGGTGGTGGGAACAACAGGGCTCGAACCTGTGACCCTCTGCTTGTAAGGCAGATGCTCTCCCAGCTGAGCTATGCTCCCTTAGCGATTTGTGCTGGGGTTTTCACCAGCGACGAAAGTTATTATACTATATCCGACACGGCACTGTCAACCGGTTTTCGAGAAAAATATGTCGGGTTTAGGACATCATTTTTATTTATGTATAAACGGTTATTTTTGCGAAAAGAATAAACGTAGGCAATATTGATTTTGCAATCAAACATACAAAAGTTTTGTCCCGATCAGGAGGAAAAAAGCAGATGGCCAATCAAAAGAAAAAGCAAAAACTTTTACACGGCAACCAGGCAAGAATTGATCCCCACGCCGAAGTGTTAAGCGGGTTTATTTCGTCGATGGTTACCCAGTCGCCCCAACATCGGGCAGACACCAATATGGCGATTATTCCGGACGACCAGGTGGAGGCGGCACGGGAATTTGTGAACGAGAACCAGAAGTAGGGCTACTCCACATAGGCATAGTCCCGCAGCTTTTCCAACGTTTTTTCACCAATGCCCTTGACGTTGGTCAATTCGTCAAGGGAACCAAAGGGACCGTGTTCGTTGCGGTAGTCAATAATGCGTCCAGCCAATACAACGCCGATTCCGGGAAGCTGCGTGAGCTTCTCCAGATCGGCGTTGTTAATGTTGATGCTGTATTCGTGGAGCACTTCCTCCACAGTGGGGTAAAGGGAACGAGTTGGCGCCTCGGTGGCCGTTGTGGTGTTTTGGGTGTAGGTAGCGGTGGGCGGTGGAATGACAGGCACACTAAAAGCGTTGTAACCCACCAGAATCATAGACAGCACAAGAGAAGTGATGAGCAATACATCGAAAGGAACCAGTTCCTTTTTCAAGAGAAGCCCCCCTTCCCTGCCGTTTTTAAATAGAGATTTCTTTTGCCACCTGCAACAAATAGCGATCCAGTTCTTTTTTCATGGCCAGTGCGTCCACAATATCGTAGTCAGTGGGTTTGCCGTTTTTGATGGCAACTACCCGATTGCTGATACCTTTTGCCAGCAGTTCGACAGCATAGTGTCCCATGACGCTGGCCATCACCCGTTCGGTGGGGGTAGGGATGCCGCCGCGCTGGACATGGCCGAGAACGGTCAGACGCGTTTCAATTTTGGTTGTTTTGCTGATAAAGTCGGCAATTTCTTGGCTTTTGCCAACCCCTTCAGCGACAATGATAATGAAATTTTCTTTGCCGGTTTTCAAAGTGTTGTTCATGCGAGCCACAATATCGCGCTCCATGTCAAAGGGGAATTCGGGAACAATGATAGAGACAGCGCCGCAAGAGATTCCGGCCTCCAGGGCGATGTAGCCCGCGTCTTTGCCCATGACCTCCACGACAAAGCAGCGGGCGTGGGATTCACAGGTATCACGCAGACGGTCCACCATTTCCATAACCGTATTCACAGCTGTATCAAAACCAATGGCATACTCGGTGGAAACAATGTCGTTATCAATTGTGGCAGGAATAGCCACACAGGGAATGCCTGCCAGGGTGAGGTCGCGGGCGCCGCGAAAGCTGCCGTCGCCCCCGATTACAATGAGCCCATCGAGGTTGTTTTTGTGGCAAACCTCCACGGCTTTTTGGACGCCTTCGGGGGAGTTGAATTTTTTACTGCGGGCAGAATAGAGGATTGTACCGCCACGTTGGATAATATCGCAAACGCTGCGCAGTTTAAGGGGATGCATCTTGTTTGACATCAACCCCTGATAACCTTTGAGCACACCGACTACTTCAATGCCTTTGGGAATTGCGGTACGCACCACCGCGCGGATAGCGGCATTCATGCCGGGAGCATCGCCGCCGCTTGTGAGAACACCGATTCTCTTCATAAACAAAATCCTTTCCGATTACCTTGATAACTGCAAAATGTTACTGAATTCGATTGTTTTATTATAGCATATCCAAAAGATAATTTAATCATGAAAATTATTGATTCTATAAAAAGATTATTTGATCCAGACTGCATTGGGTTCGCCTAATAGGGATTTCAGTTCGCGGACCAATACTTCGTTTGTGTCGACCCATAAGGCTTTTGGGGCCAATTTGGCTTTGCCGGTGTCTTCAAACTTGACATAAAGAGGTGTGGCGCCTTCAAAAATTTTGATGAGGTTGAGGGCGCGTTTGAAGACAGGATGGTCTTCGCTTTGCACCTTAATATACAGTCCCGCTTTAACATTGCCGTTGGAAGAGACACCGTTTGCGTTATCGGAAACGATTTGGGCCGTATAGTCCCCTGTTGTCATGACAATGTCGATGGGTTCGATGGTTTCGCAGACAATTTTGGCGTCCTCATCTTCCCGCAGGGACAGGCGGCCGCCGATAACGACCACTTTGCCTACTGTAAGCAGATTGCCACTGTCCAAAAGGGTTTTTGGAAAGACAATGACCTCCATGGAAGCAGTTGTGTCCTCCAACGACAGAAAGGCCATGGTTTCGTTATTGCGGGTGGCTTTGATTTTTTTCTGGGTAATGATGCCCGCCACTTTGATGCGGATGCCATCCTTAATGCCGGCGACGTCGTCCTGCTCTTGCAAAAAGCGGAATTTTTTCACGCCGATTTTTTGGCAGATACCCTCATATTCCACCATGGGGTGACCGGAAATGTAAAGACCGGTGGCCTCTTTTTCCATTGCCAGCAGTTCGGGCAGCGGGTACTCTGCTACATGGGGCATGCTGTAATTGGAGGTGTGAGATGGATCCGGTGTATCAAAAAGGGTAATTTGACCGCTAATGTTGTTTTTTTGCAGCTGGGCTAAATCGTCAAAGATGACGCTGTAGCCCATGAGCATCTGATGACGGTTGGCACCCAGCTGGTCGAGGGAACCGCATTTGACAAGACTTTCCAACGTGCGCTTGTTTAGATCTTTACCATGAAGGCGCTCGCAAAAATCGGAGAAACTGGAAAAAGGCCGGGTTTGCCGCTCCTGCAACATATCGCGAATAAAACCTCTGCCGATGTTTTTTACGCCAAGAAGACCAAAGCGGATTTCCTCCCCCACGACAATGAAACCTTCGGTGGAATGGTTAATGTGGGGCGGCAGCACCTTAATATTGCTTTTTTGACATACATCAATATATTCGATCATTTTGTCGGTGTTGCCCAACACACTGGTGAGCAACGCCGCCATAAATTCTTTGGCGTAGTGGAATTTTAAATAGGCCGTTTGATATGCCACAAGGGCGTAGGCGGCGGCATGGGACTTATTGAAGGCGTAGGAGGCAAAAGAAGACATTTCGTCGAAGATGGCGTTGGCAGTTTGAGAAGGGACGCCGTTTGCTTTGGCACCCTCGATAAAGCGGGCACGCTCTTTTTCCATAATATCGTGTTTCTTTTTGGACATGGCACGGCGGACCAAATCGGCTTGCCCATATGTATAGCCGCCCAGCTGGCGGCAAATTTGCATGACCTGCTCCTGATAGACAATGCAGCCGTAAGTGACATCGAGGATGGGCTGCAAAAGGGGGTGACGGTAGACAATGTTTTTAGGGTTGTGGCGGTTGGCGATATATTTGGGAATGGACTCCATGGGGCCGGGGCGATAGAGGGAGATAACGGCAATGAGATCCTCCAGACTTTCGGGGCCCAGCTGCACCAGCACTTGCCGCATACCCGCCGATTCAAACTGGAAAACACCGGCAGTGTCACCACGGGCAAGCATTTCGTAAATGGCCGTGTCATCCAAAGGAATATCATCAATATCAAAGCCGGGAACAGAGCGGCGAATCATCTTTTGGGCATCGTCAATGACGGTAAGAGTGCGCAGTCCCAAAAAGTCCATTTTCAGCAGTCCCAATTCTTCCAAGGTGTTCATGGGAAATTGGGTGACCAGCGACTCGTCATTTTTGGCCAGAGGCACATAGTGGTCGACAGGATCGTGGGTAATGACAACACCGGCTGCGTGGGTGGATGCGTGGCGGGGCATTCCCTCGACCTGGCGGGCGGTATCCATCAGCACTTTGACTTTTTCATCCTGGCTGCACATAGCCCGGAGTTCAGCCGAGGAGGTAAGCGCTTTGTCAATGGTCATTTGGGGCTCCATGGGGACGAGCTTGGCCAACTGGTCGGTCGTTTGATAACTCATGCCCATGGCGCGACCCACGTCGCGGATGGCACCCCGGGCAGCCATGGTACCAAAAGTGATGATTTGGGCCACATGGTCGCTGCCATACTTGCGTACAACATAGTCAATGACTTCCTGGCGGCGCTCGTAACAGAAATCAATGTCGAAATCGGGCATACTGACCCGTTCCGGGTTGAGAAAACGTTCGAACAGAAGATTGTACTTGATGGGATCAATGCCGGTGATGTCGGTGCAGTAGGCAGCCAGACTGCCAGCGCCTGAGCCACGGCCGGGACCCACGGGAATGCCCTGGGCTTTGGCAAAGGCAATGAAATCGTAGACGATGAGGAAGTAGTCCACATAGCCCATTTTTTCAATGATTCCCAATTCATATTCAAGACGATCAACGGCGACTTTGTCAGGTGTTTTGCCGTATTTTTGGCGTAAACCCTGGTAGCAAAGGTTGCGAAAATAGGTGTTATTGTCGGTTCCATCGGGGGAAGCGAAAAAAGGTAACTTTATATTCCCGAACTCAAAAGTAGTGTTACATCTGTTGCCTATACAAACGGTATTTTCAATGGCATCAGTATATGTACTGAATCGGGAAGCCATCTCGTCGCCGGATTTTACATAAAATTCCTGGGTCGGAAATTCCAAGTCGCTTTCATCATCGACCATTTGGTTCGTTTGAATACAGATGAGGACGTGTTGGGTTTGGCTGTCCTCTTTGCGGATGTAATGGGCGTCGTTGGTGGCAACCAGCCCCACGCCAATTTCTTTGGCCAGGCGAACCAGATCGGGAATAATGCGTTGCTGCTCTTCCATGCCATGATCCTGCAACTCAATAAAATAGTTGTTAGGGCCGAACATATCGCGGT
Organism: Oscillospiraceae bacterium; assembly: GCA_031551485.1. Classification (GTDB taxonomy): domain Bacteria; phylum Bacillota; class Clostridia; order Oscillospirales; family Ruminococcaceae; genus JAVBNO01. The sequence goes on from JAVBNO010000020.1 coordinate 11,330, forward strand.
AAAAGAGGGCGGCTTCTTTGGCGGCATCATAGTCGCCTTCGGAGAGGCGACGGGGCAGCTCGCCGGCCAGGCAGGCAGAAAGGGCAATGAGGCCTTCGGTATGGCCCTGGAGCAGCTCACGATCTATGCGAGGTTTAAAATAAAAGCCGTCGGTAAAACCTTTAGACACCAAATAGATGAGATTTTGATAGCCGACGTTGTTTTCGCACAACAGCACCAGATGATAGGGCGAAGAGTCAATTTTATGTACTTTATCGAAGCGGCTGCGGGGTGCGACATACACTTCGCAACCGATGATGGGCTTTATCCCCTCTTTTTGGGCTGCTTTATAAAAATCAATGACACCGTACATCACGCCGTGGTCGGTGATGGCAACAGCGGTTTGACCGATATTTTTCACATGCTCAATAAGCTGCTTGATGCGGCAGGCGCCATCCAGCAGGCTGTATTCTGTATGGAGATGGAGATGGACAAAATCTTGCATATGCCCTCCAAGAGGAAAATCAATACTTGTAATCCCCGAACTTATCAATTGAAATGAACCGATTTCGTCGGGATAAAACGATGAGAAATGAGGTGAAGTGGGGCGAAATGAAGTAAAACGGACGCAATGCGTTTTGCGTTAGAATGGTTCCGGATCCCTGACTGTTCCTGCTTTTTTGCGTATGTTTGCCGCGATTTCCATTAGCCTTTGCAGACGGTGATTGACGCCGGAACGGGACAAAGGCGTGACGAGTAACTGGCCTAATTCCCGCAAAGAAAGCTCGGGGTTTTGGAGGCGCAGTGTGGCCAATTCCGCCAGCTCGCTAGGCAGCGATTCCAGTCCCTGGGCTGTTTGTATATACTCAATTTCCCGCTGCTGCTCCAGGGCGGCGGCCACCGTTTTGTCAATGTTGGCGGTTTCGCAGTTGGTGACCCGGTTCACTTTGTTGCGCATTTCCTTAAGGATTTTAACGTCCATCATCTCCATGGCACAAAGAGGGGCGCCCATGCGGGCCAACAGGTCTTCAATTTGCTCGCTTTCACGAAAATATAAAATAGGTATACCCCTGCGGATGAGCTGTTTTGGATTGAGCCCCAGCGTTTGCAACGGCGGAATGATCGTTTGCGCCAATTCGAAGCGTGGCAGGGCAAATTCCAAATGATAGCTTTTTTGGGGTGCAATGATGCTGCCGCAGGCCAAAAACACACCACTGATGAAAGCGCTGACGACATTGGCGTCGTCCCACAAAAAATCGTCCGGCGCAAGGCTTGAAAGAATGGCGGACCGATCGTTGCTGTCATCAACGGATACAGTGATAAAATCTCGACCATCGGCGCGCAGGCGCGTTTGGATTGTGATGCTGCCCACAAGAGGAAATAGGCTGCCAATGGCGGAAGCATAGAGCTTGGCCACCTGGCGGTTCTCGGTGGTGAGACGCATTTTGTTTTGGGTGTAGTCTTTGCCGCACAAAAACAGGCCGCAGCACTGGGCCCTAAACAAATTTTTTCGAAACGGTTTTGTCCGACAGATTTCGTCTTTAATCTGATTGGTGAATGAAATCATGGCTGGCCCCTGCCTTTTGCATTGTTATCCTTTGGCAATGTCGCGATGATACAGTACAGCGGAATAGCCTTTTGATTCAACAAAGGCCTCGATTTCCCGGGAAAAGACAACCGAGCGGTGCCGTCCGCCGGTGCAGCCGATGGAAATGGTTAACTGACTTCTTCCCTCCCGGATGTAAAGCGGTAAGAGAAAATCGATGATGTCTTCTATTTTTTCGAGCAGTTCGATTGCTTCGGGAAAGGAGAGCACATAATCGACAACAGGCTTGTCCTCCCCTGTCTGATGTTTTAGCTCTTTGATGTAAAAAGGATTGGGAAGACAGCGCAGATCAAAGACCATATCGGCATCGGGAGGGATGCCGTATTTGAAACCAAAAGAGTTGCAGGAAACGATGATGGCACCGCGAGGGTCCTCGGTGAAGAGCGTGATGACGCGCTCTTTGAGCTGGGCGATAGTCATCAATGACGAATCGATAACATAGTCCGCCTGGGCTTTGACGGGATCAAGTATCTTACGTTCGGCAGCCATCGCTTCCTCAACCTGGGGGTACTCGTCCAGCAAGGGGTGGCGGCGGCGGGTTTCTTTGTAGCGATGGATGATAGCGCTGTCACTACAATCCAAAAACAGGATTTTACAAGTTGTGTTCGCCTGGCGAAGGCGGAAGATCTGGTCGAGAAGAGCATCAAACATTTTGCCGGAGCGAATGTCCATGACGGCGGCAATGCGGGCGGTGTCGGGCGACTCGGAATTGTCTTTATACAGTTGGACAAACTGTTCCAACAATTTGGCCGGCATATTGTCGATGCAATAAAAGCCGGTATCCTCAAGGGCATGGATGACGGTAGATTTGCCGGCACCGGACATGCCCGTTACAATTAACAGTTCCATTTTGCAGCTCCTAAATCAGTTTCACTTCGCACTCCAGCCGATAGCCGGTTTGCTTTTCGACCTCTTCCTGCACCTGCGCAATTAAACTTTTAACATCGGCACAGGTGGCGTTGTGGCAGTTGATGATAAAACCGGCATGTTTTTGGCTTACCATCGCGCCGCCAACGGTCTTCCCTTTTAAGCCGCACTGGTCGATGAGAGCGGAGGCAAAATTACCTTGGGGCCGTTTGAAAGTGCTGCCGGCACTAGGATAATCAAGAGGTTGTTTGGCCTTGCGCTTTTCTAAGATTTCGTCCATGGTGGCACGAATGGCATCGGGATCGCCCGGGTGTAATTGCAGCAAAGCCCCGGTAACGCAATATCGATTGTCGGCATAGACACTGTGGCGGTAGGCAAATTGAGCTTCTTCTGCTGTAAAGGCGCCGGGCTTGACATCGTCATCCAGGTGGTCCACATGGACGATGACATCCTTGATTTCACCATCATAGGCACCGGCGTTCATGATAACAGCACCGCCCAGACTGCCGGGAATGCCGTAGGCAAATTCCAGGCCGGCAAGGCCATGCTTGCTGGCGAAACGGCAGATTTTGGAGAGGGATGCACCGGCCTGACAATAGAGCCGGTAGTCTTCCCGCTGTTCAATCTGCGCAAAATCATCGCTGATAGAGAGGGCAAGGCCGCGAATGCCATCATCGCTGACCAGCAGATTGCTGCCCTTTCCAATGACGGTAACAGGTACGTTGGCTTGGCGGGCAGTTGTCAGCAGACTGGCAATTTGCGAAATGGACGACGGCATGGCGACCAGATCGGCAGGACCGCCAATTTTAAACGAGGTATAAGTAGCCATTGACATGTTTTCGCTATATCGGATGTTGTTGGCGTCGCAGTACTGCTTCAGTTGCTGTATACTCATGCGAATACCCCCTCTTCGCTGTTGTGGTGCGTTGCAGCGTTACTGCATACAATTATACTATTTAAGACCGTCGGGGCTCTTACTGACGGCAACTTCGTAAAAACGGTCATAGTCGGCGTTAAGAACCATTTGTTCAGGAAAATCGATCTCTTTTAATATATGCAGCGAATCATCAAATTTGCCTATTTCGAAGCAAGAGTGTGCATCGGAAGAAACGACTATTTTGACGCCATACTGCTTGCATAGCTTTGCAATTGTCAGACAATTGATGTCGCTGCCGGGGCGGGATTCAAAAGAATGATTATTGATTTCGACGATTTTGCCATTGGCGGCAAAGGCCTTGATCACCCGTTCGTAATCGAATGCAAACCGTTTGTCACCGCAATGGCCGATGACATCCACATGCGGATTTTCGGCAATTTTGAGCCAAGCGTTGGTGTGCTGTTCCACCGTGCCGGGAATGAGCACTGGGTCGTGGAGAGAGGCAATGACCCAATCGAGTTCGGACATTGCTTTGGCGGGAAAATCCATCGTCCCGCTGTAATCAAGAATATTGACCTCGGCGCCACGCAAGACAATGACATCCTCAATGGTGTGGGGGAAAGCGTCCTGATTGGTGAAGTACCATATGTGGGGCGCACCGGGAATGGCCGGGCAATGCTCCGTATTGGCGATGAAACGCAGACCTTTTGCTTTGGCGGCACGGACATTTTCCAGCAATGTGCTGTAGGCGTGTTGGCATGCATTGGTGTGGGTATGGGTATCGGCGATTATTTTCATAAGTGGAATTGGCTCCTTATATTCTGACTATGATTCTATTGGAACACATTAATAAGCATCCCAATTGGCAGATGTAGTTCCCTCTTCTGCTATGCCGAGTTTATCGAGCAGTTCCTGGGCGGCATTGTAGCCCATTTTCTTTTGGCGGTTGTTCATGGCCGCGACTTCGATGATGATGGCGAGGTTGCGTCCGGGTTTGACGGGAATGGTGTAAGAGGCGATTTGCAGCCCCAAAATTTCGATGTAGTTGTTTTCCATGCCCATGCGGTCATAGACTTTGTTCTGGTCCCAGTGCTCCATTTGGATGACCATGTCAATTTTTTCGGTGACTTTGACGGCGCCCATACCAAAGAGGCGGCGGGCGTTGATGATACCGATGCCGCGCAGCTCCAGGAAATGGCGAATGTTTTCAGGGGAACTGCCCACAAGGGTTTTGCTGGAGACACGGCGAATTTCGACGGCGTCGTCGGCGATGAGGCGGTGGCCGCGTTTGATCAGTTCGACGGCGGTTTCGCTTTTGCCGACGCCGCTGTCACCCAGCAGGAGTATGCCTTCGCCATATACCTCCACCAGCACGCCGTGGCGGGTGACACGGGGGGCAAGTTCCACATTTAAAAAGGAGACCAGAGAAGAGGAAAAGGCGGATGTGGACTCGTTGGTGGACAAAAGAGGCACCTTGTATTCTTGGGCCGCATCAACGATTTCTTTAAATGGGGTAAGGCCCCGGCTGATGATTAAAACCGACGGCTTGGTGGCCAAAAATGCTTCCATTGCGGCCATGCGTTTTTTCTCATCGAAGGTTTCCAGAAACGACAGTTCGCTTTTACCTAACAATTGAATGCGGTTATTGTCGTAAAAATCGAAAAATCCGCTGAGCTGCAGGCCGGGCCGGTTGATGTCGGCAGTGGAGATGATCACTTCTGCGGGATCGCTGGGGCAATAAATAACATCCAAATTGAGTTCTTCAATGATTTTTGCCAATGTAACCGTAAATACTATGTTCATATATGTTCCTCCGAGGTTCATTGTCGTTGTATTTTGAAGTCTTTTTGGAATTGCAGTCGTTCATAAAATAAAGGGACGGGAACCTTGCAAACTCTTTATCATTATAATCGAAACTCGTCTGACTTTCAAATTTTTTTAATGAAATTCTTATTTGATTCTTAGAAAAACATTGGCTTTGCCCTTTGTAATCCGGTACTGCCTATGCTATAATGGGCATGTAAAAATGAGAATATTGGGGAAAGGCTTGGGTCAAGCCAAGAATAAACTTAAAAGGAAACAATAAAAGGAGCTTTTACATGAGAGTCGCGTTGTTTACCGAGACCTATCTCCCCTATTTAAACGGGATTGTTACCCATGTGAAAATTCTGAAGGAAGGGTTGGAAAAACTGGGACACGAAGTCCTGATTGTGACAGCTGAAAAAGGGGCAATCAAACACCATTTGAAAGATGGAGTTTTATACTGCCCGGCTGTGGAAATGAAGCGGTTTTATGGATACGGTGTGTCGTTGCCCGTAAGCCCCCGCCGTATTGCCATGGTTAAAAAATTCAACCCCGATATCATCCACATTCACAACGAGTTTGGCATTGGTATATCGGGTATTATTACGTCCAAAGTGCTGCGGGTGCCGCTTGTGTATACCTTGCACAGCATGTACGATGATTATGTGTATTATGTGGCCCCAAAACCGCTGCACAACACGGTGAAAAAATTTGCGCTGCATTACACCAAGTTTCTGGCAAATCGCGCTACCGCTCTTACCGGTCCGTCAGTGAAATGCGAGGAATATTTTAAATTGGCGGGTGTGAAAAAACCCGTTGCTGTGATCGCAAACTCGGTGGAGCTTGACGATTTTTCCCGGGAGCATATTCCCGCTGAAAAAGCAGAGCAGGTGCGACGGCAGTTTGGGATTCCTGACGACGCGTTTGTGGCGTGTTTTGTCGGCCGCTTGGGCAAAGAAAAAAGTGTAGACATTATGCTGTCGTATTTTGCCGAGCAAATCGCACAGTTGGACCGTATTCACATCATTATCATTGGGACGGGCCCTCAGCATGAAGAGCTGATGGAGCAAGCAAAGGCCCTTGGTTTGGAAGACCGGGTGCATTTTGCCGGTAAGATTCCCCATGAGGAAGTGCCGCCCTACTACCGGGCCAGCGATGTATATTTGACCGCGTCTCTTTCGGAAATGAACTCGATCTCTATGTTGGAAGGTATGGCATGTGGGCTGCCGGTGCTGCAGCGGTTGGATCCCAGCAATGCCTACCAACTGCAAGAGGGCATTAACGGTTATTTCTTTGAAACAGCCGTGGAGATGGCCGATGTATTGGTGAAACTGCGGGATTTGCCGCAAGAAAAAATGGAAGCATTTCGCAACTCAGTGACGGAGACGGTCAAACGAAGCGGCGCCGAGGATTTGGCCAATCATATGTGTGATGTATATGGCAACGCCTTGGCAGAATATCAGGAGAGGAAAGCCGTTGGCGGCTTCTTCTAATGACACCAAACGGGAGCGACGGATATGATGAAAGCGCAGTATGATGTGCTGATTGTCGGCGCGGGCATTGGCGGACTTATGACAGCCTATCGCCTTTTGGAACAGGCGCCGGAATTGTCGGTTTGTATTGTGGAAAAAGGACAACCTCTGCGGCAGCGCAAGTGCCCTATTATTATGAAGTCGACCCAACAATGTATTCAATGTACCTCCTGCGCCATTATGGAAGGTGTGGGCGGCGCCGGCGCATTTTCGGACGGAAAGTATGTGATTTCCACCGAATATGGCGGATGGCTTACTGACTTTTTGCCCCAGGAAACGGTGATGGGATATATCGAAAAGGCAGACAAGATTTTAGTTTCTTTTGGGGCGACCCAGGAGCGCTATAAACCGGATGACGAACTGAAGCGGATTTGTCTTCAATATGATTTACATATGCAGCAGGCGCAGCTGAAACATCTTGGCACCGACGCTAATTTTGAGACGATGAACCAGCTTGTAGAACAACTGGAGGAGCGCTGCACCCTGCTGACAGGAACGCGGGTTACGGCTGTGGACAAGGACACCCACAACGTGACGCTGGAGAATACTTCCGGCTCCCATGTCATCAAAGCGGATACGATTGTGTTTGCCGTGGGGCGGGTAGGCAGCCGCCATTTTTCGCGATGGTGCGAGGAAAATGGTGTCGCCATGCAGAATAATCAGGTGGATGTGGGTGTGAGAGTGGAACTGCCCGCCATTGTGTGGGATCATTTTTCGCAGAAGATTTATGAGCCGAAAATATTATATCGTTCGAAAAAGTACGGTGACAACACACGGATGTTTTGTTTTAATGAAAGAGGCAGTGTTGTGACTGAAAATACCGATGGGGTTTTGACAGTGAACGGTCACTCCTACCGGGATTTAGCACGGAAGACGGCGAACTCCAACTTTGCCCTTTTGGCCACCATTCGATTTACCGATCCTTTCAGAGCGCCGATTGATTATGCCCGGCATGTGGCTAGTTTGGCCAATTTAATCAGCGGCGGCACAGTGCTTGTTCAACGGTTGGGCGATCTGATGAACGGCAGGCGCACCGATGCCAACCGGTTGCGGCAATCCAGCACACGGCCGACCCTGAATGCTGTGCCCGGGGATTTGAGCCTTTGTATGCCGAAACGGCAGCTGGACAACATTGTGGAGACTTTGCAGCAGTTGGATTTGGTGGCGCCAGGGACGGCCAATTATGATACCCTTCTATACGGTGTGGAATGTAAATATTATTCAGCGCGGCCACAATGTGACGCATTTGAAATTGTGGATATGCCAGGTATTTACGCTATTGGAGATGGCGCAGGTTTTACCCGTTCCCTTTCCCATGCGGCCGCCAATGGGCTTTATGTGGCGGACGCAATTGTTCGAAAACGGTAATACATCCTATCGGATAAAAGAAGCCCTTTGCTGTGATGCAAAGGGCTTCTTTTCTATATTCAATTTTATTTGTTCCACTTAGTTGTGTGCAAGCATCTGCTTTTTTTCCAATATGAGTTTTTCTTGCCGGAGAGACATCAACAGAAGGACAGAAAAAACTACAACTTCAAGAAAGGTGCCAACCACAAGATATTCGTACATTTCGATGGTTGCGGGATAAAACATTTTGACGAACAGCATATTGACGAGAACTGCAAAAATGTTTGCTGCATAGGTGAACTGGATTGTACGTGTGGTTGTGTTTCTTGAAAAAGTCTTTACTACTACAGTGGCGGAATAGACGGAGACAATAGCACTGAGAGCAACGACAAACACCGGAAGTGTTGTTGCGCCCATCAATACCACCGCCGCAGTAGTGCCCAATCTGATGGATGTGTATCCTGCTAAAATCCACAACATGGTCTTTCTTAGCAATATATCACCTCCACATTCGATACGGTTTTGTCATTATAGCACCGAAGCAAGTGCAAAGTAAAGCGAAATATGGGTGAGTTTACCCAATTGACATCAAATCCTCACTGTTTCTTCATATTTGAAAGAAGATGTTTATGACGGGCAGGATGATGCTCCGCCTTGTGAAAAGTGGATTTGAAACGGATCAGCGCGGCTGAAATAATGGGCACAAAGCTACAAAAAACAAAAATGGACAAAAGATGGGCCGGTGCCAATGGGACGGTGTTAAACAAGGCTTGCAAAGGGGCAAAATAGATAACGGCTATCAGCAGGATTGCAGACAGCAATACGGCGAGCAGCAATTGAATATTATCAAAGAGAGGCACCGAAAAGATGCCCTTTGTCTCGGATTTACATTCGATGACATGGAAAAGCTGGGTGATGACTAAGGCGGCCAATGCCCCGGTACGCGCCATCTCAAGGGAATGAGTGTGGGCAAATAGAGTGGCGAAAACCGCCAACGTAGTAAAGCCGATGAGTACGCCACGGAAGATGATAGTGCTGAGCAGGCCGCCGGCAAAGATCGATTCATTTTTTTGCCGGGGTCGGTGGCGCATGATATCCTTGGGGGCGGGCTCAACGCCCAAGGCGATGGCGGGCAGGCCGTCGGTGACCAGATTGATAAACAAGATTTGCATGGGCAACAGGACAAGGGGCATCCCCATGAGCATGCCGACGAACATGGTTACTACCTCGCCAATGTTGCAGGAAAGCAGGTAGCGGATGAATTTGCGGATGTTATTGTAGATGACCCTTCCCTCTTCCACGGCGGCAACCAATGTGGCAAAGTTATCGTCCAGCAAAATGAGGCTGGCCGCTTCTTTGGTGACGTCGGTACCGGTAACGCCCATAGAAACGCCGATATCCGCCTCTTTGACGGCGGGAGCATCGTTGACGCCGTCTCCGGTCATGGCGACAATGTGACCGCGGCGTTTGAGCGCTGAGACAATGCGCAGTTTATGGCTAGGATTAACACGAGCAAAAACGGCCGCCGATTCCACCGAATGGTAAAGCTCTTCGTCGCTCATTTTAGCCAGGTCATCACCGGTTATCAGCCGGTCGCCCGCCGTCATAATCTTCAGCTCTTTGGCAATGGCGGCAGCGGTGTCTTTGTGGTCACCGGTAATCATAATCGGGCGGATACCGGCATAACGGCAGTCAATTACAGCGCGGTAAGCTTCCTTGCGGGGTGGGTCGATCATGCCGGCCATGCCCACGAATATCATGCCTTGCTCCTGGTCGGCGCTTATGCCGCCGCCGTCACGATAGCAAAAACCCAGTACCCGCAAAGCACTGCCGGCCATTTGAGAATTGCTTTGCATGATTTGGGTTTTGATGCTTTGGATAAGGGGACGGACGCCGTCCTCGCTTAAATAGTAACCGCAGCGCTCCAGCAATATGTCGGGCGCGCCTTTGGTAAAGAGATACTCCTTCCCTTCCCTGTCCTTCACTTGAACCGACATGCGCTTGCGGATGGAATCAAAGGGAATTTCGCCGGTCATTGCATAGGGTAATCCTTCGGCAAGGATGCCTCCTTTAGCACCCATGATTAACAGGGCAGCCTCGGTGGGATCACCGGAAATTTCCCATTGGCCTTCGGAAGATTTAAGCCCCAAAAACGACTTGCGGGGTGCGCAAATTGTTGCATTGTTGCAAGCAACCGCGATGGTGAGCAATTGTTTGAGACGGATATCCTCGCTGAGACGGGATTTGCGCTGTGGGCCCAGGATCTGACCATTTTGATCATATCCGTTTCCGGTTACCTGGTAATGGCAGCCGGGAAGGTCAATTTCCTTGACTGTCATGCGGTTTTCGGTGAGTGTGCCGGTTTTGTCGGTACAGATTACATCGGCACAGCCCAGCGTTTCGACGGCGTGGAGATGTTTGATGAGGGCGTTGCGCTTGAGAATGCGGCCAACTGCCAGTGCCAGGGCGATTGTGACGATGGCGGGCAAGCCCTCGGGAACCGCGGCGACGGCCAGCGCGATGGCGGTGATGAGCATATCGAAAGGCGCTTCACCCCGCAAAATACCGGTTAGGGCGATAATGCCGCTGATGAGCAGACAGCCAAAACCGATGTATTTGCCCAATTGATTCAAGCGCACCTGCAAGGGGGTTGGATCTTCCTCAATTTCCTCCAGCATACCGGCAATTTTGCCCATTTCCGTATCCATGCCTGTAGCAGTGACAAGAGCCTTTCCCCTGCCCTTAGTGACGATTGTGCCCATAAAGGCCAGATGGTGTCCTTCTCCGACCTGTTTTTCCACCGGTAAGGATTCGCCGCTGAGCATCGATTCGTCACAGGCAAGGGAAACACTTGTAATGATTTTGCAGTCGGCGGGAATGCGGTCCCCTGCCTCCAGCAAAATGACATCGCTGGGGACAAGATCCTCCGCTTCGATGGTTTGAGGCTGACCATCCCGAATGGCCGTGGCCAATGGTGAAGAAAGTCTTTTGAGCATCTCCAGTGATTTCGAAGTGCGGTATTCTTGGACAAAGCCCAAAAGGGCGTTGATGATGATAAGAATGATGATGACAAATGCTTCGGTGACATTACCCATTAGGACAGAAATGACGGTGGAGGCCAATAAGATGAGCACAAGCGTGTCCCGAAACTGGGAGAGAAAAACTTTTAGCTTGCTTGTTTTTTTGGCCGCGACCAGACAGTTTGGACCATATTGCCGGAGTCTGTCGGCCGCCTGGCGCGAGGTGAGTCCTTCCTGCTCTTTTTTTTCGTAGCGCATGTTTTCGATTCCTCCTGCAAGAATACATACTTTTCTTTTTAGAGTCTATTCGCAGGGCAGACGTAATATGTGTACAAGCATTTTATCGGTGGCAAAAAAAGAAAACCGCCGGCACAGGGCCAGCGGCAATATATCACGATTGTGATATCGATCGATCAATCCATCATGAATTGGAGTTTGATGTCTTTGTCATCTTCCAGGGAGCCGAGGAAAATTTCCCAGATGCTACGGTAAATGCCCTCAGGATCTTCGATGAATTTTTCTTTAACCTGCTCACATGCATTGACGGTAGGCAGGAAGAGCGAAACGCTCATCAAATCGCTACCGATGTCCTGCATGGTGAGGGTGAGGTTGTAACCATCGGTTGTTTTTTCCATGGTAACGGCGTTTTGCCGTTCGCGCCGAGCATGACGAGCTACTTTTTCGGCCGCGCGAACTGCACGCTCTCGCACAGAAAAAGGCAGGGTTGTCTCCAACGTTTTGGCGGCTGCTTTGCCGGTATCGCTTAAAGAATAAAGGCGGATGTTGCTGTCGGTTTCCTGGGTGATGACGTTACCCTTTTCCTCCAGATCCGCGATGGCCCGGGCAAATTCGAAATAGTTGACCAGGTTTTCCCGCTGCAAAGCTTCGTTCAGCTGGAAAAAGCTAAGAGGCGCATCAACCTGGTCCAATACATAGCAGATCAAGAGGTTGACTTCGTAGGATTTGGTGGGCCCTCCCAGGCGGATGCCTTCTGTAATGGCATCTTTTTCTTCATTCATAACAACTGGGCTATCTATTTCATCGTTGTTTTCTGGTTTAAGAATATTATTTTCTGTATCCAACTCTTCCCCCTCCTTTATAATCGAAATGGAATATCCTGGAGTAATTTGCTGCAACGGGCATAGTAGTCGGCAAAAAGGGCATTGCCCAGGGACACGGTTTGCGGGTCGTTGCCCTTTTGCAGCAATTTGGCGAATACGCCACCGATAGTGCCACCGGCCCGCAGGCCTTTGGTTGCTGAAATATATAATGAAAAAGCGATGGAATCGCTGATGGTATCATAAAGGCTGCCGCCCTTACTCTCCAATTGTTGATAAAAACAACTGAGAGCGGTTTGAGCGACGATAGAGTTGATTGCCAGCTCCTCAATGACTTTGTTGACGGCAAAGGAAAAAAGCACCACTTGTTCCCGCAGCAGACTGGACATTTCACCGGAGGTATCAACAAGAGACATGAGGGTAAGGGCATATTTTTCGCCCAACTCTTTGGCCAGGTCCACATTCCCTTTCTCTTGCTGCTCTGCCAATTCTTGACGCACCGACTCGCCAGAATCCTCAGACGCCAATGCTTCCGACATGGATTCGGGTGCAATTTTCATGTCATCATCTTCGGTGTTATCACCTGCAAATTGGCTCATGGAATGTCCTCCTTGCGTCTTGCCGGTGGTCGGGGTTATTATTTTGAAACATTAAAGTTTTTTATATTTCATTAACTGCAGAAAAGTATCCAGTTGCTTGGCTTCAATGGTACAATGGCCAATGGGAACAGGCGGACGGCCCCAGCCGCCGTGGAAATCACTTCCTCCGGTTTTGAGCAAATTGAAGCGGTCGGCAATGCCGCCAATGAGGTCTTTTTGTTCCGGGGTGCATCGGGGATGATGATGCTCGACACCGTCGAGAATGTGTTGTGAACCCAGTTCTTCCAAAAGATCAAAAGAATTGTAGACAGCCGGATGAGCCAAGACTAGCAGCCCGCCGGCATTTTTGATGGCTTCTATCGTTGTGGATACAGCAGGTAATTCCACCGATACTTTGCATTTGCCATCGGGGCCAAAAAGCTCGTCATAGGTTTGGCCAAACAGGCTGTCGGCATAGCCCATATCCAAAAGCGCTTGCATGATGTGCACCTTGTAAATCGTAGTGCTTTTGGAGATGTAGCGGGCAATGTGCTCGGGTGTAATGGGAAAAAGACGGATGACTTTGCTGATCATCTCTGTGCCTGCTGTTTTGCGGGTGGCCAAAAGCTTGTTATTCAAGGCATCCAGTCGCTCGGGGTAATGGGGGCAATAACAAAGAAGGTGGACAGTACGACCACGAGTGTCGTCCCAAGCAGAACATTCAATGCCGGGGATAACATTAACGCCAAATCGTTTGCCCAGAACCGCCGCCCGTGTGACACCCGCCATTGTTTCGTGGTCTGTGATGGAGATGTAGTCAAGGCCGATTTTGGCGGCATACATAATGACATCTTCAATGGTGCCGCCGCCGTCAGATAGTTTTGTATGGCAATGCAGGTCGCCGGTCATTGGGTATCCTCCCTTGCATATTTCATATCTATTATACACCTTATTCACGCTAAATGGCAATCGAATATTCATATTTCGTCATCGTTTGCATTAATTTTTTGTGAAAAATTATTTAACTGGTGGGTATTCCCTTTTTCAGATATGTGCTATAATAATTGCACCTATGACGTGGCTATGTTTGCATAATATTGACAAAATCGGTGAGGTGCCAATGTTGATATCGCCGAATACTTTGTTGCGATTTGAGGGGGCAATTTTGGTGGAGTATCTTTCCGGAAACGGGCCTTGGAGGCGGATTTTTGCCGTACCGACCGAGGTTGTTGAAAAACATATCAAAATGGCATCCGGCGTGCATTTGAAAGTGTTGCTGATTGTCTTGTGCCGGTGCGAGGCAGTCGATGTAAAGGTGTTAAGCGAAACGTTGGGCCTTGCGGTGGCAGACGTCAAAGACGCACTGCATTACTGGGTGGAGGCAGGCATCCTTTATCCTAATGATGGAGCGGCCCCTGTGGCAGATGTTGCGGCTTTGTCAACAGAACCTGAAAAAGCACAGCCGGCTGTTACTGCTACTTCTCACACAGACGAAGCGACCAAACAGAAAGTGACCATCACCCGGGAAAGAGGCAAGCTGAGCAAAGAAGAAATTAACAAGATGTCTAAGATAGATCCCAATATTGCCTTATTGCTGCAAGAGGCTCAAGGGCGTTTCGGCAAAACATTTTCCAGTGCAGAGAGCGAGGTGCTGGTGTTTCTTTACAGCTATTTTAACCTCTCACCCGACTACATATTGATGGCGATGGAATATTGTAAATCTATTGAGAAGGATAATATGCGCTGCGTGGAAAAGACGGTTACCTCGTGGGTAGATGCCGGCATTATGACCCATGACGCCGTCGAAAAGCAGATTAAGAAGATGGCCAAGCAAAACAAGCAGGAGAAGACGATCAAGGCGTCCCTGAAAATATATGACCGTGATTTGACGGCCAAAGAGCGGCAGTTTATTGCCGTTTGGACAGATGATTGGCATTTTACAATGCAGCTGATTAAGCTGGCGTTTGAGAGAACGGTTGACAATACCGGTAAGCTTTCATTTCCCTATATGAACAAGATTTTGGAAACATGGTTCCAAAAAGGTATTAAGACTCCACAAGAGGCGGAACAGGAGATTGCATCGAAACCGCAGACCGCCGAAGGGGAATCTGTGCGTAGTTATGATATTGACAAATTGGAATGGATGATGCTGCAGGAGACGATGAGCGATTGAGCTTTTCACTTGTGGCGGCCAATGTTAAAATGGATGTGGGGGGATGGCTATGTACTCGGCCAATGAATACGCTGCAGCGCGGCAGATTTTGAATGAGCGAAGAGAAGCCGCTTTTCTGGACGCACAGATGCGCAGAGAAGAATTGTTTGCCCGCATTCCTCGGCTGCGGGAGATTGAAAGCCAGTTTGCCAAAACCGGGCAAGATATCGCAAAGGCTTTTTTAGGCGGCGGCGATGTACAGGCATTGGTGGCAAAACTGCGCAAAGATAATGAGAATTTACAAAAAGAACGGGCATCGCTTTTACAAAAGGCAGGCGTTAGGTCGGATTATTTGGAACCTCACTACGTTTGTACCCTTTGCCAGGATATGGGGTATGTGAAAAACACACCTTGCACCTGTTTTTTGCAGCTTCTAAAAAAAGGAGCGTCCAGCCATTTGCCAACGGCAAATGGTGGTGACAGCTATTGTTTTGACTCTTTTTCCCTTGATTATTACGCCAAAGATAAAAACGGCGACAAGCCCTCCCCCTATAAACAAATGGAGCAGGTGCTGAAAAAGTGTAAGGAATATGCCAAAAAGTTTGTACCGCAACATTCGGACAGTTTGCTGTTTGTGGGACGTACCGGATTGGGAAAAACCCATTTGTCGCTGGCCATTGCAGGCGTTGTTGTGGAAAAGGGTTATTTTGTTCTGTATGATTCCGCCCAAAACATTATTGACCGGGCAGGCCGGGAAAAGTTCGGACGGGATGACTCGGGTGAGGATGCCCGGTATATGGAACAGGTGCTGGGATGTGATCTTTTGATTATTGACGACTTGGGCTCGGAATTCCAAAGTCAACTGGCGGCATCGGTAATGTATCATATTATGAATACCCGGCTGATGGTGGGACGACCGACTATTGCCAGCACCAATTTGTCGAGTAAAGAAATTGACAGCCGCTATTCGGAAAGGCTGGCCTCCAGGCTGATTTGTTCGTATAAATCCATTGTGTTTTCCGGCGAAGACGTGCGGTCGAAGATGAAAGAAAAACAACTTGGTATGTAAATGTAGTCCAAATGTATGTTGGAAAAAAATAAATACGTCTCGTATAGTGCGCAGGTGCGAATATACGAGACGTATTTATTTTTTGAGAATTATCTTTTGATTTCACCCAGACTTACCGCCTTTAGGTAAGCGTTGATGAAGCCGTCCAAGTCGCCGTCCATCACAGCGGTGATATTGCCCATTTCGAAGCCGGTGCGGTGGTCTTTTGCCATGGTATAAGGCATGAACACATAGGAGCGGATTTGAGAGCCCCAGGCAATTTCCTTTTGCACGCCCTTGATGTCTTCGATTCGTTCCAAGTGTTCCCTCTCCTTAATTTCAATAAGTTTGGAACGCAGCATCTTCATAGCCACTTCCCTGTTTTGATGCTGACTGCGCTCATTTTGGCAGGCCACTACAATGCCGGTAGGCAGGTGTGTAATACGGATGGCGGACTCCGTTTTGTTGACGTGCTGGCCGCCGGCGCCGCCGGAGCGGTAGGTGTCGACCTTCAAATCTTCGTCTTTGATGTCGATTTCGGCGGTGTCATCAATTTCGGGCATGACTTCCAGAGAAGCAAAGGAGGTGTGGCGGCGACCGGAAGAATCGAAAGGTGAAATGCGCACCAGGCGGTGCACACCTGCCTCGGCTTTCAGATAGCCGTAAGCGTTAAGGCCCTCCACCAAAATGGAGGCACTTTTGATGCCAGCTTCGTCCCCGTCCAAATAGTCAAGAATTTTGTATTTGAAGCCGCGGCGTTCAGTCCAGCGGGTGTACATTCGGTAGAGCATTTGCGCCCAATCCTGCGCCTCGGTGCCACCTGCGCCGGCATGGAACGTAAGGATTGCATTTTTGCCGTCGTATTCGCCGGACAGCAGGGTGGCCAATTTCATGTTTTCCAGCTGGCCGGCCAAATTTTGCAGGGCCTCTTTTGTTTCCTCATAGACAGAGAGATCTTCGCTTTCGTCCCCAAGCTCGATGAGAGTCAGAGTGTCGTCATAGGCGGAGCGCAACTTTGCATATTCGTCAATTTTGTCTTTCACTTGGCTTTGACGCTGGAGCGTCTTTTGGGACCCGGCCAGATCGTCCCAAAAACCCGCTGACTGAGATATTTCCTCTAATTGAGACAGCTCCTGCTTGAGCTTTTCCAGTCCGATGGCGTGGGCCAAATCTTTGAGTTGAGGTTCCAGGGCAGTGAGTTCCTGCTTTAATTCTTCATATTGCAGCATACGGCATTCATTCCTTCTTCTGACTCTTTTACCGTGTATATTATAATAGAGTTTACCAATGTTGTAAAGAAAAGCGATGACATCCTATCATTGCGGCGAGGGAATCTTGGAAAAAAATTTCTGAATCTTAAAATTTATTGCCTCATAGTAGGAATATTTGTTTTTTGAAGGAGAATGCGATATAATAAGTTTGAATATCTTATGATGGTTTTTGATTATTTTTTACAGCAAGTGGAGTGATACCGTGGCTAAGTATACTGGAGTTCCCTGCCCTGTTTGTAACGAAAAGTTTTCGGATAAATCCGACGTGGTGGTATGCCCGATTTGTGGTGCGCCCCACCATCGGGAATGCTATCAAAAATTGGGGCACTGCGCATTTGAAAATGAGCACGCCACCGGTACAGTGTGGAAACGGCAGACACATGATGCAGAAACGACAAGGGAGACGGCCGGAGAATCGGTATGCCCCCGCTGCGGCACACAGGTAGAGCCGGACAGTATTTTTTGCAAGAACTGCGGCGTGGCCTTATTTGCGGGACATCCGAAGGCCGATGCCGGGCAGGCGCCTTTTTATCCGCCCGACGGCAATGGTCCGCGCGGCTACGTCAACCCATATGGTCCTTCCTATGGGGATCCCCGTGTCGCCGAGTTGAGTAAGCTGCCGCCGGAAATAGCTGCCGATGATGTGTTCGACGATGTGACCGCCAAAGATTTAGCAGATTATGTCGGGCCCAATAGTCGATATTATTTGCGGCAGTTTAATATTCTAAAGCATTCTTCTTTCTTTTTCTCGTTTAATATTCCGGCATTTGTTTTTAATTTTCTTTACTTCTTTTATCGCAAAATGTATTTGATCGGCAGTATTTTTTTAGTTGCTTTTTTAATGATTATGAGTCCAAGTTTTGTGGCCGCCATCCGCTTTTTTGCCCAAATGGGCCCGATTGACCCCAGCCAGGCGGCGCAGTTCACCACCATGATCCAACAGGCGCAAAGTTCGGCGGTTTACCAGGACATGTCTTTGTGGCTGAATTTGTCTAATATTTTGTTTTACGTTTGGTGGATGGCAGCGCCGTTGGTGGCCAATCTGCTCTATTACCGCAATGCGCTGCGCAATATACATGCGGTGAAAGCGACAGACCAATACCAAAGTAATCCGAGCGCATGTCTGGCGAAAAAGGGTGGCGTGGGATTGTCGATGGTTCTTGTTGCTCTTGGGATTATTGTTATGCTCTTTGTTGCTTATTTTTATATTTCGCTGTATTTTTTATCCTGAATTAATATAGGGGGAGCCATATGAAAATCCGTAAAGCTGTTATTCCTGCCGCCGGGCTTGGTACTCGCATGATCCCTGCTTCCAAAGCAATGCCTAAAGAGATGCTGCCGATTGTGGATAAGCCTGCCATCCAGTATATTGTTGAAGAGGCGGTTCAGTCGGGCATTACCGATATTTTAATTATTTTAAGCCGAGGAAAAACGATTGTAGAAGACCATTTCGACCGCGCGCCTGAGCTGGAGCAGCGTCTTTTACAAGGTGGCAAAGAAAAGCTGCACGAACAGGTGGTACATCTTGCCCAGATGGCGAACATTCAATATTTACGCCAAGGTGAGACCAAGGGGCTGGGGCATGCGGTGCTTTGTGCCAAGGCGTTTGTAGGTGACGAGCCCTTTGCCGTGCTGTACGGCGATGACGTCGTCATTGGCGAAGATCCGGCCATTGGACAGCTTTGCAAAGTGTATGAGGAGTTTGGCTTGGGTACGGTTGGTATTAAAACAGTGTCGGACGAAGATGTGGCCAGATACTGCTCGCTGAATGTTGAGGGTGTGCGGGACAATATCTACAAAGTTTTTGATATGATTGAAAAGCCAAAACCAGAACAGGTGATGTCCAATTTTGCCATTTTGGGCCGGTGTGTATTGCCGTCCAACATTTTTGGCATTTTGGAGAATACCCCCCTTGGCGCCGGCAATGAATTGCAGTTGACCGACGGTATGCGCGCGCTGGCCAACCGGGATACAATGATGGGTATTGAATACACCGGCAAGCGCTATGATATGGGTAACAAGATGGGCGTTATGGAGGCGATTGTAGAAGTCGGTCTGAAACATCCCGAAATTGGCGCCGATTTTAAGGCGTATTTGAAGGAAATCGCTAAAAATATTTGACTTCATATATGAATCCTGCTATACTTTGTCTGTTGTCGCTGTATCAAAAAGTGACAACCATCCTTGCCCTGTACTTGATATAGGGCCATATGTCCATAAGGAGGTGTAAACAATGGCAAACCTTACAGCAAAATATGAAACCGTTATGATTTTGAGCAGCAAGCTGGATGAAGAAGCCACTGCTGCGTTGGCGGAAAAATTCAAAGCTTTGATTGCTGAAAACGGTACCATTGGCGAAATTGAAGAATGGGGCAAACGTAGATTGGCCTATGAAATCAATGATGAGACCGATGGCTATTACCTGCTTGTCAACTTTGAAAGCAACCCAGAATTCCCCGCTGAGTTAGACCGTGTCTATAAGATTACCGATGGTGTTTTACGTTCGCTGATCATCAAAAAGGAGTAATCAAAAGGTGGTGTTCTGATGCTGAATAAAGCTATTTTAGTGGGAAGACTTACCGCCGACCCGGAACTGCGGCAAACGCCCAATGGCATTTCTGTTACGTCGTTTTCCATTGCCATTGACCGGCCTTTTACCAAAGATGCCGCCAAGGTTACCGATTTTATCGATATTGTTGCCTGGCGCGGTACCGCAGAGTTTATTTCGAAGTATTTTCAAAAAGGCAGTGCAATTGCTGTTGACGGCCGCATTCAGGTGCGCGATTATACCGACAAAAACGGTAACAAACGCCGTGCCGTGGAAGTACTTGCGGAAAATGTGAGTTTTGTAGAGAAAAAAGGAAGCGGCGCACCCTCCGGTTCCTCCTCCCTGCCTGTTCCTGCTGGCGAAAGCTATAGTAGCGGATCGGTGCAAGATTTTGAGGAGATTGACGGCGACGGCGAATTGCCCTTCTAATTGAACGGTTTTGTATGTTATGAGTAAGGAGGTTTGACACATGGAGAGACCTGATAGACCCCGTGGCAGAAAGTCGCGGAAAAAGGTATGTTCTTTTTGCGTGGACAGAGTTCACGATATTAATTATAAAGATGTGCCCCGTTTGCGCCGATATCTTTCGGAACGAGCCAAAATTGTTCCCTGCCGTGTAACCGGCACCTGTGCGCGGCATCAGCGTCAATTGACCATCGCCATTAAGAGAGCACGCCATTTGGCCTTGCTGCCCTATGTGAGCGACTAATCAGAATTGATACGAGCAAAAGCACCTCGCAAGAGGTGCTTTTTTGTATAGGAAAATCTTAGTATATAAAATAGAAGTGAAGTAGACGTATAAGCACTATTTGAGGGGCTCATAAACAAGGGCTACGCCCACTATTATTGTTATTGTGCATTTTGCGCTTTAGTCTACACGCTTAAATTCTACGGTCCAATGGATGCCGGTGCCAATGCCGTAGGCTTTGGCAAAGTTGCCCTGATTGATGGCCACCGCCATGCGGTAAAGGGAGTTGACGTAGATGATGGGTTCGCTGACATAAACATCGGCAAAGGACTTGCCGTAGCTGATGCGGTTGTTATAAATCAAAGTGGGGCCATTGTGAATGGCAATTTCAACCCGATCGCCGAATTGGAAGCCGAGAGCTAAGAAATCCTCCCGGGTGATGTTTGTCCAGAGGCTGCCGAACTGAACATCCAATATGTCAATACTGCCTTTCACGCTGTTTTCTGTTTTGGTGATCGTTCCCATGGGCAGCTCAATAATATCCACAACATCCAGAACCCCGCCTACCTCCTTGAAAGGAATGACACCGGCTGCCAGTTTGGCGCCAGTATTGGCGTAGACATCACGACCGTGGAAGGTAAAGGAATGCTGGGTATTTTCACGGCGGTGCTTTGCCTCTTCTATTTCGCGAATGGCGGTGATGCCGACATATTTTTTGAGATGGGTCAGGGTGCCATTATCGGGGGTGACAATATAGTGCCCTGCCGTTGTTTGGGCCACCACACTTTTACGGCTGGAGCCCACTCCCGGATCGACCACCGAAACAAAGACGGTGTTTTGCGGCCAATATTGTACTGTTTGGAACAACCGGTATGAGGCCTCCCAGATGTTGTAGGGAGTGATATCGTGAGTAATATTATGCAGTTTGAGAGCGGGGTCGATTTCCAACGCAACGCCGTACATTGCGGCAACGGCGCCATCCGCCAGACCAAAATCACTTTGGAATACCAATAGTTTATCCATCGTTGTCACCTAATTCATTATTTTTGGAAACAGACCTGCCACTGGGCACCATAGCCTAAGTTATATTTCTCGCAGAAGTTGCCCTGACTTATGGCCATGGAAATTTTCATCAGCTCGTTATTATAGATCATTACGTCGCCTTTTTGGGCGTAGCCAAAAGATTTTTGAAAAAGAACATTCTCTTTGTAAACAATGTTACCGTCGTAAGAAATGGTAGCCTGTAGGTGGTCGCCGTAGGCAAAACCTGCCTGGGTGAACAGCTCCAACGGAATATTGGTCCAGAGGTTGCCAAAGTTGGGATCGTTGATTTCGAAAATACCCTCTACCCTGCCCTCAGTCATACAAGGTTCCATAATTGGCATTGTGACAATGGTATCCACGGAATAGGCCGGGCCGACACCAGGATAGTCAATGATGCCGCTGGCGAAACGGGCGGCGCAATAGCCGAAAAGATCGCGGCCATGGAAAATGCTGACACCCTCAGTGTTTTTACCACGCAGGCGGTTGACAGTTTCATCAATTTCCCGCACTTCGTCAATGCCGACCCAAGCTTTGAGATGGGTGAGAGTTCCGTTGTCCGGAGTGACTACGTAGTAGCCATCGGCGGTTTTGGCTACGCAGGCTTTGCGGGCGGTACCGACGCCGGGATCCACCACCGAAACAAAGACAGTGCCATCGGGCCAAAACTTCATCGACTGATATAATCGGTAGGATGCGCTCCAGATATCGTATTGGGGAATTTCGTGGGTGCCGTCGATGATTTCCAATGTGCGGTCGACAGTTTTGACTACACCGTACATAGAGCAGACAGCGCCTTCTTTATATGTGAAGTCAGTTTGGAATACTAAGATTGGTTTCATGAATATCCTCCAGTTATCATAAATATGATATCAACGATTGCGTTATTGAAACGGATTGTAGAAGCGGCTTTTGTTGATAAAAACAGAAACGCATACAGTGGCGATAAAGATGAGGGCGGAGAGAAGAAGCGCAAAGTAATCCCCCCGGGTCAAGGTTCGTTTAGAGTACCAAGTGCGTTTTTTTTCTTTTCCAAAGCCGCGCAAATCCATGGCGTTGCTGATGAGTTCAATGCGATCCAATGTGGAAAAAATAAGAGGCACAATGATGAGAAGCGCGTTTTTAAAGCGTTGGCTGAGCTTGGCTTTGTGGGACATATCCAGCCCCCGAGCCTGCTGGGCTAGGCTGATGTCGGTGTATTCACGCTGGACGTCGGGAAAATAGCGCAAAGTGAGCGCAACGGCAAAAGCCGCTTTATAATTAACGCCTACGCCATTAAGGGCGGCGGCAAATTCGCTGGGGTTGGTGGTCAGAAGAAATATGATGCCGAAGGGCACAACAGAAGCGTATTTCAAAAGCTTGGTGATTTGGTATAAAAGCTGTTCTTGTGTGACATTGTACCGACCAAAAAAGGTGAACAATGTGTGCTGGGTGCCGTAGATCTTGACACCCTCCATGGGAGAAAATAAATAAGAAATAATGAAATTGGAAAGCAGAAAGAAAGCGACGTAAATAATCATCAGGCGAATTTGGGAAAAACGAATTTGGGACAGCTTGAAAATGAAAATGGAAAAAGCCATCATACACAGTATAACCCGAATGTCGTAAGAAAACATGACGGCGAAAGTCAGAAATAGAAAACACAGCAACTTTGTCAGGCCGGAAAGGTTGTGGATTGGGGTGCTGAGTTGATTATAGGAAAAGAGGTTTGTTTTCATGCGTTGCGCCTCCCCTTTTCGTAATCGATGAAGCTTTGGACAAAAGCAGTGCCGTCTTTGATGCCCACCATGCTGGCCAGTGGGAAAAGAGAGGTCTCTTTCAAATTGGCTTTTTCGATAATCGCCGCATCGGTAAGAATTTTGCTGGAAGGTGCATCGGCTACTTTTCTACCTTCGGACAAGACGATAGCGCGGGGGGTGTATTCCAGCATGAGATGCATGTCATGGGTGATTAAAATAACGGTGATGCCTTTGGCATTGAGAGAACGCAAAAACTCCATGATTTCGGTATAGTGGCGGTAGTCCTGCCCGGCGGTGGGCTCGTCCAAAATGAGGATTTTAGGCTGGAGCGCCAACATGGAAGCAATGGTGACCCGCTTCTTTTGGCCAAAGCTGAGAGCGGAAATAGGCCAATCGATAAAAGGCAGCAGGCCGCAGATTTTAAGCGCTGCTTCCACTTTGCTTTCGCTCTCCTCCCCTATTATGCCCCGGAGCTTGAGCCCGAGGGCCACTTCATCTTTGATCATGGGCTGAGAGATCATCTGGTTGGGGTTTTGCATGACAAGGCCGATATACTCGGCCCGTTCCTTGATTGTTTTATCGTGCATATCCTCGCCAGCAAAGAATAGGCTGCCGGAATCAGGTTTTTGAAAACCGCAAATGAGTTTTGAAATTGTGGTTTTTCCCGCGCCGTTTTTGCCGACGATTGATACCATTTCGCCTTCTTTAATTTGGAAGCTGATATGATCCAGTATTGGACGGACACCGTCGTAAGAAAAGCAGACGTCATCCAGCTGCAAAATGTTCGAACGGTTGTCTTTCTGATGATCGGGTTTGACCGAATGGTACCACTGCTGCATTTGAGCCTCATGGCCGGCAATATCCAGCGATTCAATGTGGCCCGGGTGCATTGCAGGGGTAACGGGAACGCCCGCATATTTAAGCGCTGTCATGTAAAGGGGTTCCCGAATGCCGTTTTGGGTCAATATGGGCGAGCAGAGCAATTCATCGGCGCCCATATCGGCGGCAATGCAGCCGTCCTGCATTACGATGATGCGGTCGACATGGCGGTGGAGGACATCCTCCAGCCGGTGTTCAATGATAATGACCGTTTTTTGAGACTGAAGGTGGATGTCATCAATGATTTCAATGGCGATTTTGCCGGTGGCCGGGTCAAGATTGGCGAGAGGCTCGTCAAACAATAGAATATCCACATTGTCGATCATGACACCGGCAAGAGCCGTGCGCTGTTTTTGGCCGCCGGAAAGCTCATAGGGTGAGGAAGTGAGTAAGTGATCCATCTCGACCATTTGGGCTACTTTTTGCACATGCTCTTTCATTTGAGCGGCGGGTACTTGATCATTTTCAAGAGAGAAGGCGATATCCTCGCCGACTGTGAGCCCTACAAACTGGCCGTCGGGGTCCTGAAGCACGGTGCCCACGATTTTTGAAAGAGTAAAGATATCCTGCTCTTTGGCCTCCAGCCCCGCAATTTTGAGACTGCCGGTAATTTCGCCTTTATATGAGAATGGGATAAGCCCGTTCAAGCAATGGCCCAGTGTGCTTTTACCGCTGCCACTGGGCCCTACAATCAATATTTTTTCGCCGGGATAAATGGATAAATTGATGTCGGTCAGGGTGGGCTCGGCCTGACTATAATACTGAAATGAAAAGTGATTAAATTTTATGATCGGCACCTGATTTTCATTTTTCATGGCAGGCCGAATCCCCCTTATGTGTTACATGGAAATGATTATTTGCGTTTGAGGCTGCCCGCTTTAGGCCGGGCGGCAGCGTAGATGAGGAGCAGGATGGTGCCGATAACACCAGCGCTGATGCTATTCATAATGGCGGCCCAAAGACCTTGGGTGAAAACAAGACTGACGGGCTCTTTGTAAATGAGAATATCCAGACCAGGGGCTACGCCGATCCAGGCAACGACATTGGCGACAATTTGAATGAGATTAAACATAATAATGTCTTTCAGTTTGAAGCTGCCATCTTCCGCACGGCCTTTTTTGCAGGCAAGGCCATAGCCAAAGCCGGATACGCCGCTGGCGATCACCCAGCTCCACCAAGGGGAACCATATTGAATGGCGTCGCTGAGCGCGTGACCGATGAAAGCAATTAGGAAGCCGGCGATGGGGCCGAATAGTGCGGCGAAGAAAGCGGCCAGCCCATAGGCGGTTTGGAAGCTGGTTTCAGGAATAGGAGAAGGTACTTTTACGTACATGAAAAGAAGCATGAAAATGGCAGCGCCTAGACCAGTGGCGACAATGGTTCTGGTGGTGACTTTAAACATTTTAAACCCTCCAATTTATTATGTCTGTGCTCCGCACAGCCTCAGTTTAACACGAATTAGCGATAGGGTCAATTCAAAATGCAGTGGAAAGAAGGGATGAAATCTTTGGCAAAAAACAAAAAGCCCCCTTCCAAAGCGGAGGAGGGCAAATGGTGTCTCATTACTTTGCGGCCATATATAGGAGCATAAGCCCTGTGAGTGTCAACTTTGTATCAATACGGTCAAAAATGAGGGTTTCGCTGCCGATCAGACGGGAAAAACCACCAGTGGCAATAACTCTTGTATGGGTGCCCATTTGCTCTTTCATCCGGGCAACAATGTTTTCGACAGCGCCCACATAGCCGTATAGCGCGCCGGCTTGCATGCTGGTGACCGTTGTTTTACCAATGACGCTGCCGGGATTGATCAGCTCTATTCGAGGCAGCCGGGCCGCCTTTTGGAAAAGGGCATCCATGGAGATTTTGATGCCTGGATAAATGGCGCCGCCCAAATAAGCGCCATTTGCATCGATGGCATCGAAGGTGGTAGCCGTGCCGAAATCTACCACAATGGCAGGACCGGCATATTTGTTTTGAACAGCGTAGGCATTGACCAGGCGGTCTGCCCCCACTTCCTTTGGATTTTCATAGAGGTTTGGTACCGGAATCGGTAAATTCTCACCGACGATCAGAGGTGTTTTTTGATTGAAGTATTTTTTGATGGCATTGTTCATGGAATACATCACCTGGGGTACAACAGAGGCGATGACAATGTCCGTTACTTCCGCCCTATCCAGACCGTACAGCAAAAAATATTGACTGATCATTAAGCCGATTTCGTCAGAGGTGATATCCCGGTTGGTGCCCAGACGGAAGGAATAGGAAAGCTCTTCCCCGTCGAATACGCCGAATTCCATATTGGTGTTGCCGATGTCAATTGCTAATATCAATGGTCTCACTTGCCCTTTCCGGTTCAATGGTCACTTGCCATGAAGGCTGCCCCAGGCAGCTGATGATTTGCTTGCAGACGAAATCCACTTCATCGTCCGTAAGGTAGGCATGAATTGGCAGTGACAATATTCTTGTAGAGAGTTCTTGCGCATTGGGCATGGCGTGAAAAGGACGTCCCTTGTAGGCTGGACTCATATGGACAGGTGTTACATGCTTTGTCACAGTGGGTACCCCTGCCGCAGAGAGCGCTTTTTTTACGCTATCCCGCTGGTCGCTATCTCTTAATGCTATTGTATACCCGGCATAGCTGCTCGTCAAGCCATCGGGTATACGGGGGACTTTGACATAGTCGGCCAAGCGGTTATTGTAACGGATGGCTACTTCGTTACGGCGTTCCAACTCCTTGGGAAAAATATCCAGCTTACAACACAGAATAGCGGCCTGCAGTTCGTCCAAGCGGGCATTGCGGCCGATTCTTTCATTTTCGTCATCGGGCGTTTCCTGCCCGTGGGTGCGCAAACTGCGCAGCATGTGCATTGATTTTTGGTTGGCACAAAAGACAGCGCCGCCTTCTCCGTAACAGCCCAAGGGGCGGCCCGGAGAAAACGAAGTGGCGGCATAGTGGCCAAAGCCACCAGCGCGTTTTTTGTGATAGGTCGCGCCCATAGATTGGGCGGCATCTTCGATAAGAATGAGTTCGAGATTTTGGCATACGGATTCCAAATTGTCGTAGTCGGCGCATTGACCAAAGGTATCGACGGAGATCACCGCTTTAGGCTTAAGGGCGGCATCCCGCAGCACACGGCGGTAGGCTTGGTTCAAACAATAAGGATCCATATTAAAAGTATCCGGATTAATGTCGCAAAAAACCGGCTCAGCCCCTACAAGAGAGATTGCCTCGGCAGTGGCAAAAGCAGAAAAAGCGGTGGTGAATACGGCATCTCCGGGGCCGACGCCTTCTGCCATCAGGGCAAGAGCAAGGGCGTCGCTACCGCTGGATACACCAATGCAATATTTGATGCCGACATATTCCGCCATTCGTTTTTCCAACTCATCCACATTGCGGCCTAATACAAAATTACCTGATTGCAAAACATTGTTAATGGCAACGCCAATTTCCTCTCTAATCGTTTGATATTGCGCTTTCAAGCCGCTAAACTCCATTGCTTGTCCCTCCTGGATATTTACCTCTTAAAGGTTATTTACATACTGTTAATAGTATGCCCTGGGCCACAAAAAACCTGTCGAAACGCTAAGTCTTCTTTTTGGTTTTTCACGGCTTTACAGGGGCAACAAGAAAGGGTAAAATAGAATCAGTTGTAAAATGAGACAAGTTTGGCGGGTGGATGTTTTGACCTTTGTACATATATCTGATTTGCATATCGGCAAAAGTTTGCACGAGTGCTCGCTGCTGGAAGACCAGCGGTTTTATTTGGAGCAATTGTGCGCTTTTTTACAGGATATACAGGCGGATGCGCTGATTATTGCCGGTGATTTATATGACCGCGCCACGCCGCCCGGCGAGGCTGTGGGACTTTTTGACCGCTTTTTGACCACGATGGTCGCCGAGTGCAAAATTCCAGTTTTGTGTATTGGCGGGAACCACGACAGCCCGAGCCGGCTTGGGTTTGCCTCTGGACTTTACCGCAGCAGCGGGCTTTATATGGCCGCGCAGACGACACCGGTTATAGACAAAGTTATCCTTTCTGACCGCTATGGCGATGTGAATTTTTACCTACTTCCCTACCTTTCGCCTGCTATGGTGCGGCTCTTTTTCCCAGAAGCCGAGATTAAAACGTTTGATGACGCTTATCGTGTGATGATGGAAGCAAATGTAAAGAATATTGACTTTACACAGCGAAACGTGCTGGTAGCCCACGGATTTTTTATGATGCAGGGGCACGCGGAAGATGCCATCCGATGTGAATCCGAAATCGCAATCGGCACAGCCGAAATGGTGGATGCCGGGTTGTTTTCGGCTTTTGACTATGTGGCGCTTGGGCATCTTCACTCCCCCCAATCGACAGGGGCGGAACATATCCGCTATAGTGGGTCTCCCCTTAAATATTCAGTGTCGGAGGCCATCCAACGCAAAGGTGCACTGGTTGTGACAATGGGTGAAAAAGGCGATGTGCAAACGGAAACATATGTATTGAAGCCATTTCGTGATTTGCGGGTGGTGGAGGGCAGTATGGATGAGATTTTGGCGGGAGAAGCCTCTGATGATTATATTTACGCACGTATCCTATCCAACCAGCCGATTTTGAACGCGGCGGAAAAAGTGCGCAATATATATCCCAATATGATTGGCTTGCATATTGGAGGCGAGAAAAAAGATACTGTTTTTATGCAGCACGGAGGAGAAACGGCCCGGCGGACAGTGGAAGAAAATTTCGCTTTGTTTATGCAGGATGTGGCGGAGGTTGCCCCAACTGAAAAAGAGGCAGCAATTGTGGCAGCCGCTGTTGCCGACGTCCGTAAGTCTGAATTTTAATGGTAAGGGAGGTGATGGCTTTATGAGACCTTTGCTGCTTGTAATGAATGCTTTTGGCGCTTTTAAAGGGCGGCAGGTGTTGGATTTTTCGTTGGCGTGGGAGAGCGGCATCTTTCTTATCACCGGGCCGACAGGGGCGGGCAAAACGACGGTTTTTGACGCCATTACCTTCGCGCTGTTTGGGCGGGCCAGCGGTGCTGACCGCAGGGTGGAACAGTTTAAGAGCGATTACGCCGATGCGACCCAGCAGTGTTTTGTGGAGTTTACTTTTTTGCTGCGGAACGAACAGTATCACATTTATCGCAGCCCCAAGCAGACTGTGGCCAAAAAGCGGGGTGACGGTGAACGTACGATAGAACAGACAGCGGAGCTGACCCTGCCGGATGGGACTATTTTGGACAAAGTATCCGATGTCGACAGGCGCATAGAGGAATTGTTGGGCCTTGGGCGGGAGCAATTTAAGAAAATTGCAATGCTGGCACAGGGGGAGTTTCGAAAACTATTGCAGGCCAACAGCGCGGAGAAGCAGGAGATTTTTCGTGTGCTGTTTGATACGGAATTATATAATCAATTAAGTGAATTGCTGCGCAAGCAAGAGAGTGATTTGGCGCAGCAGGTGGCCAAAGTGAGAGAGCATATTCGGTGGGATGTGGACAGCCTGATGAAGGCCGGTGTTTCCGAATTGGAAAATATCCTTGTGCCGGGGGATTGTCGATTTGGTCAATTGGAGGAAGTAATCAAGCCCTATATCGCCCTATGCGAAAAGCGCAAGCTTGATTTGCAAAAGGAACAACAAACGCTGGAGAAACAAAAAGCGGGGATCCGGTTAGAAGAGGCGGAAGCGCTTAACCGGAAAATTGCCGATTATGCCGGCTATCGGGATCGATTGGCAGTATTGGAAAAGCAAAAGGATGAGATAGACCAACAAAGACAATTGGTTGAACGGCTGCAAAAAGCCAAGGAGTTGTCCGGCCATTATGACAGTCTTTTGGCGCAGCGTAAGCATACAGAGGCTGGTGCGCGGGACATTTCCCTGTTAGAACAAAAGCTGCCCGCATTGCGGCAGCGGCAACAAGCGGCAGCCGAGGCGCAGAAGAAAATTCCCGCCCTGCACCAGGAACGATTGACATTGGCCGGGAAGCTTGCAAAAATGAAGGCATTAGAAGCGCCTTTTGTCCGTATGCAGAACGCCGCCCTGGAACTAAAACAACAAAAGAAAAAGGAGCAAATTCCGGCGCTATTGCAAAAACGACTGGAACTTTTGCAACAGCAAAAAGCCTTGGGAGAGCAAATCGAT
Organism: Oscillospiraceae bacterium; assembly: GCA_031551485.1. GTDB lineage: Bacteria > Bacillota > Clostridia > Oscillospirales > Ruminococcaceae > JAVBNO01. Next base: position 41,485 of record JAVBNO010000020.1, read on the forward strand.
TTAGTGAAAGCTTTTTCGGAGGCCGTGCATGCAACCCCTTTCCTGCTGCAAGCGTATGAAAAGGCGAAAGCGACGTATGATCAGCTTCACCACCAGTATGTGGCCTCCCAGTCATTTGTGTTGGCCAAAGAGCTAAAGGACGGTCTTCCCTGCCCTGTCTGTGGTTCGCTGGTCCATCCGGCCCCGGCAAATGATGAAAGCCATGAGCATGTTTCCGCCGCGCAATTGCAGGGAGCGCTGGAGAGTATGAACCGAACCCTTGGCGTGTACAATCAGCAAGACAGCGCCTCCAAAAGTAGTTTGGATGCACTGCACAAAGCGGGGTTATTGATCGACATCACGCCCGACAAAATATATCATAATATTGATATGTTGGAGGTGACGATCAAGAATTTAGAATGCACCAGGAACGACCATGGGGGCGCCATTGAGGCGGCAGAAAGACAAGTGTGGACATTGTCGACAGAGGCGGTCGACTTTGCCGACGCCCGATTCAACGATGCGGGGCAGCTGGCGAAATTCGGCCAGATTATCACCGGTAAAATTGTGAAAGCCGAAACAGAATTGAACGGAGCCCAACAGGAAATTGACACGGCACAGCAGGACTTGGGCATCATTTTCCCCAGCATTGCAGCCGTTCAAGAGGAAGTAAGCGCCGGAGAAAAAAGACAGGCCGATCTTAGTCGCATGGTCGAAGAGATTGAAGAGGCGTACAAAAACAGCCGATCGGAATTGGAAAATGCCGAAACAGAAAAGAAGGCCAAGCAGGAGGAGCTGCGCAAACAAAACGAAAGACAGGAGGAGCTGACAGCCGCGTTTCGTAAAGCCATTGATGATGCGGGATTTGCCGATGAGGCT
>JAVBNO010000008.1:0-55873 GCA_031551485.1 Oscillospiraceae bacterium
AAAGAGAAAAAGTGTTGGTGCCAATATCAAATCAAAATACGGCAGATGTACAGCCGCACCGGCAAGAATGCAGCCTGTCGCTTATACCGGACCGGCCCATCCTTCTTGGCGCAAAAGGCATGCAAAACTATAGGCGCGCAGTACACGCTTGGCCTATGGGGAGACCTATTTTGGCACTGTTCTGGGGGTGCAGGGTGAAGAAGAAAGCCAATTGCCTCACACATCTGCCGGATTGTGATTGTATAAGCGCTGTTTAGGCGTAGTTTGTTATTGTGTAATGAGTTCTTATATTGTATAATCGAATTCGGCTATTTTGACAAACGGATGTGGGATCATGAAAGAAACAAGTTCGCGCAGTCATCTGCGCAAATTGGTGATGGCAGGCTTATTTATCGCATTGGATATTGTGTTCACCCGGTTTTTCTCGGTGATGGTGCTGGGGGTCGAACGGGTGAGCTTGCAATTTTTACCCTATACCATATGCGGCTATATGTTGGGGCCTGTGTGGACGATGGCGGCGGCCATGGTGGGGGATATTTTGGGCATGATGATCAACTCCGCCGGGCTGGCGTATTTCCCGGGGTTTACGGTAAGCGCCGGACTGCGGGGGCTTATCTACGGGCTGTTTTTGTACCAGAAGCCGCCCAGCATCAAACGGGCCATCGGCAGTGAGGCTGTGGCAGGCATTGGCGTCAGTTTGCTGCTCAATTCAGTCTGGCTGTCCATCTACTACGGCAAGGCGTTTTGGGGGTTGCTGGTGACCAAGGCGCCCATCCGGCTGCTGATGATTCCAGTGGCGGGGTATATTACCTATCTGGTCATCAGCGGGCTGCGCAAAGCGTTGCACCCAGTGTCCGAAACACACAAGGACATGAATAAGAATGACGAAAAAAAAGGCTCCGATTAATCGGAGCCTTTTACGTTGTTTATTCCACGGTGACCGATTTCGCCAGATTGCGGGGTTTATCCACGTCGCAGCCACGCAGTGTGGCGGCATAGTAGGCCAACAGCTGCAAAAGCACAATGGCCAGACTGGGCATCATCTGATCATTGACCGCGGGCAGGCGGATGATCTGGTCGTAACAGGTGGGGTCCACCTCAAACCCATCTTTGGCAATGACAAGGACTTTGCCGCCCCGGGCCTTAACCTCTTTAATGTTGCTGACCATTTTGGGCAGCAACGCTGTCTGAGTGGCCAGGGCGATGATGGGCACATGTTCCTCAATGAGAGAGATGGGGCCGTGTTTGAGCTCGCCGGCGGCGTAAGCCTCACAATGGATGTAAGAGACCTCTTTAAGCTTGAGGGAGGCCTCCATCACCAAGGCGTAGTCAATGCCCCGGCCGAGGAAGAACAGACTTTGGATGTCGGCCAGATTGGCGGCATAGGCCTTGATTTCGTCGGAAAGGGCGAGTACGTCGGGAATCCCTTCAATGACGTGCAGCAGGCCGGTCATGGCGCCTTTGGCCTCGGGCGCCGCCAGCGCGCCGCGCTCCAGTCCCGCTTTAACAGCCAACATGAACATTAAAGCAACCTGTACCGAATACGCTTTTGTACTGGCTACGGCAATTTCGGGTCCGGCATAGGTGTAGATGCAGTGGTCAGCCTCGCGGGCAATAGAGGAACCGGACACATTGACGACTGCCAGTGTGGGAACCCCCGCTTTTTTGCATAGGCGCAAAGCGGCCAACGTATCGGCGGTTTCGCCGGACTGGGAAATGATGATGCAAAGCTGGTCTTTTTGCAATAGGGGGTTGCGATAACGGAATTCGGAGGAAATATCCACTTCCACGGGCAGCTTGGCAAGCCCTTCGAAAAAGTGGCGGGCCAGCATGCCCGCATGCATCGCGGTACCGCAGGCGACAATATACAGCTTGGAAATATTCGTGAAAAAGCCCTCGGCCAGGCCGCTTTCGGTAAAGTCGGGCAGACCATCCGAAAGGCGGGGGGAGACGGTGGCGTGCAGGGCGGTAGGCTGCTCGTGAATTTCTTTGAGCATAAAGTGGTCGTAACCGCCCTTTTGCGCCTGGGCAATATCCCAGGTGGCGGTAAGCACCGGCTTTTGGACAGGCGTTAGGTCAGAAGCATAAATGGCGACGCCATCGGAGGCGACCACAGCAATTTCGCCTTCTTCCAGCAGGTGATAGCGGCGGGTATACTGCAGTACGGCGGGCATGTCGGAAGCAAAAAAGTTTTCGCCTTCGCCCAGGGCAACAATGAGCGGACTGTCCTTGCGCACGCCATAAATACGATCGGGAAAATCGGTAAAAAGGATGGCAAAGGCATAAGAGCCTTCAATCTGCTTCAAGGCTTTGGCAATGGCGGCCAGGGGGTCGCCGTCGTAATAATAGTCGATTAAGTAAACGGCGGTTTCGGTGTCGGTTTGGGAAAGGAAAGTATAACCCTTTTCCGTCAAAAACGCTTTCAGTTTGGTGTAGTTTTCAATGATACCGTTGTGCACCAAAGCGACTTTGGGGGTGCAGTGGGGGTGGGAGTTAACATCGTTGGGTTCACCATGGGTGGCCCAACGAGTGTGACCGATGCCCACATGACCGGTGGGTTTTTGCTTTTCCACCAACGCCTCCAGGTCGGCCAAGCGGCCCTTTGTCTTTACTGCAGTGATGGCGCCGCTTTCGCCGCAGACGGCGATACCGGCGGAATCGTAACCGCGGTATTCCAAATTCTTAAGGCCTTCCACAAGAACGGCCGGGGCACTTTTTGCCCCGGTATAGCCAATAATTCCACACATATATGTAAACTCCAGTCAATTCATAAAATTGGTTTGGGAATTGCCGTTTCCTCTTTTTGCACGATTTTGTTCCACAGTTGCCCGTGGGCTTTGTGCGTGCAATGACGCCCAGAGGAATGGGCGGGGAGGCACCCGCCGAATGCTTCGATTTTGGAAATCCGGATGCCACCGGCATTTCCTCTTTTCCTCCCACCTCGTCCACCGCCGCAGCGGTGCAGGCGCTTTTTTGTTTATTTTTTAAACATTCTCATCTCCTTTCATCCATTCAGCTATGTCGGGCATCCCTCCTTTTCATTTAGTATATCACGCGAATGATAAAGAATTTTGTCGGGTTATCCCGGCAATAACGGCTTTCATGGCTTTTGATTTGGGTCGAGTTCAAGCCATGTTTTGCGCTTATTTTTGCAGCATCAACTTGGCGCATTTATAAATATCGCCGCAGCCCAAAGTGAGGACAAGGTCGCCGGGCTGCACATGGGCCACCACATAATCGGCAATTTCCGCAAAGGTGGGGAACCAGGCGCTGCCGGGAATTTTGGCAGCCAGGTCTTTGGTGTAAATGTTGTAGGTGTTAACCTCCCGGGCGCCCATAATTTCAGACATCACCACTTTATCCGCAATTGCCAGACTGGTTGCAAAGTCGTCCAGCAACAGGGCCGTACGGGAATAGGTGAACGGTTGAAAAACAGCCCAAACTTGACGAAAGGGCATCTCTTTGGCCGTTTTCAAGGTGGCAGCCAGCTCGGCGGGATGGTGGGCGTAATCGTCGGCAATGGTGGCGCCGTTCACTTCACCCAGCACTTCAAACCGGCGGCCGGCCCCACGAAAACCGGTAGCGTTTTTGGCGGCATCGGCAGGGGAAACCCCCAGTACGACGGCGGCCGTTAAAGCCGCCAGAGCATTGCAGACGTTGTGTTCGCCGGGAATAGATAGGGTGACTTCACACAATTTTTGACCTTTGTGCATCCAGTCAAAAGAGCAGCGCACGCCGGGATGATGAACAATATTTTGGGCATAGTAGTCATTAGATTGCCCGAGGCCGAAAGTAATGACCACTTTGCCGGTCTCGGCAATGCCATCTACCGCTCGCATCGAATTGTCATCGTCACCGTTGACGATGACAGTACGGCTGGTAAGGGCGGCAAATTGATGAAAAGAGGCAATGACGTTATCCAGCGTGCCGAAATAATCCAAGTGGTCGGCGTCCACATTGAGAATGAGGGAAAGGGCAGGCTGCAAATCCAGAAAAGTATCCTTAAATTCGCAGGCTTCCACCACCATCAGGTCACTTTTCCCCGCCCGGCCGTTGCCGCCGATGAGGGGCAGCTTGCCTCCGATGACAGCGGAGGGGTCAAGACCAGACTCCAGCAAAATCTGGGTAAGAAGGGCGGTGGTGGTGGTTTTGCCGTGGGTGCCGGAAACACAAACGCAATTTTCAAAGCGTCCGGTGACCACCCCCAACATGGTCGCCCGTTCCCAAACGGGAATCCCTTTTTGACGGGCTGCCAGCAGCTCCACATTATCGGGCAGAAGAGCGGCTGTATAGACAACCATATCGGCGTCGCCAATGTTGTCGGCGCTATGGCCCAGAACGACCAGAATGCCCATTTGGCGCTCCAGCTCCAGGGTGTCACTTTCATTATTATCGCTGCCGGTAATTTGGTAACCCCAGGCATGCAAAATTTGCACCAGTGGAAATGTACCCGAACCACCGATACCGATAAAATGGATATGTTTGACCTCTGACGGAATTTGTCTCATCTAACGAGCACCCCAAATCAGGTATTTAATCCCCCCAAAATGGCTGGAGGCACAATGTCTGTGAAAAGCTTTTGGTAACGTATGTTATATACATTGCCGCCGTATCTATATTATGCTACTCTACAGTTTACTCAACTATTATATTGTTTTTGCCTCGGGAAATAAACACTTTTTGTAAAAAAAATACCTGACTACCCGAAGTTAGTTGTATATCAGTGTACCCGTCGCCAAATAATACTAATGTACCACACCGCAGGAAGACTTCGCTTTAGGAGGCGGCTATGAACATTACAGATATTCGAATTCGCAGAACGTACCAAAATACCAGGCTAAAAGCCCTTGTCTCTGTCACAGTGGACAACGACCTGGCGGTGCACGACATTAAGATTGTAGAAGGGCCGGAACGGCTTTTTGTCGCCATGCCCAGCCGGAAAGATGAAAACGGAACTTTCCGGGACATTGTGCATCCCATTACGCCGGATGCACGCAAAGCGCTGGAGTCTGAAATCCTGGATATTTACCATCGGTATATCGATACGCTGAACGCCACCCAGCACATGGAGGACGCGGCGGAAGGGGAAGCGGGCGACCCTCATACAGAGCCTGAAAATTAAACAGCAGTTGCAACTGTGATGCCGCGAATGATTCGCGGCATCTTTTTTGTGTGCGATTTGCACTAAAGAGATAGCGCCCTCATAGGATATAGTACCCAATTTTGCAAGGAATCGAAAGCGTTTTGCGCTCTTTGTCATTTACCGGGTAGGTTATGAAAAATCCTATGGGGGTATTTCTATGTTTAAAGAAATTGTGACTGTCATTGGCGGGGATTTGCGCCAGGCCCATGTTGCCAACCGTTTGGCAGCGGAGGGGTATCGGGTAAGGGCGCTGCTTTTTGACGAAGACACCATCCTGACACCGGGTGTAGAGGTGGTGGCGTCGCCGGATGCGGCTCTTTTGCAGGCGGAGGTAGTCATTTTGCCGTTGCCGCTAAGCGCGGATGAAGTACATATCAACGCACCATTTTCCCGCAAAAAACTGCGCATGATCGACTGTTTTGGGCTGATCCCCTGCGACGCCCTTGTGCTGGCGGGCCGGGTGACCTCCCAAATTGCCAATATAGCGGCCGGATACGGCATTGAGCTGGTGGATTATCTGGAGCGGGAAGAGCTGGCGGTGTTAAACGCGGTACCCACCTGCGAAGGGGCTATCGCCATTGCCATGCAGGAACGGGCCACCACTATTTTTGGAAGCAAGGTGCTGATTGCCGGTTTTGGCCGCATTGGCAAAGTAATGGCACGGGTGCTTGTGGCCATGGGCGCTCAGGTGACAGTGGCGGCGCGGCGGCACAGCGATTTGGCCTGGGCGCAAATTTTGGGGTGCAAGGCGGTGGATATGGCCGACCTTGCCAAAGTGGTAAGCCAAGTGGAACTCATTTTTAACACGGTGCCTTTCCATGTGTTTACCGAGGCTGTTTTAACTTCTTTCAAACCGGAATGCCTCTATATCGACCTGGCCTCCAAACCCGGGGGTGTCGATTTCGGCATGGCCAAGGATTTAGGCATCAAGGCCATTTGGGCTCTTTCTCTGCCCGGCAAAGTGGCGCCTATTTCCGCCGGCGAGATTATTAAAGACACCATTATGAACGTGATGGAAGAGAGGAGGAAAAAAACATGACAACCGTGAAAGCGGGCTTTGCCTTTTGTGGCTCCTTTTGCACGTTTGAAAGCGCGTTCACTGCGCTGGAATCGCTGCAAAAACTGGGTTGGGATCTGTACCCCATTATGTCGGAGTTCGCCTACGAAACGGACACCCGATTTGGCAAAGCCGAAGAACACCGCCGGCATATGGCCGAGGTGTGCGGGCGGGATGTGATCCATCGCATCAGCGACGCCGAACCCATCGGACCCAAAAAAATGTTTGATATACTCATTGTTGCGCCCTGCACCGGCAACACCCTTGGCAAGCTGGCAGGGGGGATTACCGATACAGCCGTTACCATGGCAACCAAGTCCCATCTGCGCAACCAACGACCGGTGTTGCTTGCCGTTTCCACCAACGACGCCCTTTTGGCTTCGGCGGGGAACATTGGCAAACTTTTGGGGCGCAAACATTTTTACTTTGTGCCCATGGGCCAGGACGCGCCAGAAAGCAAACCCAACTCAATGGTCGCGAAATTTGACCTGCTGGCCGAGGCGGCCGCCAATGCCCTTGTGGGCAAGCAGATGCAACCCGTTTTTGCAGGCAAATGAATGAAGCGTTGCTTGATCTCTTTTGCCTGTGCATAGACTCCTGCAAATTGCTGCTGTCAGCATTTTAATTGTGAATGAAGAAATCGCCCCTTTTGCAGCTAAATGACTGCCCGGGGGGCTTTTTGTTTGAAGGAAAATTTGCATTTGCCATTGATTTGTAGCGGCGAAAAGGGTAAAATATGCAATGGAACCGTCATTGTTTGCAGGGCGAAGTGAAAGCTCCTGCAAATTAATTTTTTATTGAATGAGATCTTCAAAAGTTCATTGACGTTGCAGTAAGGAGGCAGGACGACTTGAAAGATTTTTTGGCGCAAATTGCGGACAGTTTGCCGGAATATTCCAAGGGGCAGAAAATGATTGCCCGTTATTTGCTTAATCATTACGACAAAGCCGCGTTTATGACGGCGTCCCGCCTGGGCATGGCGGTGGGCGTCAGCGAGTCGACAGTGGTACGGTTTGCCATGGAGGTAGGCTTTGAGGGATACCCCCAGTTGCAGCGGTGTTTGCAGGAACTTATCCGCAACCGGCTGACCTCGGTGCAGCGCATGGAAGTGACCAGCGACCAAATCGGCACCACCGATGTGCTGACCAAGGTATTAAATTTGGATATTGAGAAAATTCGCCGCACGCTGGAGGAGACATCCCGGTCCAATTTTGACAAAGCGGTAGACCGTCTTTTGACAGCCAAGAATATTTACATTCTTGGGGTGCGCAGCTCGTCGGCGCTGGCCCAGTTCCTCAGCTTTTATTTCCAGCAGATTTTTGAGAACGTGCGGTTGGTAAACACCACCAGCACCAGCGAAATGTTCGAGCAGCTTTTGCGCATTGGCAAAGATGATGTATTTATCGGTATCAGCTTTCCCCGCTACTCCCAACGGACAGCCAAGGCGGCGCATTTTGCCCACAATCACGGGGCGGGTGTCATTGCCATTACCGATTCCCAAGAGTCACCTGTGGCTAAAAATGCCGATTATATGTTGTTGGCCCGCAGCGACATGGCCTCTTTTGTGGATTCGCTGGTGGCGCCGCTAAGCCTGATCAATGCGCTGATCGTGGCTGTCGGGCTGCGTAAGCGGGAGGAGATTGAAGCGGTCTATTCCCAATTGGAAACCATTTGGGACGACTATAACGTCTACGAAAAAAGCGATGCGATGCCCGGAGAAGCGCCACCGACCACAGTCCGCGAGGATCACAATGGCTGATATTATTGTAGTGGGCGGCGGGGCAGCGGGCCTTTTTTGCGCCGGGTGGGCGGCCAAAGCGGGACAACGCGTTGCTGTGATCGAGCACGGCAAAAAGCCGGGGCAGAAATTGCTGATTACGGGTAAAGGCCGCTGCAATGTGACCAATGACTGCGACGAGACTGCCTTTTTCCAGCAAGTGCGGCGCAATCCCCGGTTTGTGATGAGCTGCATTCATATGTTTCCTCCGGCACGCACTATCGCTTTTTTTGAAGAAGCAGGTGTGCCCCTCAAAACCGAGCGGGGACGGCGTGTTTTCCCCCAGTCGGACCGGGCGGCCGATATTGTGAATGCTCTGATTCGTTTTGCAGACACTAATCATGTGCAGTTTCTTTACGACGACGTCAAGTCACTGCTTGTGAACGACGGCGCTGTCACCGGGGTGGCTTGTGCCTCCGGCCAAATGTATCAAGGGACTAAAGTGGTAATCTGCACCGGGGGACTAAGCTATCCCGGCACAGGGTCGGACGGCAGCGGGTACAAGCTGGCGCAAGAGGCAGGACACCGTGTGATTACACCGTCACCGTCGTTGGTGCCCATTGTGACCGAAGAAGCGTGGTGCCGGGAGCTGATGGGCCTTTCACTTAAAAATGTGACGTTGACCCTTTGGCAGAAGGACAAGCCCAAGCCGGTCTTTCAGGAGTTGGGGGAGATGCTGTTCACCCATTTTGGGGTATCGGGCCCCCTTGTATTAAGCGCCTCGTCCCATATGGAACATGACCCCAAGCAGTACCGGATGACCCTTGATTTAAAGCCCGGATTAACAGCCGAGCAGTTGGACGCCCGGTTGCTGCGGGACTTTGGGCAGTATGCCAACAAAAATTTTGCCAATGCCTTGGACGATCTTTTGCCCCGTAAGCTCATACCGGTGATGGTGGCCCTTTGCGGCATTGTACCGGAGCAAAAGGTGCATCAAGTCACCAAAGAAGAACGCAGGAAATTGGTGGAGCTGCTTAAGGCGTTGCCTATTTACCCCAAAAAGTTCCGCCCCATTGCAGAAGCGGTCATCACATCGGGCGGGGTGGATGTCAAAGAAGTGAACCCGAAAACAATGCAATCCAAGCTGGTGCGAGATTTATATTTTGCCGGTGAGATTTTGGACATAGACGCCTATACCGGCGGGTACAATTTGCAGCTTGCTTTTGCCACCGCCTACGCCGCGGCCCAGGCGGCCGCCGAGGGGCGAAACTGAATTTGAAAACCAAAAGGAGCGTTTCTATGACGGCCATTGCAATAGACGGCCCGGCAGGCGCCGGCAAAAGCACTATTGCCAAACTGCTGGCCCAGGAGCTGGGCTTCATATATGTGGACACCGGCGCGTTGTACCGTGCCATCGGGCTGTATGTGACCCGCCAGGGCGTGGACCCCAAAAATGCCGCGGCGGTGGAACCGCTTTTGGGCGACATTGCCTTGGAACTGCGCTATGTGGACGGCGACCAGCGGGTGATGCTGTGCGGCGAAGATGTGTCGGACGCCATACGTCTGCCGGCTATGTCGATGGCAGCCTCGGACGTTTCCGCCATTCCGGCGGTGCGCGCTTTTTTGTTGGATCGGCAAAAAGAGATTGCCTGCCACAACCATGTGGTCATGGACGGACGGGATATTGGCACGGTGATTTTACCCGATGCCCAAATTAAGATTTTTTTGACGGCAACGGCGGAAGATCGGGCCGAACGGCGGCGCAACCAGCTTTTGAAAAAGGGTATTGAAGCCGATTACGACGAAATTCTGCGGGATGTGAAAGAGCGAGATTATAACGACAGCCACCGGGCAATAGCGCCGCTCAAACAGGCGTCGGACGCCTTTTTGATTGACACCACCGGCAACACCCTGGAAAAGACGACCAACCTTATACTTCAGTTTGTAAAGGAAAGATTGCCATGATGCCATTGTATCGCTTTGCTATTTTCTTGCTGACGCCCCTTTGCCATCTGTTTTTTCGCTTGCGTTTCGAGGGGTTGGAGAATATTCCTCCCGACGGCGGGCTTGTACTTATCGGCAACCACCGCTCTTATATTGACCCTATTTTTTTGGCCATTGGCATCAAACGGCGGCAGGTTCACTACATGGCCAAAGCGGAGCTGTTCAAATGGGGGCCTTTCGGGTTTATTTTGCGCAAATTGGGGGCCTTTGCTGTCGAGCGGGGCACCGGGGACGCTTCGGCGCTGGACACGGCCAAGGATATGGTGGCCCATGGGGGGATACTGGGTATTTTTATCGAAGGCACCCGGTCGTTGGATGGGGTTCCGCTGCGGCCCAAATCGGGGGCGGCGATGGTTGCCCGGGTGACCGGCGGCGATGTATTGCCCTGTGCCATATGTCTTGAGGGGCGGGTGCGCATGTTTAAACGTATAACAATCAAGTATGGAGAAATACTAAAAAATGAGGATTTGGGGTTTGCGAATGAAGCGACACCAACCTCGCTTAAACGGGCCAGCCATATCATGATGGACCGGATTAAAGCGCTTTTGGGAGTGGAAACCCATGGAGATTGAATTGTGTCAAACGGCGGGGTTTTGCTTTGGTGTGAATCGGGCGGTCAAGCTGGTCTTTCAACTTGCGGACAGCGGCAAACCGGTGTGCACCTGGGGGCCGATTATCCACAATACCCGCATTGTGGATGAACTGATGGCCAAAGGCGTCCAAATTGTGGAAAAGGTCGAGGATGTACCGGCAGGCCACACGGTGGTCATTCGTTCCCACGGCGCAGGGCGGGATGTGTACCGCCAACTGGCATTGGCGGGGTGCGCTGTCGAAGACGCCACCTGTCCTTTTGTGGCCAAAATACACCGGATTGTGGGCGACGTTCCTCCGGGTGACAAAAACCTTATTTTGGTGGCTGGGGATGCCAACCATCCCGAGGTGGAGGGAATTGTGGGGCACTGCAACGCCCCCTGCCATGTGGTTTCCGACGAAGTACAATTGGCGGAAACACTGGCAAACACACAGGGTTTGGATGATATTTTTGTCACTTTCGTGGCACAAACAACCTTTAATGCAAGAAAATGGAAATTAATGGTAGATCATGCAAAAAAGGTATGTACAAACCTTGGGATTTTTGATACAATATGTAATGCTACCGATTCGCGCCAGACCGAAGCGGAAGAAATGGCCAAGCGGTCGGATTTAATGATTGTGGCGGGAGGCCGTCACAGTGCCAACACCACTCGACTCAAAGAGGTGTGTGAAGGTATTTGTCCGACGATTTTGGTTGAATCCGCCCGGGAGCTTGCGGGATATGATTTTGCGGGTATACGCAAAGTGGGTATCACGGCAGGCGCATCTACGCCGGATAGCATAATTAAGGAGGTACTGGAAGCAATGAGCACTAACGAAAACGCCGAACTGGAATTATCATTTGCGGAGATGCTGGAACAATCCTTTAAAAGTACATATAACGGGGAGAAGGTAACTGCTGTCGTTACCGGCATCAAGCCAAACGAGATTTCAGTCGACATCGGTACCAAGCATGCCGGTTATGTGCCTCTTGATGAATTGACCGATAACCCTGCCCTTTCTCCCGAGGACATTGTCAAGGTTGGGGACAAGCTGGAAGTGCTGGTGGTCCGTGTCAACGACGTGGAAGGAACAGTCATGCTGTCCAAACGGCGGCTGGAAGCGCAGGCCGGCTTCGAAAAGGTCATGGGCGCTGTGGATACCGAGGAAATTTTGGAGGGTGTCGTTGCCGAAGCCGTAAAAGGCGGCGTACTTGTCTCTACCAACGGTGTGCGGGTGTTTGTGCCCGCCTCTCTTACAGGATTACCCCGGGATGCCGATCTCAGCCAAATGATTAAAAAACCTGTCAGATTTAAAATATTGGAAGTCAACCGCCAACGCCGTCGCGCCGTAGGCTCGATTGCCGCGGTGCAGCGCGAGGAACGCAAAGTGTTGGCCGAGAAATTCTGGGAAGACGTGGCCGAGGACAAAGTCTACCAGGGTGTTGTCAAATCCATCACCAATTTTGGGGTGTTTGTGGATCTTGGCGGTGTAGACGGACGTATCAGCCTGATGGATCTGACTTGGAATAAAGTAAAGCATCCCTCCGAAGTTGTATCTCTTGGCGAAACAGTGGAAGTCACCATTAAAGAAATTGACAGAGAGAATCAGAAAATTTCTCTTATTTATAAGAAAAGTGAAGATAATCCCTGGGAAAAAATCCGCAGTACGTTTGCGGTTGGGGATGTGGCCAAGGTTAAGATTATGTCGGTTACGGCGTTCGGCGCATTTGCCCAACTGCTGCCCGGCCTGGATGGTCTCATTCATATTTCCCAAATTGCCCGCGAGCGGGTGGAAAAAGTGGCCGACAGGTTGCATGTAGGCGACGAAGTGGATGTCAAGATCACCGAGATCGATTACGACCGCAGACGTATCAGCCTTTCGATGCGTGCTTTGCTGCCGGAAGAGGAGCCTGCAACTGAGGTTACTCCTGTTGAAGCGGCACCCCAGGTGGATGAAGCTGTTGCCGAGGAAGCGCCCAAGGCGAAAAAATCGGCTGCTAAAAAAGCGCCTAAAGCGGAAGAAGCCGCCGACGTCGATCGCGTTGTCGATGCCGCCGAAGACAGCCCGGCCAAAGAAGAGACGCCTGCTACAGAAGAAGCGACAGAAGCTGCCGAGTAATTTGCGCTTTGGGCAAGGTATAACGAGTACAAGGCGTCCGCAATGCGGACGCCTTTCCTTAAATTATCACGTTTTGGTATGAATGCATGCTGCCCGTGAATACTGTTGAGTGAGACATTTACCATTTTTTGACGATTTGAGGAGACGACAGTATGAGTACTTTTATACTCAAGCTCATTGCCATTATCACCATGGTCATTGATCATACCGGATCCGTTCTATTTCCCGATGTCTTTGTTTTCCGGCTTATCGGACGTATCGCTTTTCCCATCTTCGCTTTTTTGACCGCCGAGGCCTGCCGCAAGACCTCCAACCCCGAGCGACATTTGCTTCGTCTGGGCCTGTTTGCGCTCATCAGCGAAATTCCCTTTGATATGGCCATTGAGGGAGTGCCCTTTTACTGGGCGCACCAAAATGTGTTTTTTACCTTATTTCTGGCGTCGGCCACCATTTATTGCTGCGAAAAACTTAAGGGAAAAGCCTACTGGATGGCGCCGTTTTTGGCCGGATTTATTTTGGGTGAATTTGTGGCGGGGGACTATGGAGGATTGGGCGTCGCCCTTATCTTCGCCATTTTTTACAGCAAGGCCAAGTGGCAGATTGCGCTGGCGCTCATTGGCATCAATCTGTTGTTTGTGTTCTCCAATATTTTGGCTTATCACGAAGTGACGCTTTGGGGTACCATGCAGGCGTGGGCAGTATTGGCGCTTGTGCCGATTTTTTGTTACAACGGGGAGCGCGGACCAAAGCACCAACTTTTCTTCTATCTGTTCTACCCTTGCCACCTAATTTTGCTCTATCTCATTCATCAATTCATTGTACCGATTATCTAACCAACTACCGGACTGATCAATTTGAGGATGTGAAAAAATGCGGCATATCTTTATCATTAACCCGGCTGCCGGCAAAGTGGATCACAACGGGGTTTTGCGTCCCCGCATCGAGGCGGCGGCTGCCGAGATGGGCGCAAATGCGGAAATCCATTGCACCACGGGTTTTCAGGAGGCCATCACTTATGTGAAAGGCTGCTGCACCCGCGAAGGGACCGAGGCGCTGCGGTTTTATGCGTGCGGTGGCGACGGCACGCTGAACGAAGTGACCACCGGGGTGTATGGCTGCGAGCGGGCCAGTGTGGGCGTGATTCCCTGTGGCTCTGGCAACGATTTTATTAAAAGTCTTGACGACCGGTTGGATTTTTTCGACATCAAAGCGCAGATGGCTGGGGAAGAGAAAGCCATTGACCTTGTGCAGGTGAACGACCGCATCTCGGTCAATGTGGCCAATATGGGCTTTGATGCCCGCATTGCCGCCAATGTCAATAAGTTCAAACGTCTTCCGCTGGTCAGCGGGGCGACCGCCTACAATATGGCCATTGCTTATGTGATGATGGGCCGGCTCAGTACCAGGCTGACCGTTGAAGTGGACGGAGAGCCCCAGGGGGAGCGTGCGTATCTTTTGATGGTGGCTGCCAATGCCCGCTATTACGGCGGCGAATTTAAAGCGGCGCCCCGGGCCGAGCTGGACGACGGACATTTTGACTTGTGCACGGTATCCAATATCTCCAAGGGACGGATTATGTCGCTGATTGATTTGTACCGCAAAGGCGAACACATTACCGATGCACGCTTTCAGGATATTGTGTCCTATCAAAAATGCAAAAAGCTGAAAGTGACATCTGCCCAGCCAATTCCCCTTTGTGTGGATGGTGAAGTTTTCTACAACGATGTAGCCCGTATTTCCATCTTGCCCAAGGCGCTTAAGCTGATTATTCCCAAAGGCTAATATCAGGCAAAATATAAACGGGTTCTTCCTGATCAGGGAGAACCCGTTTTTTCTGGGCCCTCCGCGTTAGAAGGGGTACAGTGGCGCTTTTGCGATAAAGGGAAGAGTGGTTGATACCGATATAAACATAGCAGTGAAGCAGAGGTATAGCTGCTCCGGCAGACATCTAGCATGTCGCTTGTGCCGCGACCGGCTCATACTTTTTGGCGCAAAAAGTATGCAAAAACATTTCTTGGGGAAACCACATGGTTTCCCCAAATCCCCATCCTTAGGGCGAGAACATAGGTGCGCAGGAAACGCGCGGGCTATGGGGAGAGCAGTTTTGGTTCTGATTTTGGGGTGCCGGCGATGCAGAAGAACAAGTTTGGTACCGATATCAATATAGAATTGGAGTAGACGCATAGCCGCTTCGGTAGGGATACGGCCTGTCGCTCAGGCCGCGACCGGCTCATACTTTTTGGCGCAAAAAGTATGCAAAAACATTTCTTGGGGAAACCACATGGTTTCCCCAAATCCCCATCCTTAGGGTGAGGGAATATCTGCACAGGAAACGTTTGGCCTATGGGGGGAACGGGTTTGGGTCTGTGCTGGGGTGCAAACGGAAAAGAAGGATTATGCCCGCCAATAACGAACCACCCGCTTTATAAGTGGGTGGTTCGTTATTGTTTATCGTAATGGTGATATTACTGGACGTTTTGCTGCTTGGCTTCAATCAAGGCGCTTTTCAGCTGGCCTTCAATTTTCATCAGCTCCGCTTCGGCGATGGCGCGCTTTTCGCTGCCCTCGCGCTGAATGCGCAGCACTTCGCTGATGGTCTCAATCAGATCCTGGTTCGTCTGGCGCAGCGTCTCCAAATCGACAATGCCACGCTCGCTTTCCTGGGCAATTTCAATGCTGCCTTGTTTGAGCATTTTGCTGTTTTTCTTCAGCAGCTCGTTGGTCATGTCGGTAACCTGTTTGTTCGCCTCCATGGCCTGTTTGGCATTGTAAAGCCCAAGGGCAATGACAATCTGATTTTTCCACAGGGGAATCGAATTGACCAACGAGGATTGGATTTTATCCACAAGCTCGGTGTCATTATTCTGAATCAGCCGAATTTGGGGGCCCATCTGGATAGAGATCATGCGGGAAAGCTTGAGATCGTGGATTTTTTTCTCAAAGCGCTGGACAAACTGGCGGGCATCCTGCAGCTTTTGGGCCTCGGTGCTGTCTTCGCTGGCGGCGGCCTGGCGCTCCATCTCAGGCAGAATGACCTCTTTCAGTTCTTTAATTTTTTGCTCGCCGGCAATGATGTATAAAGACAGCTCTTTGAAATAGGAAAGGTTTGTCTGGTACATCTGGTCAAACATAGCCACGTCTTTGAGCATGGTGCGCTTGTGGCCCTCCAGATTGGTGCAGATTGTGTCAATATTGGCCTCTACTTTATTATACTGCACCAGCATGTTTTCCATCTGCTTTTTGGCGTTATGGAAAATGGCGAAAATACCTTTTTTCTCGGAAGCTTCGGCGTCAAAATCGCGAATGCGGGTAACCAAAGAGGTCAGCAGCTGGCCGGCTTCTCCCAGATCTTTGTTGCGGACATTTTTAAGCACATTGTCGGAAAATTGGGCAATTTTATTTTGGGCAGGCGCCCCATACTGAACCAGCGCCGAAGAATCGGTAATGTTGATTTTCGTCACAAAATCGTCAATCAGCTTCTTTTCCTCAGGGGACAGTTTTTGATAATCCAGTGTGTTTTCGGGCGCCACCTCAATTTCGGCGGGCTCGGTAGCGGCTATAGCCGTGGCATCTCCGGCCATCTCGGTGACAGCATCGGTGGACAGGACCAGTTCGGGCAATGTGTTTTCACTCATTTACTTTCTCCTCCTCGGTTCTTATGATGTTAATTTGCCTTTAGCGTATTGATAATTTGGGTGTACATTTCCATTTTCAGGCCCGGAACCACGGTATCGATGCTTTGGGGAATGCCGGAAACGGCAATACCGCCGACATCATATTGCCCACCGTAAAGCCCGGTGCGAAAGCCGTATTTTTCAAAAGCGAGCTGTTGCACTTCTTTTTCATTCAAAGCGTCAATGTACTGGCTGCCGTCCTGCGTAAAAGCGGTGACACAATGGGAATTCCAAACCGTGGGAACGGGGTACAAAATGCGAATACGACTTCTCAGGCTGGCATACCCCTCAGGGTTGTTATTGGCAAAATCGATGATGCTTTTTTCGTAATCGACAATCATGGGTTGGCCACCCATGCCGGTGCGCAGATACAATTCAAACAGATCGGCGGGGGCATTCAGCATAAAACCAGAGAGCTTGTAATACTGCTTAAGTTCCGGCAGCACTTCCTCCAAATTGTTCGCGTTCACATTGCCGTGGGCCATAATGGCGGCCAAAAGGCCATAATAGGTGGCGCCGGGTGAAGAAGTAATCGGGTCGGTGGAGGTGATGCTGATTTTACCGTATATCTCCGGCAAGCCGATTTCCGACCAATCTTTGCCTTCGGTGATATAGTCCAATAGTTTACCCATATCGGTTATGTAGTAGACGCCGTCCCGCTGGGTCACAATATTTTCCCGCATCAGGGCATCGGCCACCTTGTCCCAGCTGTAAATGACAATGGGAGTGTTAAGGGCAATTGCGTTTTTGACACGGGGAAGGCGGGGTGCTTCGTCGCCGCTGGCGGACAGCTGGTAGTAATCGTAAAAACGGGCGTCAGAGAAAAAGGCAAAATCGTAGGGCCGTTGCACGCCTTCTACGTTAATATAGAGACTGCTAGCCACTAACTTGCCATTGCTCCACGGGTCATTTTGTACCCGCAAATCATACTTATCAGATAAAATTTGGTTAAAAACGGGGTCAGCCAAAAAGTTTTCCTTGCCGCCGCCCACAGCGCCATAAATTAATTTGCCGATCAATGGCGGCGGGAGGGTGCTTTCTTCCTCTATGGAAGACGATACCTCCTTTACGGAAGACGATCTTTCCGTCATAACAGGCCGATTGTCTTGTTGCAGGAATGCCTCATAATCGTAATCATCACGTGCATTGGGATCCAATATCTCTTTGATAGCCTGGCTGGTCGTAATACCACAGGCAACGATCATCAAAAAAAGCGAGCAGACGACAAAGACCAAGGTGGATCTCTTCATGGATGGGCTGTACCTCCTTCAACGTATACACCACAAGCGGAACAGCCTTTGGGTTAACCCAAAGGCCGGGGGGTAATGTCAAAATCGCCGCTGTCTAACAGGCCTTCGTTTTTCAGGGTAGTGGTCATCACGTCAATGTCCAAACCGGCATCCATAAGGTCATCTTCAAACAAGGCTTTGAGCTGATTTTTCATGGCGCTTTCCATCTCGGACATAAACTTTTGCACCTTTTCCCGAAACTTGGAATCGTCCTCTACTGCGCCTTTGCTTTCGGCCCGAACATATTTGCCCAAAATAGAGCAGGTGACCGGCAGATAATAATCCATAAAATTTGTGATGGTGGTGACATCTTTGGGGCTTTGGAAAAGCGTATCAATAATTTTTTTCGAGGAGTCATATACATGCTCGGCGGACTGTCGGATTTTGGGGTCGGAAACAGATTTGGCATATTTGGCGATTTCGACCGCTTTCAAATTGGCCGCTTTGACCTGGGCAAACGCCTCCGAGAATTCCTGCTGCTGGGCGAGGATAGGATTGGACGCGAGGGGATTGCTTTCAGACTTTGTAAAGATAAAAGCAAAAATATAAAAGGAAAGCAGGCCGAAAATCAGGCTGACAATCGCATTGCCCGCAACAAAATAGATGAAAAGGAAACAGGCGAGCGATATCGCCAGGCTAATGACAAGCCCCGCCTTGCTTAATACTCTTTTTTTCATTTACATTTCCTCCTGTTGGGCAAAATAATATGAGCTGCGCCTGATTTTGACGGTGTTTCAAACGTTTTTACCGATGTTTTGAATGGAGTTGTGGAACGATTCAGATTCGGAGACGACCAAAATTGGTTGGCTGAAATCAAGGGAAAATAAGCCGATAAAAGATTTGGCATCCACCATAATTTGCCCATCCGGCGAATGGAGGCCGACATCTTTGTCGCAGCGGGTGGCCAACAGCTGAATTTGTTGCAGCTCATCGATGGTGGCGAACTGTTTTTTACTGATCATGTTTGTTATCACCTTTCACACAAAAGTATTTTCGTCAAACGGTTTTATATCTCCATGTCCTTCTGACAAGTATTTTTCTATAGCTCATAGCGCTTTTGGGGACGCTATTGTCTATTCATCGACAAACGCCTGCAATTATAGTATCATTGTACCCTTCAATAGTCAATAAAGATGGATTAAGCTTAGATTAAATTGGCATGAGATTCGCCTGTATGCTGGACATTGCCCCTTTTTGCGGGTATGCTATAAAGGTATCTTGAGTAAAGACGTTGGAGGCGGCAACATGCGAAGAAAAGACCGGGAAATGACCGACAGGAATGACATTGAAGCTATTTTGAAAAGCTGTGTGCTTTGCCACTTGGGCATGTGCGACGGCGATCGGCCCTATGTGCTGCCCCTTAATTACGGCTACCAAGATGGATGTGTCTACATACACGGGGCCGGCGAAGGGCAGAAGCTGGACATTTTGCGGCAAAACCGTAACGTATGCGTGACCGTGGAGCGGGATGTCGCCATCCAAAAAGGGGAGAGGCCGGAGGATTGTACTACGCTGTATCAAAGTGTTGTTGCTTTTGGCAAAGCAGAGCTGGTTACCGATGAGGCCGGCAAGCAGGAGGGCCTTGCTATTTTGATGGCCCAGCACGGCGAGCCTTTGCAAGGGCCGTTGCCCGCCGCGGTGCTGGCCCGGCTTACGGTCATCAGGGTTCGGTTGGATACAATGACAGGGAAGAGGCACATGAAATGAAAGAGCGTGTTGTATTGCGGCCGTGGACGATGGCCGACGCCCCCATGTTACAAATATATGCCAACAACCCGCAAATTGCCGCCAATTTGCGGGACGGGTTTCCCCACCCCTACAACCTGGAGGATGCCAAAGCGTTTATTGCTGCGGCG
Organism: Oscillospiraceae bacterium; assembly: GCA_031551485.1. GTDB lineage: Bacteria > Bacillota > Clostridia > Oscillospirales > Ruminococcaceae > JAVBNO01. The sequence continues at coordinate 19,435 of JAVBNO010000008.1, forward strand.
GCACAGGGGAAAGACCAATATATCGCCGCCATCGAAGTAGACGGAAAAGCAGTGGGTTCTATCGGCATCTTTTTAAAGGGTGATATTTACCGCAAAAGCGTGGAAATTGGCTATTGGCTGGCGGAACCATTTTGGGGGCAGGGTATTATGAGCGAAGCTGTCCGCCAAATTGTGGCATATGCTTTTGCCCACTATGACATTGTGCGGGTATACGCGGAACCGTTTGCCCACAATGCGGCCTCCCGCCGGGTGCTGGAAAAATCGGGCTTTGTGCTGGAAGGCATTTTGCAAAAGAACGCCATCAAAAATGGGCAGCTGATTGACAGCTGCATTTACGGGCTTGTGCGGTTGCCAGAGGGGTGTGCAGAATGAGCAAAAAAAATGGCGGTGTCTGGCTGGCGGTTCCGGCTCTATTGGCCGCCGGGGCGGCAGGAGCACTTAGCGTCGGATATATGGGCGCCCGCAAATTTACCGTGCAAAACATATTTTATAAAACTTCCCGGCTGCCGGCCGGCCGCAAGGTGCGCATTGCGCAGCTTTCCGACCTGCATTTAGGCCAGCATTTTAAAGTGGAGAAGCTGGCGGGGGTTGTGGCCAAAACAGCCGCCCTAGCGCCCGATATTTTGGTGTTTACCGGGGATCTGTTTGATTCGCGGGACAAGTGGGGTGAATTTACCCAGGAGCTGGTACTGCGTCTTTTGGATCATTTGCCGGCCAAGGCCACCAAGCTGGCTGTGTTGGGCAACCACGATTTTCGCGGCGACGGCTGCGGGCTTACGGCGGCGCTGCTGCAAACGGCGGGCTTTCGGGTGTTGCGCAACGAGGCTGTCACCTTGGCGCAGTGGGGCATTCGGGCCATTGGCGTGGACGATATTCTGCTGGGGGATGGCTGTCTGTGCCCGGTGGGTGACCTTTGTGACGAAAAGCTGTTCAACCTGGCATTGGTGCACGAACCGGACGCGGCCGATATTTTTTCGGAATATCCCATTGATTTGCAGCTTTCCGGACATACCCACGGACGTCAGATTAATTTGCCGTTGGTGTCCGACTTTATCCTGCCACACATGGGGGACCGGTATATCTCGGGGCGGTATATCATTCACAAAGAAGGCGGCCGGGATATGCGGGTATATGTGAACCGGGGCATTGGCACGACAAAGCTGCCGCTGCGGTTTTTATGTGGCGCCGAGATCACCTGCATCGATATCAAAGGGGAATAGGACATACCGCCCCTCTATCCAGCTCGACCTGTTGATGGCAGCCTTGACTATCATTTTGATGATAATCAAGGCTGCCATTTTTGTGTTGCGCTGTGATCTTTTCTCTTGTATTAACTGGCAATATTTGCTATAATCTTGATGGTTGCCGCAGGCGGCCAAACACATTAATGATGACAGGGGAGAGTACATATGCAATACAAAATTACAGGCGAGTTAATGCCGGCGCTGGATATCACTTTAACACAGGGCGAGCAAATTTATACCCAGTCCGGCGGAATGGCCTGGATGGACCCCAGCATTAAAATGGATACCAATATGAAAGGCGGCTTGATGAAGGGCCTGGGCCGTATGTTTACCGGCGAATCCCTTTTCATGGTCACCTACTCCTGCACCGCAGGCCAGGGAACCATTACATTTGTGCCCACAATGCCCGGTACGATTTTGCCGTTCGATGTGACCAATACTCACATCATTTGCCAAAAGTCGGCCTTTTTATGCGCCGAGCCCAATGTGACGCTGGATGTTGTTTTTACAAAAAAATTGATGGCTGGCATGTTTGGCGGCGAGGGCTTTATGCTGCAAAAGATCTCCGGCAGCGGCATGGTGTTTTTGGAGGCAAGCGGCCTGATTCTGGAGCGCACTTTGGCGCCCGGCGAAGTCATCTTGGTGGATACCGGCCATGTAGTGGCTTTTGAGCAGCAGGTGAATTATGAAGTGCAAACGGTAAAAGGATTCACCAATGTCTTTTTTGGCGGCGAGGGTTTGTTCCTCACCAAACTGACCGGCCCGGGCAAAGTCTATTTGCAGACGATGACGGTACAGTCGCTGGCTGAAAAAATTATTCCGTTTATTCCCGCCAAAAGCTAATTATTTCCACAGGCGAAAAAGAACGCCGGCCCATTTCAATTGGGCCGGCGTTTTGGTATATGTATTATTCGGTGCCTTGCGTTTTGGCCGTGCCGCTGGCCAGCTCAACCGCCCGCATAATGGGGGCGGTCAGGCAGGCGGGCAAATCCCCTTTGCGTCTGACATGTTCCTGCATAAATTCCACAATGCGCTGGGGTTTGTTTTTGCCGTTTTGCTCCATACCCAAATTGGCCTCGATGTTTTCGCGCATCCAAAATAGATTTTCTTTTGCCACAAGCCGGATGAATTTTTTGTTTTTATCTTTGCTGTAGTCATTATCCCATTCCAGCCGCTGTCGCTCCTTGGGGCTGCGCACACCGTCGACAGGATGAATGTCATCGTCTACCACCACAACAAAAGGGATAGAGAAAGCGCGGGCCACCCGAATGAAAACAAGAATTTTATCTTTGCCGCCGCATTCAATAATGGAGATGCCCATCCGGTTTAGCGAGACACCCGCCAGCCGGGCCGCGTGGGGAAAAACCACTTCCTCGGTTTCGCCCTCTACTAAAATGACCGCCCGGGCGAACAAAAGCTCGCTGCGCTGGGTGTCGAAAAAGTTATGCAGTTTTAGGACGCTGCGGTCATCGTCAATCAGTTCATGTGGGTTGCAGATTTTGGCGGAGGTGCCACTTGCTGCCGCGCGGCGCACAAGGCAGACTTTTTCAGGTTCGTGCAGGCGGACGAAAATGGGGGAATGGGTGGTGAGAAATATTTGATTTTGGTTGGCCAGATCATTGAGAATGTCGCTGTAATCCCGGGCTTTTTGGGGGTGCAAAAAAGCTTCGGGTTCTTCAATGGCAAAAATGGTATTTTGATTTTTGATTTGCTGGTAGGTACGCAGAATAGCGATGACGATATCGCTTTGCATACCGGCGCCCACATTGTCGGCGGCTGTAGTTAAACCCAATTGATCGACAAACAGCTGAAGATTTTTATATAGATCCATGGGATCATGGGTGTCAAAGCGCAGCTTGATTTGTCCGGTGCCGGTGGAAAAGCCCATTTGTTCCAGGGCATTTTTTTGAATGCTTTTTTCAATCGCGTTCAGCTCATCGGTGCGCAGATATTGATATGCTTCCTGCAATTTTACCTGAAATGCCTCGCGGCGGGGCATTTGTACCGTGCGGCCGTCTGCCAAAGGTACGCTTACTTTTTCGTCGCCAGCCGTAATGCTGGCGTTCACCGAATCCAGCAGCTTTTTAAGCACCGACCAGCGCCCTTTGGGGTCGCTTTTGCCGTAATCGGCCAGCACGTCCACATAAACAAAGGGTACCTTGGCGCGAATGCGGTTGGTGACTTTGACGTTCTGCCAGCGGCCTTTGTAAGGGGTGTCAGGCTGCCACGGTTCCTGGGGGCATTGGAGCACAGTGCCTTTTTCACCCAAACAGCAAAATTCGGTGCGCAGGCTGGCGGCTGCATATTCTACCGCTTTGTGCAGGTGGCAGCGCAGTTCGAACCCGCCAATCACAACAGGATAACCGTTGATGCGCTCCTCCCACGGGGCATCAAAAAACAGCTGGATGACAATGTCCCGGCTGCCGTCCCCATAGTGAAAATCCTCGAAACTAAACGCGTTTTCGCTGGGCCAGTTGTCGCCCAGCAACAAATTGATCGCCTTAAGAATATTGGATTTGCCGGAATTGTTTTCCCCAATCAGGGCGCAATACGCGCCGGGGGTAAAGTCCAGTGATTTAATGCTGCGATAATTTTCAATGTGAATGCGGGCGATTTTCATGGGTCAGTCACACCTCGATTTCTTTTGTATTTTATCACAAAAGCATAAAACATTCTACTTTGAATCCAAAGGATCCGTCCAAAATGTAAAATTGGAATTTCCTTTTTATCGTTGGCTGTTTTTTTGCATTCTCTCTCCAAAAATTAAACCAGACTTTCGCGGGTAAGTTGCATTTTAAAAAGGGAACACTATTATTACTTCAATCAGAAAGGAGTAAAAAAAAGATGGCAAACAATGCATCCAATGTTCCCGATATGCCTTTGGGTCTTGGCATGAAGTTAGCGCAAGATATTGAGGCAATGAGCTTTTTCGGGAGCCTAAATAACATGGAAAAAACAAATATTATCAATTATATACAATCCTCCACCACCGGGCCGGAGGCGGCCGAGCGTGTGGGTACTACCGTTAATATGCTTAAGGAGCACAGATCGGATTTTTACTAATTGACTCGCAAATTTTAAAATACGGCCGCGGTCAAATATGAAAGATCACGGCCGTATTTATATGGAAAAATAAACGGTAAAAATTGCGTTTTGGCCGCGATTGTGCTACAATGGGGCCGTGCCTAAGCACGTGTATGGATAGGCAGACATTGATCTTGAGGAGAATGATATTATGGCAAAAAAATTCACGTTGGGAGATATTTTGCGCAATCCGGCGGCCAAAGCATTGTTGGAAAAATTTATGCCCGGGCTGGCGGATAATCCGTTGCTTTCCCTTTTGGAAAATGTGGATGTCGGGGATGCCCTGGGTCAATTGGCCGGCGGCGCATCCGGGAACAGCGGTGCAGTGGCCACTTCGGGCGCGGCTGACGATGGTTTCGGTATGGATGATATGTTGGGGATGTTAATGTCCGCCATGGGCGGGGGAAGCTCTGCCTCTGTCACACCCGTATCCTCCGGTTCGTCCAAGCCCAAACCTGCCACAACAAGCGCCAAGCCGAAACCTGCCACAAGCGCCAAACCTAAGCCCGCCGCTGCCGGCACCGCACAAACCAGCACATCCGACCGGCCGAGAATGACCAAAAAGAAAAGATAAATACATAAACATATTGCATGCAAAAAGGGGGCTTTACCAAATGATCGGGCCCTCTTTTGCTATACCCTTTTAGCCACATTCATGCTATACTAAAACCAGTAACGATAAGGCAGGGGTTTGCCATGTATTTTGTGCTCATTCTTTTTTTAATGGTCTTGCCGTGGGTTGCCACGGCGGCGGGGTCGCTGATGGCCCTAAAGCTTCCCATTCAGTCCAATAGACGGCAGGGCATTTATTTGGGCTTTGCCGCCGGCGTTATGATTGCGTCGTCGGTGTGGTCCCTTTTGCTGCCGGCGTTTGACCGGGCGGGGGAGGGCATTGTGGCCTGTCTGATTGTTTCGGCGGGCTTTGGGCTGGGTGTTTTGGGTATGCTGGCGCTGGACAAGCTTATGCCCCACCAACATATGGGCGAAGATGTGCCGGAGGGCCGGCCCAGTCATTTGTCCCGCCCCATGCTTTTGGTTATGGCGGTGGCGCTGCACAATATCCCCGAAGGCATGGCCCTTGGTGTTGTAATGGCAGCTGTCACCAACCGGGAAAGCTTTTTGAATATTGCGGCTGCTGCTGCTTTCGGACTTGGCTTGGCGCTGCAAAATTTCCCCGAGGGCATGGCCGTGGTGTTGCCCATGCGCCAGGCGGGCAAAGATGAAAAATTCTGCCGCAAATGGGGCATCATCGCCAGCTTTGCCGAACCGGCGGCGGCCATTATCGGCTTTGTGCTTGCCGCCCTTTTGACACAACTGGGTACGATTATCATGCCCATCCTTTTGGCAATGGCCGCCGGGGCAATGGTGTTCATTGTGGTGGAGGAATTGATTCCCGAATCCCAGCACCTTGATTCCGGGCATAGCGCCACTTACGGTTTTTTGGCCGGCTTTTGGGTCATGGCTATGATGGGTGCCTTGGGCGGATGAAAGCATGCGTCGAACTGCAATCATAATTATGATATATCAATTATACAGGCAGGTGCATTATGAATATTAGACGATTTCCTTTTGCTTCGGCAATTAATTTGCGGGAGCTTGGCGGATATCCGGTGGGTTCAACCGGCGTTACACGCTACCGGCAGTTTTTGCGGGGGGACGGCATCAGCGGGCTGAGCGACCGCGAGGTGGACATTTTGCTCACATACGGTCTTAAAACCGTCATTGATCTGCGGGATGAACAGGAAAGAACAGTGCAACCCAACTCTTTTTTTGGTGTCGAAGGGGTCAGCTACCACACGGTATCCTTGATGAACACACCGCTGATCAGCGCCGAAACAGTCCTCAATTTTGAGGGCTACCACCAAATGAATATGTACGCCAATATGGTGAACTCCCTTGATAAAATGGGCCAAGTGTTTTCCATTTTCATGAATAGCACGTCGGGGGTGACATTGTACCACTGTTCCGCCGGCAAGGACCGCACCGGTGTGATTACGGCCCTTTTGCTTATGCTGGCAGGTGTGGATAGGCTGGATATCGTTGCGGATTACGAAGTGTCGGCCACCTATCTTGGCCCCAAACAGCAGTTGATGAGGGCGATTTATCCCGGGATGCCCCAGCATCTGGCGGATTCTGATCCCGAGTGGATTATTCATATGATGAATTTGGTGGACAATGAGTACGGCGGCATTGAAGCGTATCTCGGCAAAATCGGCGTATCTGCCGAGGAGCAGGCCAAGCTGCGGGACAGACTGGTGGAGCCCCTTGCGTGGGACTGAGAGCTTATCCATTCTTAGGGACAGATAGTCAGGACAGCGGGCTTTTACCCCCTATATAACCATAACCGCTTCTTCCTTTGTTGTCGGCATTCTGCTGGCAACAGATTTGGTATAGCGACGCTTGAAAAGGAGGCGGAACGAATGAAAAGGCTTTTGGTAGTTCTTTGGGCATCTGCGGTTATTACGAGTTTGGGCAGCTGTCAAACAGCGGTGCAGTCGGATCCCAAAGACGTTCCGGCCGCTTCCAGCGAACCGGCGCCATCCAGCGGGGAAGCGTCATCCGGCGAATCGGCGAAAATTGCTGTCAACGGCATCGTTTGGGACACAGAGGCGCCTGCGATTGATTACATTTTGCCGGTGGGCGCGCGCTTTGTACGCACGGCATCTGTCACACCGATGAGCGCCACGGTACCGGGTGTAACCTATACCTCCACCAATCCGGCTGTGGCGACGGTGGACCGGGATGGCATTGTGACGGCCGTGGGAGAGGGAACAACCGATATTGTCGTTTTTGCCCAAGACGACGCCACAATTCGCATCTCCTATTCCCTTCATGTTGCAGGAGAGGGCCCCGCTTTTTCCGAAATGATCGCTGAATCGTCCTCCGAAGCGGCAGAAGCGAAGTTGAAAACATAACATATAAAGGTCGAAGTTCCCGGTTGACTGCGATGATAAAGAGGTGGGATTGGGTGAAGACAGGTCTGGTACTGGAAGGCGGCGGCATGCGCGGCCTATATACCATCGGCGTTTTGGACTTTTTCATGGACAAGGGCATCCGGGTGGATTATGTCATCGGCGTGTCGGCAGGGGCGTGCAACGGCGTCTCGTATGTGGCGGGCCAACGGGGGCGCAGCTTGCGGGTCAATACGAACTACATCAGGGATAACCGCTATTTAAGCGCGCGAAACTTTGTGAAAACGAAATCACTTTTTGGCATGGACTTTTTGTTCGACGAGATTCCCAACAAGCTGGAACCCTTTGATTATCAGGCGTTTCAAGACGCCCCTTGCGCATTTGTCACCGGTGTTACCGATGTCGAAACCGGGCAGCCGGTGTATTTTGACAAGTCCCATCTGACAAGCGGCGACTGCACCGTACTCCGGGCCTCTTCCTCCATTCCCATTTTTTCGCCGATGGTGGAGTACCAGGGCCGAAAGTATCTGGACGGGGGTACCGCCGATCCTATTCCGGTCAAACGGGCGCTGGCCGACGGCTGCGACAAGGTGGTGGTGGTGCGCACCCGCCACCGGGATTATGTGAAAACGCCGGAGAGTTTTCGGCGGCTCTATTATCGTATTTTCCGCCGTTATCCCAATATGGCCAAAGTGCTGGACCGCCGCCATCTGGTTTACAATGCCTCGCTGAGCACCCTCAAAACTCTGGAAGGAGAGGGGAAGGCGTTGGTGATCGCCCCCAGCACCACACTGCCGGTGGGCCGCTTTGAAAAAAGGAAGGAGCGGCTGGAAGCTATTTATCAATTGGGCATGGATGACGCCCGGGCCATATTGCCTGCTTTAAAAGCTTTTTTGAACATTGAGGATGGTGCCACCTAATCCGAATCATCAATACCCCCCTTGTACAAGGGGGGTATCAAAACGATATATACTGAAATGATACATGCTTATATGTCATAGGGAGATCGGTATGAAGCAAAACGAAAACAGCAAAAGCGCTTTTCAACTGATGCGGCGGTTTGCGCCTTACTTTAAAAAATACAAATGGATTTTGGCGCTGGATTTAGTATGCGCCACCTTGACCTCTGTCTGCGAGCTGATTTTACCGCTGATCGTACGATATATCACTGATGCAGGCATGCGGGACATGGCATCGCTGACGGTGCGGGTGATTGTAACGCTGGGGGCGGCATACCTTGCTTTGCGGGTGGTGGATTTGTTCGCCAATTATTTTATGGCAAACATCGGCCATGTAATGGGCGCCAAAATTGAAACGGACATGCGCCGGGATTTTTTCCGACACCTGCAAAATTTAAGCGACTCGTTTTATAGCAATACCAAAGTGGGCCAGCTGATGGCGCGTATTACCAGTGACTTGTTTGACATTACCGAGTTTGCCCACCATTGCCCCGAAGAATATTTTATTGCGGCGCTCAAGCTGGTCATTTCGTTCGCTATTTTAAGCGCCATGGATTTGCGGCTGACCCTGCTTATCTTTGCCATCATTCCGCTGCTTTTATTTTTTACCTGGAAGTTTAACGGCATTTTGCGGGGCGCTTTTAAGCAGTCTCGCAATCAAATTGGCGACCTGAACGCCCAGGTGGAGGACAGTCTTTTGGGGGTGCGGGTGGTCAAGTCCTTTGCCAACGAAGAGATTGAGGAACAAAAATTTGCCCAGGGCAATCTTAACTTTTTGGACATTAAAAAGGTTGTCTATCGTTATATGGCTACCTTTCATAGCGTAGCCAAATTTTTTGACGGCATTATGTACATCACCGTTGTGGTGGCCGGGGCCATCTCCATGATCAATGGCCGGATTACGCCGGGGGATTTGGTCGCCTATCTTCTGTATGTGACCATGCTGCTGAACACCGTGCGGCGGGTGGTGGAGTTTACCGAGCAATTTCAGCGTGGTATGACCGGCATCGAGCGCTTTGTGGAAGTGATGGATGTACCCATTGAGATTGAGGACAGTGCAAATGCCGTGGAGCTGCCGCCGGTCACCGGCGAAATCCAGTTTGACCATGTGAGCTTTCGATACTCCGACGGCAACATGGATGTGCTGTCGGACATTGATCTGCTGGTGAAAGCAGGGGAAAATGTGGCGCTGGTGGGGCCGTCGGGTGGCGGCAAAAGTACGCTGTGCAACTTAATTCCCCGGTTTTATGATGTAACGGCCGGGCGGATTTTAGTGGATGGGCACCCCATTCAAGATGTGACCCTGCGCTCGCTGCGCTCCCAAATCGGCATGGTACACCAGGATGTGTATTTGTTTTCGGGTACCGTATATGAAAACATTGAATATGGAAAACCGGGCGCCGGCCGGGAAGAAGTCATCGAGGCCGCCAAACGGGCGGGCGCCCACGATTTTATCCTCCAGCTGCCCAAAGGTTACGACACCTTTGTGGGCGAGCGGGGCGCCAAACTGTCCGGCGGGCAAAAGCAGAGGATCAGCATTGCGCGGGTCTTTCTCAAAAATCCGCCCATTCTTATTTTGGATGAGGCCACTTCGGCGCTGGATAATGAAAGCGAGCGAGTTGTGCAACAGTCGCTGGAGGTGCTGGCCAAGGGGCGCACGACATTTACCATTGCCCACCGGCTGACCACCATCCGCAATGCCACTGTGATTCTGGTGTTGACGGAAAAAGGCATTGAAGAGCAGGGCAGCCACAGCGAACTGATGGCAAAGGGCGGCATTTACGCCAAGCTTTATGATTTGTACAGCGATAAGGGCGGGTGAATACGGGATGGAAGACACCCGCCGAAATGAAAAAATTTTAACAGCGCTTTTGGCTTGGTACGACCGCTACAAGCGGGATTTGCCCTGGCGGCAGACAACTGACCCGTATCATATTTGGGTATCGGAAATTTTGGCCCAGCAGACGCGCATTACCGCGCTATTGCCTTATTACCGGCGGTTTGTGGGGCAGTTTCCCACGGTGGAAGCGCTGGCGGCCGCCCAAGAAGACGATGTGCTAAAAGCCTGGGAGGGCCTTGGGTATTACGCCCGGGCGAAGAATTTGCAAAAGGCTGCGGGCATTGTAACGACACAGTACTACGGGCGCCTGCCCGATTCTTTTGACGCTCTTGTGCGGCTGCCAGGCATCGGTGCCTATACGGCAGGGGCAATTTTGAGCATTGCTTTTGAACAAGCGGTTCCGGCTGTGGACGGCAATGTGCTGCGGGTTTTTGCCCGGGTGGAGGATGACGACATCGACATTGTCACGCCCAAAGCCAAAGAAAAAGCCACCGCCTTTGTGGCAGGGCTCATGAATGAGATGGCGGCAAAAGGCCAAAGCCGAGCGGGGGCGTTAACCCAGGCGCTGATGGAGCTGGGAGCGCTTGTCTGTTTGCCCAAGACGCCCCGTTGCATCGAATGCCCCCTTGCGCAGGTGTGCCGTGGGCGGCAGGCCGGACGGGAGGGTGCATTGCCTGTGAAGACGGCCAAGCGCCCGCCCAAAGAAATGGCCAAAACGGTGCTGGTGGTCTGCAATCAGGATGGCGCCATCCTGATGCGGCAGCGCACCGAGCGGCTTTTGTCGGGCCTTTGGGAATTTGTGCTTTTGGATGGTGATATGAATGCTGCGAACATCGGGCCTTTTTTGGAGCAGCAAGGGTTACGCCTGCTGCACCTTACGCCCATGGGTGAAGCGCGCCACGTGTTTACCCACATGATTTGGCAGATGAAAGGCTTTTTGTGCCGTGTAGAGGCCAATCCTCCGGTAGAGGGATATATATGGCAGCCTCAAGAGGACTTGACCAAGCTGGCGCTGCCAGGGGCATTGCGCTTTTTTGTCCAGAGCATCATGAAGACACCGTGACGGCATTTTCAAACATTCAAAACAGGGGCCATATGGCCCCTGTTTCTTGTCTAGGAAAACCCCATGCTAGATGTGGGGTATAGTGAAATAGATCCGTGAGCAGGATAAACATGATGAAGCGATGAATGCCATTACAACCAAAGAGTAAAGACCACGTCTTTTGGCGTGGTCTTTACTTTGAAAATTTATAAATGACGATGGCGGTTACATCGATTCAAAAGCGTGATAATCCGAATGATAATGAGGATTGTCAAAATAATCGCCAATACCACAAACGCCGATAAATTACCCAATACAAAACTGGCAAGCACCGCACCCACGATCATGCTGACCACGCTTACCAGCAGAAAGAACAGGAATACAAAAATTCCGTCATTCCAAAAGGTTCTAAACAATGTTGGGTCCTCCCTACAAGAAGAATTGGCCCGCATTATCATATGAAAAATATCCCCCGTTGGTTCCTGATCCTATTTTTGCACCGGCTTTTTATAAAACGCCATCAGCAGGAAGGCGATGACAGCGACAACGCCCGCCACGATGAAAGAGAGGGTGTAGTCGGTGGTGCCGGCACGCAGGGCGCGGGCAATAAAGGGGGAGGCAAGGGCGGCAACACCATAACCGACCATGACACAGCCATAGTTGGAACCGGCATATTGGGTGCCAAAGGATTCGGAGGTAAGGGCTGGAAAAACCCCCGATGTGCCGCCAAAGGCAAAGGCGATGGCAGCCAGCGTAACCAGATAAAAAGCGCCCTGGGCTACGACCATGCACAGCACAGCAGCCGTGGTGATGGCGGCCAGCAGCATAATGGTTTGCCGGCGGCCTATCTTATCGGATATCCAGCCGGCCAAAAGGCGGCCGCTGGCGCTGGCAACGCCGGTGATCATAACACCACCCAGGGCAAGGGCCGGGGAAAGGTTGCGCTGTTCGCCTAGCACTTTAAAAAGGGGATTGAGTATAAAGTAAGTGGGCGTGACAAACATCATCGAAAGGGTGATAAGATAAAACTGGGGGGTGCGCAGCATCTGGCCGGTCGTGTATTGGCCGGCAAGGGACTGGCCGGGAGCTTGCTTGCTGGCGGGGATGTAGTCGGGGGGATTGTCGATGAACAGGGCACATAGTGTACAGATGATAAAAAAGGAGATGGAGAAAGCAAGAAAAGTAGCGGGGACACCCATTCGGTTCAGCAACTCTTGCGCAACGGGCGCCAGCAAAACAAGGGAGAAACCAAAGGCGCAGACGATCACACCGGTAGCAAAACCACGGCGGTCGGGGAACCAGCGTTGGCAAACAGTGATGGTGCTGGTGTAGCAGACGCCTACGCCAAAGCCGCTGATCACGCCATATGTCAGATAAAGCAGCTGGGGCATCTCTTGGGGGAGCAGCGCCGTCAGCAACATGCCCACGGCAAACAAAAGACTGCCGCTCACCACCACATAGCGGGGGCGAACCCTGTCCATCGCCTGCCCGCCCACCAAAATGCCCAAGACAAAGCAGCACAGCATAATGGAAGAGGTGAGGGAGATGTTTTGAGGATCGGTGTTAAAATGCGTCGTTACATAGGGCTGAAAGACGCTCCACATATAAATGATGCCGATGCAGAGTTGGATAATGGCTCCCAAAGCTAAAATGACAGAACGGTTTTTGGCTTTATCTGCTTGCATGATGCCGCCTCCTCAGGATTGTTCTTTCCATAAATCATAGCACACTTTAGTGGTTTAAATCAAGAGATTGCGCCATAAAAAGACAAATGCTACACCTCGGCCTCTTTCAAAACGCAAAATGGGAATTTCTTGAATACGGCTTGATTATCGGGTATAATCAAGCCGTAGCATAAAATGGATTTTCCGAGGCGTGTTGTTTATCGGCAAAAAAGTTTGGGGATTTATATATTGTCAGATTCGAGGGGAAAAATGAGCAGGGTATTGAAACGAACCGGGATTGCAATAGGAAGTATTGTGCTTGCTGTGGCGATTGTAGCTGCCGCCTTGTTTTGGAATGAACTTAGAAGTTTGGCCTCTATCAAGCAGGTCGACAACTACGGTATGCTTCAAATGACATATTACGGTGACTATGGTTTCCACGACTTTTTGAAAACAGGGGCTGAAAGTGACAGTGATATCGAGGCTTTTGTGACAAAGCGTTTGCTCAAAGGCATCCCTATTGATATTCATGTAACAGGCGCTGGCTGTACGGCGTTTGTCACACATAATTCCAATGGAGATATCATATTTGGCAGAAATTTTGATTTTACATATGCCCCGGCCATGCAGCTTGTCACCCGGCCAGAGAACGGATATGCTTCGATATCAACCGTTAATCTGGCATTTGCAGGGTATTCCAAAAACAATCTGCCAAACGGTTTGAATTTCAAGAGCTTCTTGGCGCTGGCCGCGCCATACCTTCCTTTTGACGGCATGAATGAAAAAGGTGTAGCAATCGCACTTCTCGCCGTACCCCAGGCGGACCCGCCTTTTCATGAAAATAAGATTACACTTAATACAACTACTGCCATCAGGTTGGTTCTTGATCAGGCTGCGACAGTCGACGAGGCAATTGATTTATTAAACCGCTATAATATCTACTTTTCGGGCGGGATTGAATGTCAGTTTTTGATTGGGGATGCAAGCGGGCGCTCGGTATTGGTTGAGTATTATGACGGTAAACTGCAAACGGTAACGTCGGCTGAACCCTATCAGATCGCTTCCAATTTTATCGCTTATCATGGTGTTAATATCGGGGAAGGATTCAGTGAATTCGACCGATATGATCAAGTCAAAGCAACGATTGACAGTAATGGTGGGAGTTTGGATGAAGATCAGGCGATTGTCTTGCTTTCAGAAGTGGGCGTTACCAACAATGGAGTGGATAAATTACAATGGTCTGTCGTGTACAACTTATCCTCTTTACGCGGCACTATTTTTGCCCATCGCAATACTTCCAACCTAATCGACTTTCAATTAAGCCCATAGATTACAAGCACAATACTGCTTACCAAGGATGAGAAACCGCTGTTTGACGCATAGGATTCTGCGTGGTGGACTTGATACTTTACACACAGGCAAGGCCAACTTCCAGGCTTTGCCTCTTTTTTGTATCAATTGGACAAGGCACTTTCATAGAATCATTTTGCAAAGAGGTTGTTGTTGAGGATAGGTAGAATCCAGAGAGGAAAAATGGTATAATAAAAATACTTTTTGAAATATGGAAAGAGAGAAAGATGATGAAAAGCTACCGTAAGGAGCTGGTGTTCCACGCCAAAAGCAGGCGGGCTTTTTTCAATATTACCGGGGAAATCGAGCGATGCCTTTTGGAAAGCGGCATCCGCGAAGGGCTTGTGCTGGTCAACGCCATGAATATTACAGCCAGTGTCTTTATCAACGACGATGAAGGCGGGTTGCACCAGGACTTCGAGGCCTGGCTTGAAAGTTTGGCGCCGGAAAAACCCTACAGCCGCTATCATCACAACGGATATGAGGACAACGCCGATGCCCATTTAAAGCGCACCATCATGGGGCGAGAAGTTGTGGTGGCGGTGACCAACGGAAAACTGGATTTTGGCACATGGGAACAGATTTTTTATGGTGAGTTCGACGGCATGCGGGACAAACGGGTGCTTGTCAAAATTATTGGGGAATAAGTGAGGCGCAGCTTTATGAAAATATTTGATTTGGTGACCACGCGGGAGATAGAGAACCAGTTGGACTGGTACCAGGCCAAAGGCCAATATTTCATTTTTTGCGATGCCAGTGAGGTAACAACGCTCCAGCAGATGTTTTTATTTGACGACAGCACCATTATGGATTGCATGACGGTGGATGAAAATGTCCGCTTTGAAAGTTTTGCCCAGTACGATTTTATCAGTTTGATCCACCTAAGCATGCAAAATGGAAATCTGATCAACAACGAAGTCAATGTCTATATTGGACCCAACTATCTGGTGCTGATTCCACCGGCGGATCCGGCGGCGGCGGCGGCGTATGAGGCCCTTTGCCGCGGCATTATCAGCGGCGAAAAGCGCAGTGAATATTTGTCGGAGCAGGTGCTCAACATACTGTACTACAAAATTTTTGACAAGCTGATTACCGATTTGTTTTTTATGTTGGAAGCCGTGGAGGATCAGGTGCAGGCAGTGGAAAGCCTGATCATCACCAAAGCGGAAAAAAGTCACTTTGGCGCAATCGCCCGGCTTAAAGAAATGACAGGCCGCATTAAAAAAATGTTTCGTCCCCTTTTATATGTAGGGGACCAATTTGTCGTGAATGAAAATGGGTTAATTCCGCAGGAAATGATGCGGTATTTTAAGCATATTGACATTCGGCTCAATAAGCTTTATGATTTTGCGGCCAATTTGGGCGATATGACCGATCAACTCATTTATCTGTTTGACAGCAAAATTGCCAGCCAGACCAACGAGATTGTCACCAGACTTACGATCTTGACATTGTTTTTTTCACCCCTTACGGTGATCACAGGTATTTACGGTATGAATTTTATTTTCATGCCTGAGCTCAAGTGGTATTTTGGATACCCACTGGCTATTTTGCTGATGGCGGGGGTGACAGGTTTTATTTATTTTGTGCTAAAGAAGAAAAAATGGATGTAGCCGTCCGTGGGCAGAATAATGAGATGCCATCCCCAAGCAGCGCCAGATGGCTTGTTCGTTTTTCAGATGCGGCTACCTGGTTTCCATGTCATATGAACCCTGTGCTGTAGAATGTAAACTACAACACAGGGTGTTTTTCTTGTGCCTGCTTTGGGCGGGATCGCATACTGATGGATATCCTTGTCTATTGGATACGCGATATGGTCAATTTAATGGGGTGATTTGTTGCCAACCAATTGGCGTAGCCATGCAGGCCAATGGGTATTGGGCAGAAAAGTGAAAACGAGGACAGAGAAAATGCGAAAAAGTGCATAAAAGCTAGATTGTTTCATTGGAAATAATTACTAAATTCGTGGCTGATAAGGCATATCATCAAGGTTATTGTTGCAAAAGGTAATCTTTCCATGGTAGAATTTTATCGTGGGATAATATTTTTACATGGTGCGATCTGTATGATCTTACAGTATGGCAATGTTGGAAAATCGATTTATTGTTTAGCAGAAATCAAGCTCGATAAGCTGTAAAAAACAAAGGTGTTGACAATCGGAGGAGGAAACAAAATGTCCAAATCTCGTCTGCTTCAATCATTTTTAGCTATCATTTTAGTATTTGCTGTTGTCTTGACCATTTGCCCGGCGCATGTGGTCGCTTTTGCCGAAGGAATGCCCATTGAGACAATCTCCGGCACAACCGGCGGCGAGAAGACTACATCCGGCAGTGACCCCCAGGAGGCTTGGCCGGATGACTCGGGTTTCGAGGACACCGCAACAGACGGTGAAGGTTTGTCGTCGCAAGGCACGCGCGAAGATTTTTCTCAGATTTACATGTCGGCAGATGCTGACGGCAGCCAGCAAATTCCGCCTCAATTTGACCAATCTCCTTTGTGGGATGGGAAAACGCCGCTTAATTTGCGACGCGGCAATATGCTGCAAAGTATCGTCGCCCCGCCGGCGCTGAATTCCATCAGAACCTTTTATATCGCAAATGAGAAAGGTAATCTGAATGGCGGAACTTTGGGTATGTTTTCGGAACGGAATTGCGAATTATTGGCAATTGGCACAAACTGTCTTGTCTATGCCGATAAAGAAGCGAACCGGTATAAGTACAGCAAAGCGCAACTGACATCTTATGCGCAAGCGCTTGTTGCAGAGTATGATAAACCCAATGGCATTCATCAATTGATCACAGAAACCTTTGGCGATTTTTATGACAGGGATAATAATGGCGGCCAGATTATCTTGCTGACCGACATTGACGATGACGGAGAAACGGCGACTTCCTATGTGGGAGGCTTCTTTTACGGCCTCGACTTTTTGACAAGAAACAGTACATATAAATACAGTAACGAGGCGGATATTCTTTACATGGATATCGGCACATTGGGCGGATGGAAACATCTGTCCACCAGTATACAGCAGTTTTACAATACGATGGCTCATGAGCTGCAGCACCTTGCCAACTATTCCGCCTATTATAGGACGGCAAGCTCCAATAATCGTCTGGATGAGGTCTGGCTCAATGAAGGACTTTCTGTATTGGCGGAATATTTATATGGCGGCCATCTTGAGAATTATAAGGTCGCAAGGGCAATGGTCAGTGATTTTTACAATTATGTGGGCTTTTTTCCCACTGATTCACAATGGCATAGCAGCGGGGCCAAAGTTTTTTCCCATTATGGTGCCGCCGGATTGGCGATGATAAGCTATGTCATGGGTGGCGGTGATCCGGCTGCGTTATTAAATGATTACAGCAGGCGGGGTAACAGTATGGCTAAGGTGGCGGCCCATTACCCGCCCAGCTCGGACTTTAATCAATTCTTTAAAGACACCATGCTGCGTGTCTATGTCAACTCCGGCGCTTATTCCATGGAGAAGTCATCCTCCAACGTCAGGACATGGCAGGATTTGTACGCCGCCGCCAATCAGATTTTTGCGGATTCTTTGCCCGCATCCCCTGGAGTGGCCAATTATAATTTTGGTACCTGGGGTGGCAAATATCGTGCCGATATGTATTCTTTCCTGACGGCAGCCGGCAGCGGCGCCAAAGTATCCATCAGTAACGGTGGGGCAGGGACTTATTATATTATTGTGCCCGACGGTGTGGCACCGATTACCGAGTCTGCTTATGCGGCTGCTCCCAAAAAATTGTATGCGACACTTACCAACGGCCAGTCCGCCACATTTTTTCCCGATTCCAGAACATATTTTACCGTGGTGTGCGTGGCAACCTCCACCGCCGTATCGACAACCAGCAGCCCGATGCCAGCCACTGTGAGAATTGAAAGTATATCCGCCCCGTTGGTGCCGGAGTTTACAATTTCGTCTCCGACAATTTCCCAAAACGACAGTGTTACAGGGGAAATCATATTAAGCAATCCCTATGCAGTGCCATTTTATGGTGTGGCAGGGGGTGGCGCCTATACACCGCGTGTCACCTTTACGCTGCCTGCGGGTGTTACCATTGTTCCCGGCAGCGCGACAGGCTTGTTAGCCGGCGGGTGGGAAAAGGTTGCGGAAAATATCTACGATTACAAGGGAGATATAACCGAAAGAGATGCCACCATTCCGCTTGGCCTTCAATTTTTAGGCTCTACAGCCGGGACGAAGACAATTACGGCTACAATGACAGCGCCGGCCAGCGCCGGCGGCAACCAGGCCAGTTTAGCCTCGTTCACTGTCCAAAAGGTTAATTTGGCGCCCGTCTTGACGTTGATAGGCGCCAATACGATCGAAAACAATACAACCACGACATTCACATTACATCTTAATAATACATCCGATCAGGAATATATTCCCGGCATCAGCAAGCCGGTCGTTGCGCTGACGTTGCCCGCAGGTGTTCAAATTGTTTCGGGGGCCGGCAACGGCTGGACCGGGAATTCCACCAACCTGATCTGGACCTATGGTGGAGCCAGCGCCAGCAATATTACGGCAGGTGGGGCGTCTGTCTCGACCGTCCTTACGGTGAAAGGCACCACCCTTGGTATCAAGACGCTGGTGAGCCGGCTCACCTTTGCCGACGATGGCAATCTGGCGGACAATGTAACGACATCTGTCCCAGTAACGGTCGATTCCTTTGACTTAAAACCGGTCGTCACTCCGCCGGTATCAGAAGTAAAAGTCCTCGCGCCCACCACTTACACAGTTCAGTTGGAAAATGTGGGCATCTATGCATATCCTGCCCCGGTTTCGGAAGCGACACGGGCGCGAATGTCGCTTGTGTTGCCGGCGGGCGCCAAAGTAGATACAAGCAATATACCTGCCAACTGGCGGCCGTATCCTGAAGCAAGCTACATTCCAGGAACGGTGGGATATGATGCCAAGCTTGCGGCTTGTAAAATCTGGTCCTACAACGCCAGTATTGGTGTCGCGGCAACTACGCCACCGCTTATGATTCAGCACACGCCGATTTCGGTGGCGGCAGTTGGAACAACAGCCACGGTGACTGTTGCCTATCCTGAGCGCGTAACCACAAACAACAGGGCTTCCATGGCGTTTGACGCCAAATCCTTTGACATCGATACCAGTATTCGGGGCAGCGGTTCCATTGCCACCGGTGTGCCGTCTACTTATAAAGTAAGCATATCCAACATTGGCCCGGTGGAATTGCCGGCACAGGCCATTGAAGCCTACAGGCCGCGTGTTACCATGGTGCTGCCGGCTGGCGCTACCATTCATTTACCTGCGACCTTCGCCAACGGATGGGTGCCTTATCCTGCCAAAACCTATGCTGCGATGATGACACTTTACGGTACTGACCCCGGCAATGTGGTCAACAATGCAAAATTGGCAGCCTGTAGAACCTGGACTTTTATCGGTGGTCTGGAGCCAGTTAGTGCCGGATCCGTGGCCGCATACAAGGATATTATTGTCGAATATACCCCGGCGGCACAAGGAACACAGACCATGACGGCGACCGCAGTCGCCTATGGCGAGAAATATACCTATACCAATAGAGCTTCGTTAGCAATTGCCACCAAAGGCCCCAGCCTGTACCTTGTGAGCGATCCGGGGGCACAATATACGGTTGGCCAGCCGATTCCCCTTGGTGTTTCCGGGCCTACCCATGTAGTGGAGTACACCGTTATGAATGCAGGGCCTGGCGTGGTTCAGGCGCTGCCGGCGTTGGTGATTCCCCCCAACGCGACGGCGGCACAGGAGCTTTCTTTGCGGGCCGCCGCCTCCAGGAACGCGGTGAAAGTGACCTTTAGGCTGCCCCCTGGCGCAAAGGTCGACGCCCAGGATGCGTTAAGTCATGGCTGGGAGCGCGCCGATGCTTACGGCAATGTGTGGTATTATACCGGAGCTGTTCCTGGTGTCAACAATGCCGTTCGAACACCTGAGTACGTTGGCACGCTAAAGGTTATTATGGATCCGTCCACCGGTGCGGGCGGCAGTTTGCCCTCCAATGTTTATTCGGTGACCGCTACCGTTTCCTGTGCTTCTGACAGGACTGTTGACCTGCGGAAAACGAATAGTACTCTCTATCTGGTCGGCAATAAGACCGATGTTCAAATTGTAGATATCTTGTCCCCCGATGCCCCCGTACAAGGCGCGACTGTCAGACATAGCATTACCCTAAGAAACAACAGCGCAACCAGTGTCGGCGGCAATGTGGCGGAAGCCAGCAATCCAAGAATTACCCTGGCGACGTCGAGCGGGATTGTTGTCGATATTGCCCAGTCTATCGCCAACGGATGGGTGCCCTATCCAGCCAAAACATATGCTGTTATTATGGCTGCATACAACAATGATCCCAGCAATGCGGCCAATAATGCAAGACTGGAAGCGTGCAAGATTTGGACGCTGACGACCGCACTTGACTCTTCGTCTCTTCCTGGTGCTGTTTCTGCTCCGTTGGTGCTGAAACAGAAAGTGTTGGGCAAAGCGGCCACATCCATTACGGCAACGTTGGCAATGGCGGGTGATATGGTTGCCGCCAACAACAGGTATGTGAAAAGTGTTATACCAAATGGTTACAATATAGTGCCGTCCTTGCTTTCGGACGAACCTTTGGAATTTGGCAAGGAAAGCGCTGCAAGAGTAATATTGACGAACAAGAGCAACTATGCGCTCGAAATTGACAGTTTGACAATTCCCGATGCCAACAAACCGATTGTAACGCTGACATTGCCTGCCGGTACTGTTGTGGATGTTGACAATGCCCTTCTGAACGGATGGAAGCCTTATCCCAGCGCAACATATGCTAAGGCACTTGCCGATCTCAATTACACCAATGCCTATGGAGTGAGGACGAATTATAACGCAGTGGCTGCCTGTAAGTTATGGATGTATACGCAGGACATGGCAGCGAATGGCGATTCCGCCGCTTTGCCGCTTAAATATGTCGCCAAGACAGCGGCCAATGTGACAATGTATGCCAGACTAACCTTCGCTCCAAACACCAATCCTACTGCACTGCAAACCGCCACCAAAGTCTTTTCACTTGCTTATGATGCCGGTGTTGCACTCAAAACAGAGGGCATCGACCCTGTGCAAAATGCAAGGCCAGGTATCGCTTATCCTGCCGACGGTGAGTTTGTTTTGATCAGCGTGAATGTACAGAATTTGACGACAGCGCTTGATCGGCTGGGCTCCCCCAAACTGCTGCCTGGCGGCGCGGGTGGCACGACGGTATCCATTGCGACGCCGGCATGTGTCTATGATTATGATTATGACCCGACCGTTTGGGATCGTGTAGCGCCGGCGAATCCGAATTTGGCGTCTAAAGCCGCGATTTTTGTCCTCAAGGACACGGGCGCTGCCAGCATCGGCACACCTGCGGCTGAGATCAAGCTCAAATTACTGACACCGGTTACTACATTGGCCGATTTGGGTTATAGTGTCAAAGTGACAGTGCCGGGCGATATTAAAGCTACCAATAACGCAGCGACAAGCTATATCCGCATTGACCCCACATCCAGGGTCGACATTGCTGCCGGATTCGTTGCCCCATATGATTATAAGCGATATGAGACCAGTGACCTGGAATTTAAGCTGATCAACAACGCCAAGGTTAATTACACCTACGATTCCAGGACACCAATTACCATTCGCTTTACCGGGCCGGCCACAGGTGCGCTTGTTGATATTGCGACACTGAATGCGGGTGATCCCACTACGCCATGGGCAGGCAAGTGGCCTGTTTATACCTACAAGGGCAATTTGCCAGCCGGCGCTACGCTTGCGGTGCCAGTCCAGCTTGCAGCGATCACACCGGCTCCGCCTGCGATCACTATGACCATTACGGTGCCCGGCGATACGAACGCCAAGAACAATGTGGTGGCCGCGGTTATTGGCCGCACACTGCAATACGATTTCTCGATCGCGTCGTCAAGAGTCTTGGAGGATGATCCCTATGACTTTACAGTCGGCGCCGGCGGACAATTCGAACCGTTTAGCATTTCCCTTGAAAACATTGGCAGCGCTAAATTTGCTGCCAGCGATGTTGCGACCATAGGTATCAACATCCCTGCCAATGTGGAAATGTATTTGGCCGAGAAGCTTCCGGCAGGCTGGGTACGCACCAGTTCTAAGACATTCGTTTATTCCGGTGACATTCAGGCAGGCGCAACCAATGATCCGCTCCAGTTCTTGGTGGGTGTGCGGCAACAATGTCCGTACGATGAATTCACCATTGTCATCACAGTGACCACCAAGAGCGGTGTCGTGAAAAACTTGACCCAAAACTTCAGGGTGAAGGTCGACTTTACCGCTGTAGTAGGAACACCGCAACTTACTTTGGAGCCGGGTACAGACGCTGTGCCGATTGGTGCCGGTGATGCGCCGTTTGTCCTGCGCGACCCCGAGGATAAGGATGAGCCGGAGGAGACATCACAACCGGCCAGCCAGCCTGAGGGTGATAGTTCCACAGGCGGCAGTTCTTCCAGCAGCGAGCCTGCGGACACAGGTTCCTCCAGTACTGCGTCTTCCAGCAGCAGCGAGGCGCCATAAAGTAGGCAGCAAAATCCAATATTGGTTGATCTATTATGAAAACAGTCCCCTCGCTTTTGAAGCCGGGGGACTGTTTTATGAATGCTTTCAGAAAGCGTAAGCGCCGGCCTTGTCGGCTAAGCTACAAATGGGATATGCACAATCAGACCTAAAGATGTGGGTACGCAATACTGATATATTGTAGAAACGATAGCGGTACACTGGCATTTTGTTATTCTGTTTGCTATAATATGGTTAAGGTCCGGCGGATTAGACGGACGAACTGTATTGATATAGTGGAGGGCAATTCATGTATGAAAATCTTTTATCGATAAGTGAACCGTGGTTACAATATGCCATACGAGTAAATTTTCTCAATGAAAGCAGAGAGGATTTACTTGACTTGAAAAATGAAGTGTTGAAAGATAAAAAAATCCTATCGTATCTTAACGATATTACCAACTTCCACAATGCGATAGTTAGAAATCATAAAGACCCCGACTTATCAATAAACAAACTGTTATTCCTCCTTGATATTGGACTTGAAACGGATATACCCGAAATTGAAAGCGCAGTTAAGCAGATTATGATTCACAAAGACAAAAACGGAGTATATCAGTCCATGACCAACATACCGCTGCATTACGGCGGAAAGGGCGAAGATGTTTTCGGCTGGTGCTTATGTGACGCACCTTTATTACTAATGGCATTACTAAAAGCCAAGGTTAATTATCAGCAACATATCAAGCAAGGCGTGGAACGCCTGTTAAGCCTATGCAGGGAACAAGGCTTTCCCTGTTCAGTATCAGAAGAACACGGAACATTTAGAGGCCCTGGGCGTAAAGACGACTGTTGCCCGTTTGCAACACTTATCATGTTGAAACTATTATCCGAGATTGACGAATATCGAAACAGCGATATTGTAAAAGGCGGGATAGAAGTTATCCTTTCGTTATGGGAAAACAGCCTTGAAAGGCATCCATATATGTTTTATATGGGTACGGACTTCCGCAAGCTAAAAGCCCCCGCCATGTGGTATGACATTGTGAGCGTTGCCGACTTTTTAAGCAAATTTGATTATGCGAAAACTGACCCGCGATTTTGCGAAATGGTTGACTTGATAAAAGGGAAACAGAATGCAGACGGCATGTTCATTCCCGAATCAGTCTACCAAAAATTCAAAGGTTGGGATTTTGGGCAAAAGAAAACGGTATCGCCTTATTTATCGTTTTTATGTATTAGATTGTTAGGTCGGGTAAATGGTTGATTTTATTAACAGTTGTTCACCCTTATTGCCTGTGACTGTATAAACATTCGCTTGTTTCATCTTCTTAACCAACAGGGCTATCCTTTCTAGGCAATCAGGCCATATGCAATCCCCAGTAATCGTTAGCACTGTAGCCAAAACCATGGGTACGGGCATGGCAAGCCCCCGGGGGTGTCGTCAGGTGGACCAGGCGTTCACTTTGTAACAAATGGTGATCAGATAGACAAAAGGCACAGCAGAAAGCTGGGTTTATGATATCAATATATAGAATAGGGGGATAAAAATGTGGCGTTCGCTGGCAAAATTGTTAACGGGGAAATATTACGCATCACAACTGGAGGCATGGTCCGCTGTTGCGCCTAGTCTTGCCGTTATTGCGTTTATTATCGCTATTGTGTTTTTTATTTTGACAGGATTAATCAATGGGACATTGTTCCCAGTCTATCTTCGCAATATGAATCTGCATGGTTTTTTGACAAGTCAATTACATACATTTATTTCAATTTATAGGTGATGAGATGACAATTACGGAAGACATTCACTATTATACCAACACGTTTGCGGTGTCTGATCATGCGGTTTCAATTGACCGGGTTTATCTCTTCGATGAAGATGCTTTTACGGCTGACCATTGGAAGACGCTTGACGAAATATATCGATCTCTTCCTCGGTACAGATGTTCAGGAAGCTATGCTGTTTCCTATTGGTTTGGCATTGAGGGCAAGGATCCCTATTATTTATGGGTTTCAGCCGAGCCGCCTGGCTTCCAGTTTGTAGGTGAGCTTTTACGCAGCGATTTTGAGGAGTGGGAAGCAAAATTCCACAGCAAGATCAGCGTGTTGCCGTTTAAGCGCTTATAGTTCCGATACATTTATCCCATATTGCATCACGGCTCTTGGACAAGCTTCATACCAAGGGGCGGGCGGGGGTTTTCAAAATTGTGGAGGCCGACATGTTGAAAGAATATGACGTGGTTTGTGCCAAATATGAACTGTCTGCAACAGTTCCCAAAGGTGCCAGAGGTGTCATATTATATGTGTACGGCCAACCGTCGCTGGCATATGAAGTCGAGTTTTTAGATGCTGTTGGCAAAACATTGGGCGTTTTGACTGTCCGGGACGAGGCTATTAAGCCGTTTCCCGTTTCTCATGACGCTTGAGTGATCCAAAGGCGACACCCATTTCTCGGCGATCCTATGATAACGAACAGCGGCGAACGCACAGGGGGGAATTGATGATGTATCATTCCATTGCCGAGCACTGGAATAGCGACGAGCGCAGTCTGCCGGGCATTAACTGCATTGCTTTTCCCGACGGCAGGGTGACTATTCTAAACTGCTACAGCCTCTATGACCCCAATATAAAAGCAAAGGAACTATTTTGCTGTCCGCTGTGCGATACAACGATAGACAGCATTGAACAATACGACGCCGCCTATTGGACTCGCGTTGATGAATGGGTGAGCCTGGATTATCAGGGCGGCAAAATTTACGGCGGAGATGGCACCATGGGCAACCAGGGCTTTATTGCCCGTACAGATGGCAAAGACAACCTACTATGGGGCATGTTTTTTGAAAATACAAATCCCATCAAGAGTCTGGCCATTCAGGGCCGAACCCTTGTGGCCATCAACGAACACGCTGTATTGAAAATTGAAGTGGATTTAGATACCTTAACCCATATCAAAATGATTGCGTTGACGGACAGGGAATTTTGCAGTTGATGTTTTTCATGGCATTTGAATTTTTATCCAATTTTCATTTGGCCTTTATCTGTGGTTAAGAAATGCCCGATAAAATAGGACTATACATTGCGCCATAAGGCAGTGGATTCTCATATTGGGAGGGCAGATGAATGTTTTTATTTAAAAATCGCTACGGGGAACCGCGTTCGGGATGGTCGGTAGCTGCGGCCATGATACTTTTGATATTCGGTCAAATGGTAGGGCGCGGTTTGGTGCCCGACGGCAAAGAAGACGACATCATTGTCAAAATTGTTGTCACCCTGGTTTACAGCCTGATTACCATTGGGGGGGGCATTTTACTTTTCAAGCTGTGGTACAGGCGCAGTGCAAGGCAGATGGGACTGGCCAAAGAGGGCTGGCTTTTGGATTTCGCGCACGGTTTTGGGGTTGGCGCTCTTTCAATTGGAATTGTGTTTGCAGGCTTGCTTTTCAGTGGCCAAGCGCAAGTCATGCGCATTGACACAGCCAAACTGTTATCGGCCAATATGCTTGTCAACTTCCTTAGCGTCTGCTTATTCATGTTTTCAGAGGAGCTGATCACGCGGGGATACATCATGACCGCGCTCAAGACGACGCGCAACCGTTGGGTCATTCTTTTCGCTTCTTCTGTCATTTTTGCCCTTGCACATCTTATGAATCCCGGCGTGACGCCGCTGTCGCTTCTGAATATATTCATTGTGGGCTTTCTGTTTGCGTATATGTTTATCAAGTCAGGTAAGCTTTGGCTTTCTACCGGATTCCACATTGCTTGGAATTTTTTTGAGGGCGATGTGCTGGGCATGCATGTAAGCGGGTTTGAGCAGGCAGCGGCTGTAACAACCCGAATGGGAACCAATGAACTGATTACAGGCGGGATTCATGGCCCGGAGGGCGGCATTTTTGTAACGGCTATTCTTTTACTGGGGCTGTTGTATCTGCACTTTTTTGTTAAAGCGCCTAACGAGCCGGCGTGGACGATGGACAACAATTTACCCATGATTCGTTAAAATCGGCCGGATAGGGCCAATTCATTTTTGGGGAGCGAACTTGTGATGAAATATAAACATGCGGCATGGACAGCGTTTAAATCCTCCATTGGTGTTGCAATTGCATTTATGGTCGGTGTATTCATTTCTCTTTTGCTGCATCGGGACAGCCTGGGCGTCGAAGATGTAGTCATTTTTGGGTTGATTCCGTTTACCATCAACTTCGTATTCAGATTTCGAAAAATCATAAACAGCCAGCAAGATTCGTAATCCGCGCTTTCCTTCGCCTTTGGTTTGATGGTGTAGGCAAATGATGCCGGTATCGTCTTTTGGGGGCAATACCCGGCAGTGATTATCGGGGTCAAACCAACGCCGAGAGGAGTGTTATCAAGGTGAACATAGTGGAACAGTATATCAACGGGCTGGAAAAAGCGTCTTTTGAGCAGAATCTGAAAGAAGATTGGGAACATTTTGAAAAAGTGATACATGGTGCCACGCAGGAAGATATAACAAAACTGCAAGCGCTGTATCCCGCTGTTCCCGCATCATTGGTGGACTTACTTACCTATGTGGACGGGACCTATTGGCGGGAATATGGGGGAGAAGAAATTGCGTTTTATTTTCTGGGGTCGGACATTGGGGAATATCCCTACTACCTTTTATCAGCAAAGCAGATGATGGAAAATAAAAATATCGCGCCCGCGTATTATCCCGACTACATTGAACGCGCCTATGACGAAGATGTGATAAAAATGGACGACAAAATTACCACAAAACCGGATGCTGTCAAATGGCTTCATTTTTCCGATTGTATGAATAACGGCGGGACTTCGCAGCTTTTTATTGATTTTTCCCCCTCGGCAAAAGGCAAAGCGGGGCAGGTGTTGCGGTTTTTACATGACCCCGATGGATTTAAGGTCATCGCAGACAGTTTTGAATCCTACCTCCAAATGTTAATGAACAAGGGATACGATTTTATATTTTAGTATTCTATATATTTGTTTTGCCCTAAAGCTGATTTCCCTATCAAAAATCAGCCGCCTTTTTAGAGGTTGCCATTTTGAGGGAACAGACCGCTTGATATCTTGGGTAAACGGGCCGGACAAGGCTGATGAGAGGTGAAGATGATCAAAAAATATGGAATGTTCATAATCATATGGCTTGTGTTTGAAGCAGTGGCCGTTGGCTTGTGGTTATCGCTCGACAATCTGTTTTACCTGCTCAACTTTAGCTACATTGGCACAGCCATTGCCATCGGAGGCGCTTTCTATGCCTCCGGTTTTCAATACGCCAGAAGGGCTGTTCAGCTGGCGGTTGGGCTCTACATGCTGGTTTATCTTGGCATAATCTGCCGTGAGAATATGCAGCTGGAGGGCTTTTGGTATTATCTGTTTTCGGGCGTATTTCAGGCAGCGGTCATTCATTACCTCGTGGCTAAAATTGTCGGGCCTTTGCTGTTTGGGCGGGGTTGGTGCGGCTATGCCTGTTGGACAGCCATGGTGCTGGATTTGTTGCCCTATCCGATACCTGTAGCGCCTCGCCACAAGAAATGGGAAAAGCTGCGATCCGTCACTTTCCTTTTATCACTCTTCTATGTTGCCATTCTATTTTTTCTGCGTCCGGCCCATCTAGACAACATTTTTTTCATCAGTTTTATTGTGGGCAATATCCTCTACTACGCCGTTGGCATTGCGCTTGCCTACCTGTGCAAGGACAACCGCGCGTTTTGCAAGTATATCTGCCCAATTACCATCTTCTTACAACCGGCCAGCTATTTTTCGCTGATGAGGATTAAGGTCAATTCCGATGTTTGTATTTCCTGCGGAAAATGCAAAAAAGTTTGTCCCATGAATGTAGATATGCTGGATAATCGCCGCAGCAGAGCAAATGGTACGGAATGCATTTTGTGCTATGCCTGCGCAAAAGCATGCCCGGTGAAAGCACTGAAGTAATCGTTAACCTTCTAAACCTTAGGCAGTCTCATCGGAAAATGCCAATCATTTTTATGAACCCACATAGGAATACCATTCTATCCATCTTATTTATTCTGTGCGGATCGATCCCACTCGGACAACAATTCCGAAGATATTTTATGCTTAATCAAATTATCGGACGTAGCAGTCCACTGAAGCATAGTATCTATACAATTGATAAAGATAAGAGAAAACGTGCTCTGCCTACACGCCTCAATAATGCTAGGATAATGAAATTCGCTTATCAAGCGAGTATTTACAAAGCAATACAATCCATTGGTTTTATAGTGCCTATATGTTGCATATAAAAGAGATTTATTTTTCATTTGTTCAATAACGGGTTTTATATGCATATTGGCATCGCATGGCCCATATATTCTTGAAAAAACGGCAATGCCATTTATTGATTCAACGGTTCCTTTGAACCTACCCCTGCTATTATTTTGTCTAATTGATGCGACAATCTCATCACCTGATAGCCCTTTCCCCAAATAAGTATTAATCAAAGATTGTTCAAACCCGTCATATTCCGTTATCGCTCGAACAACCTCGATGCCCATATTATAGGTTTGACTCTGTAAATCAGGCTTATCTTTACGTTCAAACTCTTTAATATCCAGCTTACAGAGATGACATATTGATAAAAGTGCATATTTTTCAAAGTAGTATTTATCGAATATATTCATATAAATCACCTCACATATCTACCCAAACAATCTGATCGCTACGCAAATCCTAATGCACTTCGAAATCACTTTTCAAACTGATTTTGTCAAGGTGTTTTGTCCGATTGTAAAAAAAGGTAAAGCCTAAAAAGCAGCCTTGCCTGTGTGCGAAGTATTAATTTTACTGTTCAAATATCCCGTTAACAAAGTAGTGCAGTTTTCATTCTTTTTGAACACTAGCTGCTAATAATCCAGTATTGGCTTTGCTTATCTCATACAGTATAGCTTCCGTTTAGTATTGGCTCTTTGCCGCATCGCCTACTTCAAAAAACAAAATGTCAAGATGCTTTGCCACCGCATTGACGATTCAGTTGCTATTTCTTCTGCTAAAATATTTGCTCATAAGTCCCTCCGCCACAATCACAGCCTTCTTATTATCAATGATATATACAACGTCACATAGCTGTTCAATGTCCTCATAATTGTGTGAGGTCAATAGAATTGTCTTTCCTTCAGCTTGCAGCAAGCGGATGATTTCTTTGACATCGTTGTAGGTTTGGAAGTCCAAAGCATTAAATGGTTCATCCAATACCAAGATTTCTTGATTCTCCATAATCGCCTGTGCAAGCCCCAGTTTTTGCTTCATGCCAAGCGAGTAGTTGTCAACCTTTGTTTTGTTTTCGGGGTCTAACCCGACTTTCCGCATAGCCTCCCGGATTTGGTTGTCGTTGATAATGCCTCGGATATTAGCCAAGAATTTAAGGTTCTTAAATCCGCTGTAAATCCCAATGAAACCGGGGGCGTTGATAAGCACACCCATATTTGAGGGGAAATCAGATTTGTCCCCCAACTTGACGCCCTCAACGATTACACTTCCAGTATCCGCTTTCGTAATACCACAAATGGTCTTAAAAAGCACAGACTTTCCACTCCCGTTTGCGCCAACAAGTCCAACAGTCGTTCCCCGCTCTATGGCAAGCGAAACATCGTCTAAGACGGATTGCCCCGCAAATTGCTTTGATATATTTTTAAGTTCGATACACGCAGACATAATAAGTTCCTCCTTAATTTTTTGGCAGAAGCTTGAATCCGGCTGTGAAAAGCCAAACGATAAGTAATACGCATGTGACGAGTAGTATCGCAATGGCACAACTGCTTCCGATTCCCTCTGAGCCAAGCTGTGGTATGTTGATTCTTGATAAGCTCGATAGCCCCAACGGCAGATACTTTGCCACGCCCTGCGGCGCGATGCACAGAATATTTGCCGCGACAAGACTGATAAATCCGACTGTTATTTGCCCTGTCAGGCAGTATATCACCATGATAAAAAGAATTTGCGCCGCAATGTCCATCAGCTTCATAATTACGGCATACCCAAGCAGGGTAATGATGCTGCTGTCATAGGGCAATGCCATGACTGTCAGCCCAATAATCGGAAAAACCATAAGAAAAGCGCCGTATACAAGAATAAAGAACATTACAGATACCAGAATCCCACTAAGTATATTGCGCCGTTTTTTAAGGCGTATCGTGATGAAAGCGGAGTGCTCAGTTGTCACTTTTTCAATAAACGTCGCCAGCAAATAGACGGGCGCTCCGTTTAGCAATAGCATTTCTATGAAGCTCAATATTTGGAAGCCACCCGTACCATGTCCGGCAAATAACCTGATGATCCATTCCTGACCATCAATACCGTTAGCACTTTGAAGATATTTCCACGCAGCCATTGCAAGCACAACAATAGCTAAGGCGATTACGTTCCTACGGCTGATAAGCTCCTTGCAGTAATATGGTGTAATTCCTTTCGCCGGTCTTTTCGCAATAAACAACCTACGGTTCCAATACTCCTTTGTCGTCCATAGGATCATGCCAACGAGAACAGCGGAAGTAATCACAGTGATTATCAAACGGTGCGGGCTGAAAAGATTATGATGCAGGATGATAAAGTGATTGAATATCGTTATCGGTAGTTCCCGGATTAAACCGATTCGCATACTCATCACGGATAGCAGGTATAGGCCAACCATTATCTTGATAGCCGCCGACTTTGACGCAAAATGACCTATCCACATAGCGAGCAAGGCGATTACGCATAGACCTGCGAACATATAGGCCACTGCCGCCGCAAAGCAAAGCGCAGGGGAAGCGAATATTGAGGAAAGCGCCGCGAATAGTTCCTGTGTTACCGAACCGTCAGCTATCATCCAATCGCCGCCCATTGGCAGCCCAATCCCGGAAACACCAATTGCCGCAAGCTGCACAGCCATAAAAAGGAAAGCAATAACCGTCAGCGAAATCCATTTGCGGGTAAAGTAACGGAAATACGTCTTGTATCGCAGGATTACCACTTCGTTATCGTCCTCTATGACAAAGAAGCATAGCAGAAGAAACAGTGGAAGCACGAAGTACAGTAAATAGTAATGGTCTGTGACAATGGAAAGGCAATGTTGTTGAAACGATTGCTCCGCTCCAACGCGAACGCTTAATCCAAATATCAGGCACACAATCAACAATCCTGCCAGCGTCCCCTTAACGCCGCCTTTTAGGTTGCTTCGTAAAAGATTCATCATGCTGGCCTCTTAAACTTCGTAAACGGTTTCCCGTTTTACCTTTGCTAAAAGTACCCAAGTAAAGATGATGAAAGCCACAAGCAAAATAGGCCCAACTGCGGAGGAAAAAAACGATATGTGTTCCTCTGCCATCAAAGTCGGCTCAAACGATGTAATCAAACGGTATTCCGGCTTTCCCAATATTGAAAATGTGAAGTTTTCCAAGATGGCATAGATAAACGGGCCTGTTAAAATCACGAAAATGTTTTTGATATACAGCGACAGCACAAACCCCAGGCTCATGCCCAATACGCCGACAACGCTTTTCCAAAGCGAAAGCAAGAGCGCGTATAAGAGCGGGGTATTCACATAAACGTCCAAATAAATGTGGTGGAACTCTCCAATCCACGGCGTAATGGGCGGCTTCACATACAAAGCGACAACGGCAGACAGAAAATACGGGATAAAGATAATTGCGAAAGCAGAAACGGCGGCCGCAATCCATTTAGCCATAAGATATTTTGCTTTACCCACACGGGGCATGGTATATAGCAGGAAGTTGTTTTTGCGTTCGTAGTACATATTCCAGCAAATCGGAATGGCCACAAACAGAGGGAACAGGAAATTGATAACCTCAACGCCAACTTCCCAAGCATCAAGATCATAGAACAAGCTATACCCTTCGTACAGCGTACAGGATAATACTATGGCGGCGATGCTGAGTAAGGCCACTGTCAAGATAACAGGAAATTTCAGTTTGCTAAATTCATTTTTTATCAATCGAAACATAAGGGATTTCCTTTCGTCACGGATATTGTTTTTTTTTACAGGGTACTACATAAAATTATACGGATTGCCCCGGCAAAAACAACGATACCGCAACGAAACAAGCGCTAAGCGGCTTGAATGTTTTTCGTGCCGCTAAACTCCCGTTTCGTTCCGCGCTTTCATTGAAAAACAACGCCAATCGTTACATAGTTTTGCTCATGTACCGTTTCGTTCCTCGTGAGAATCTTCCCTCGTTGACGCGCCGCGATTTCCTTGACATTGGCAAGACCGAAACCCCGTGCGTCACTCCCGGTCTTTGTTGAAAAACCTCTACGGAACATTTGAACAAAATTGGTGGCGGATTGCATTTCGTATGGATTGGAAACCAAAACGGAAATCCCTGCGTCAAGATGCTCTATCCTGACGTAAATAACATCCCCGGCATTAGACGCTTCAATAGCGTTATCCATAAGGATTCCAACAATTTCAACAACATCAAGTTCCCGCACCGCCGCCCCTTGCAGTGAAGCGGTTATTTCTGAAACTACCTTTATCTTTTTCATTTCGGCATACTTGATTTTGCTGAAAATCATGCCCGCAATAATTTTGCTGTCGCAGCAGAGCAAGCTATTTTCAGTAATATCAAACTGCAATCCCGCTGTCAGTTCAGCTATTTCGGACTTCGCTTGTTCAAGGCTGACCGCCGATTGAACAGCGGCTGCAATAGCAAGCAGACGGTTGTTAAACTCATGCTGTCTTGCGCGAACCTGTGTTATCAATTCTTCTATGACGGGGATATACTGTTCCAGCATGGTGATCCGTTTTTTCTCTGCCGAATGCTTTTGCGTATAAACTCCTGCAAGCAGATCTATTATCAAAAGAGCTATTATCGTTCCTGCTATTGCCAATAGATGGTCTGCTGTTCTGGTGGCGTCGAAGTCAAGAAAGATGACTAAAGCGCATAAAAACGCGGTTGTGTTCCCAATAAGCAACTTGACCGGCAGGGAATCATCATCTAATTTATCTCTCAGCCACTTGAGAAGTGGGCTGCAAAAAATCGCACCGAGTAATAAAACGGAACATACCCGGCAGATGATCGGATTCCAATCATTATTGCCCGCCCCCAACCCGTAAAACAGCAGTATAAAAATCTCACGCACAATGATTGTGAGCGAGAAAACCGCCATCGCTCCCCATAAAGTATAGGAGGCATTTTTTCGGAACCATAGGCTGTTTGTGACGGTCACAGTCAGGAACAAAAACATGAAAAGCAGTAAATTATCAACAGGTACTATCTCATAGCCTTGTTCTTTGATTGAAAATAGAACCGTATCTGAACCGCGCAATGCCGTAACACGGCTTACACAGCAGATGAACACGAAGCATAACGCCAACAGGCCGTCACGAGGCTTGATGCGGCTGCGTTCGCTGAATATGTCGTAACTTGTTAAAAACAGCATGACCCCATCCAGTAATATTTCAATGCTTGTAGACAACATCATACCGTTACCCCCAAACATTTATCCTATATTTTTCGCCTATCGGTATTTTGACATCGCCCTGTATAAGAGCAATGGTCATTTCCTGCTTGTCTATTTTTTGGATATACCTACGATTCACAAGATAGCTTTTATGGCACTGAACGAAATTATAGGCGAACAATTTTTCCAAAAGAAGTGCAAGCGAATATCCTGCGATTTCATCTTGATTAAGAGCGTGACCATCTTTGTTGGTGTGTATGATTACCTTTTTACCAAACGATTCCACAAATACTATTTTTGAGATTTCATACTCAAAGATAAAGGACTTTTGCTCAATGCGGAGTGTTTTGGGTACATCAATCATTTGGCTACTCATTTTGAGAGCGTCGCGGAACGCCTTTGAAAATTCACCTTTTGTAAAAGGCTTTATCAAGAAGCTATGGCATTTGACATCCCGATACATGGTGAGTTCCTCTCCGGCCAAAGCGGTTGCAAAAATGATGGGCGTAAATTTATACTGAGGCAACGCACGAAGCTGTTTTGCAAGGCTTGTCCCCTTATAGTCCAAAAGCTGAATATCCAAAATGAACAATCCCACATCTTCATTTTTTGCATACCGATATGCCTCTGCTGCAAGTGCGAATGCTATAACCTCAAGCGAACTATCTATCTCGCCACTGTATTGGTGAAGCAATGTTGCAACCTTTTTATCATCCTCAACGATTAGGATTTTTTTCACTGACTTACCCACCTTTTGTGCGACATCAGCTGGCTTTCGCAGCACATATATAAGATTCAAATTTTCTTTCTGAAGAGCGAATTACTGAAGAAAAGATTTTTGCTAAGCGTTATAATTATACTTGACAATCAAGCCGATTTCAATTCTGTTCTTTGGAGGAGGTCGGGGGCGTGGGGCGCGTAGCCCCACAAAGACCAGTAATGCATATAAATCTAGCGGAGCCGATTTTGTTGTAGAATGAAGCAAACGAAAACGGGGAACAGGATTGATTTTATCCCGTTCCCCGTTTTCGGCGGCGAAATGCCACGGCAAAAATCCGGATTGCCAAGGGTTTAAGGGTGGAGATTTTTTCTGTGCTGTGCCTGCGGCGGAAAAAATACTACCGCCCTTGACTGTTTGGATAGGCGAAGCGGTAAAAAATAAGATGTGATTAACAACGATTGTTCAAAGTGCTTTTGTCAAGGTGTTTTGTCCAATCTTAAAAGAAATAATACAGGGCTTGAATTTGCCCTGTATATATGGAATTGCTTATCGGCTCATACTGCTTGCTAATCAAGCAATTCTATTTTCATTTCTTAAAGGTAAATTGGCAATAAACTGTGTACCCTCATCAATAATGCTTTTGACGTGAATATGGCCCCCATGCTCTCGAACAATCCATTCAGCAATAGAAAGACCCAACCCGAAGCCATCCACGCTCTGCTTTTCATTGCCTGCGCGATAAAAGCGGTTGAAGATTTTCGTTAAATCATCATGGACTATACCCTTGCCGGTGTCCGAAACCATTATCTGTACTGCCTTTTCTGTTCCCGATAACACTATTTGAACGCTTCCTGGCCTATCCATGTATTTGACAGCATTATCAACGAGTATACCAAAAAGCTGCTTAATACGCGAACAGTCGCCCCAATACAGTATCTCATGCTCCGCCAAAATTTGAATAGCGACCTCTTTTTGATCAGCAGCCGTTTCAAACAGAGCTACGGTCTCTTTTGCAATGGCATTCAGTGAAAAATTTGAATATTCAAGTGTTTTTGCATCTGCGTCACCTCTGGACAAGGTAAGTAAATCATCCACCAGCTTCGCCATGCGAACGGTTTCTATGTGAATGTTATCAAGCCATTTTAACTGACTGCCCACAGTTTCATCAGGGTTGCCCATGACAAGCTCCAGATTGGTTTGTATAACAGCCAGAGGGGTACGCAGCTCATGAGAAGCGTCTGCCGTAAAATCAAGTTGGCGCTGCCATGAGATTTGAATCGGCTTCATAGCGATTTTCGATAACAAAAAGCTTCCCATCCATACAAGCGCCAATGTAATAATTATGATACCAAGTAGCCGCGTAATGGGAATTTGTGAGGGAGAGCCAAAGTAAATCAACACAGCAATAAATGCAGTTATTGCGCTGATAACAATCATATTGAATGCGATAAATCTTCTTCTTAACTTATTCATCCCGGCACTCCTTTAAGCAATATCCCATCCCTCTAATTGTTTCGAGAACCGCACCACATTTTTTGAAATCAATTTTTTTACGAAGATAAAATACATAAAGTTCTACGGCATTTAATTCTGTGTCGCTCTCATAACCCCAGACCTTGTTAAAAAGCTGTTCTTTTGTCAGAACCTGCCCCTTGTTGCGCATAAGA
>JAVBNO010000060.1:0-13275 GCA_031551485.1 Oscillospiraceae bacterium
CGTCCTTGAGCCGGCTGCCGAATAACAAATAGTAGGCAGGGGAGGGGTGCATCGCAAAAGCCCCTCCCTCATTTTTATTTGCGAAAATGCAATGGAAAAGGATAGAGCAAATTTTTATGGAAAAAGTGACCCTTTGTTGCCCCTGTATGTTTGGCATTGAAAGTGTGCTGGCAGGGGAGATCAAGCGCCTTGGCGGCGAAGATATCATTACAACCGACGGCAAGGTGACCGTCACCGGCGATATCGGTTTAGTTGCCCGGCTCAATACTTTTTTGCGTACGGCAGAGCGTGTGCAAATTTTGTTGGGCAGCTTTCCTTGCCACAGTTTTAACGATTTGTTTGAAGGTGCCGTCCAACTTCCGTTCGAACGCTTTGTCGGCCGCGACGATGCTTTCCCTGTCAAAGGCTGGTCGCTGGGGTCGACGCTTCACAGCATCCCCGATTGCCAGTCCATTGTCAAAAAAGCGGCGGTCAAACGGCTGGAGGGTATCTATAAACAGAGTTGGTTTGAAGAAACAGGCCCTGTACGCCAAATTCAATTTTCCATCCACAAAAATCAGGCGTCTATTTTTCTGGACACTTCGGGGGAGGGGCTTCACAAACGGGGTTATCGCCAGGTGGCCAACGCTGCCCCAATTAAAGAGACATTGGCTGCCGGCATACTCGACCTGCTGCGCATTTATCCCGATACCCAAATCTATGACCCCTTTTGCGGCTCCGGCACCTTTCTCATCGAGGCAGGTCTGAAAGCGCTCAATATTGCTCCGGGGATGAAGCGGCGCTTTGCCGCTGAAAAATGGGACGCCTTGCCGTCCTCTATATGGCAAGCCGCCCGCCAGGAGGCCGTGGATGCCGTCCGCAGCGGCGTTACCTTCCACGGCACCGGCACCGACATTGACGCCGAAAGCCTGCGCATCGCTGTAGGCAACACCAAGCTGGCCAGCCTTTCGCCCTATATTTCCTATGCCGCCGCCGATATCAGCGCCTTCTCGGTTGCCAATCTGCCGGAGGGCAAAGCACTGGTGGTTTGCAACCCGCCCTATGGCGAGCGTCTTGCGGACTTGCAGGAATCGGAAAGGCTTATCAGAGAAATGGGTACCGTCTTTGTGCCCAGGGCGGGTGTGGCCTACGCGATTATCAGCCCTCACGAGCATTTTGAGGAACTTTTCGGCCGACAGGCTATGAAACGCCGCAAGCTGTACAACGGCATGATTAAATGCCAACTTTATATATTTGCCTAGCATTACTTTATCTATCGGAGGGAATTGTATGCGTCTGGCGCTCATTGCCTGTCATGTCCTAAACCGGGAACTCAGCTATGTGGCCAGCACCGGCCCCAACAGCATTAAAGCCCATTGGCTTGAGCAGGGACTGCACGACACCCCCGAGCTTTTGCGAAAGAGCATTCAAAAGAAAATTGATGAGATTGAAGCCTACCAGCAGGATATGATCGATCAGTATCGTTTTGAGCGAACAGTGGAAACCATTGTGCTGGGCTATGGCCTGTGTTCTAACGGCGTTATTGGGTTGCAAACCCATTTACTGCCACTGGTGGTGCCCCGCTGCGATGACTGTATTTCACTTTTTCTGGGCTCCCGCCAGCGGTACCTGGAGGAGTTTCACGCCCGCAACGGCATTTTTTGGTACAATCCGGGCTGGATCGAAACCTGCCTTACTCCCTCCAAGGTCTCTTACGAAAAACGGCTGGAGCGCTATAACGCCCTTTATGGGGAGGACAATGGCGAGTACCTGATGGAAATGGAAAATGGCTGGACCGGTAAGTACGAAAACTGTGTCTATATTGAGTCCCCCATTTACCCCGAACCGGCTTATGAGGATTACACAAAGGAGGCCGCCGCCCATTTTGGTTGGCAGTATACCAAGCTGCAGGGGCAGATGGGCTACATTGAAAGCCTTTTGTCCGGCCAATGGGACGATGAGCGGTTTTTAGTCTGTCCCCCGGGCCGGGAGGTTGGAGCCGAGTATACCGGCAGACTCATGGAAGTAAAATAAGATGATTTTACCAAAAAAACAAAGTTTTTACTAAAGGACTATCTACTTTAGTGTTAAAATAGGTCATAGCATGTTGGAGAATCATATGGAGGCACAAAGCATCACCAATCCGGCAGAATATGCCAATCATATTGCAGAAGCCTGTGGTGTTTCTTGTACCCATTTTTCGCCGGACGTATGGAGCAGGGAACTTCCCCGGTTTTGTGTGCAAGTTTGTCCTCTCAATACCAAAAGCTGCAACTGCGCCTACACCCACCGCTATGGCTGTTACGAGGCGGACCGGTGGGGCGGTCGCTATGTATACTATTGCCCCTTTGGGCTTATTTTCATCGCGGCCAACTGCCGCCCCACAGAACCCTCCGGCAAAAGCTACTTGATTACTGGACCAATTCTAATGGGCGATCCCCAGGATTTTGAGATTGACCTTACTCGTTTCCGTTTGGAAATTCGGCCCCCTGTTTTTACCACTTCCCGGGTCAACCACCTTGCCGAACTGATAACGGCGGTAGGGCGCTATCTTTCCGACAACCAGCTTGCCCATCATTCCGATATTACAGCCAATCACTTGGGCAACCTTTTGTACGACGTTTCGGATGAAATGCGGGCAACCGGTGCCATGGACAATTACCCCATCGTCCATGAAAAAGAGCTGGAAGGGCTGATTGCCCGGGCGGACAAAGAAGGTGCTCAGGAGCTTCTCAATAAGCTTCTTGGTTATATCTACTTCAGTTCTGGCACTGACTTTTCCATCATTAAAGCGCGCGCCATAGAGCTTATTGTCATTCTTTCCCGTGCCTCTATTGAGGGCGGGGCGGAAATCAGCAAGATATTCTGGCTCAATTCCAACTATCTCAGCGAGGTCAACCGCTTTACCGATATTGTCCAACTCAGCGAATGGCTCACCCAGGTGATGCACCGTTTTATCAGTTATGTGTTCGATTTTACCGAGATTAAGCACGTGGACGTCATCTTTAAAGCGCTGGAATACATAAAACACAATTACAATGAAAAAATATCCCTTCAAAGTGTGGCGGCCCATGTCAATTTAAGCCGTTCTTATTTAAGCAAAGTCTTTAAGGACGAGATGAATTGTACCTTCACCCACTATGTAAACCAAATTCGGGTGGAAAAAAGCAAAACGCTTCTGCTCAACCAGGAGCTAGATATTATTGAAATTGCCCTGATGGTGGGCTTTGATGACCAAAGCTATTTTACCAAAGTGTTTAAAAAGCTTGCTGGGGTTTCTCCTGGCAAATATCGCGAGAACCGTGGCATGGTTCCTAAATCAAGTGACTAAGCTGAATCATACTGAAAAGGAGCGAAACTGATGGAGATTTTGGAAGAGATTGGCACATTGATGCAGCAGGGACGGGCGCCCAAGGTCAAAGAGCTTGTGGCCCAGGCGTTGGCAGACGGCGTTTCTGCCAAAGACATTTTGCAGGATGGCCTTTTGTCCGCCATGGGCATTGTAGGCGAAAAGTTTAAGAACAACGAAGTCTTTGTGCCCGAGGTGCTCATTGCCGCCCGCGCCATGAATGCAGGCCTGGAGATTCTGCGCCCCGAGCTTACAGCAGCCGGTGTTGAAGACAAAGGAACTGTCATCATCGGTACTGTCAAGGGAGACCTGCACGATATCGGTAAAAACCTGGTTAAAATGATGATGGAAGGTCGCGGCCTCAAAGTCATTGACTTGGGCGTGGATGTCACCCCCGAGCAATTCGTCCAGGCTGCCACCGAAAACAATGCGCAAGTCATTGCCTGCTCTGCACTTCTTACCACCACCATGGGCGAAATGAAAAATGTGGTGGAGGGAGTTAAAGGCTGCTCGCAGGCAGACAAGGTCAAAGTGATGGTGGGCGGCGCCCCGATTAATCAGGTGTTCTGCGATTCCATTGGTGCCGATTGCTACGCTCCCGATGCGACCAGCGCGGCCGAGGCGGCGCTTAACTACTGCTCGTAATTCAGAAAATTGCCCACATAGAAAGGCCGTCGATCTAACAAATCCGCGGCCTTTTTTTGTTTATATGAGTGGACAAATCACACTTTCACCCTTTTGTGCATATAATGGCGGATGGGGGTGATTTTGTGCTCATACGCCAACGGGGCATTCGCACCAGACGCAGATCCGCCAAACGGCTTATCGCTTTCAAAATGCTGGTTTGCCTGGTGGCCATTGTGGTGACGGTGGCCTACATCGACTCCAAGCTGCGCAGCATCATCACGACCGTCGCTTCCTACCAGGCCCGTGTTTATGCCACCAAGGCCATTAACGATGCGGTCTCCCGCCAACTGGCCGAAGATAACGTACAATACGAAAATCTGGTCAATATCACCAAGGATGATGCGGGGGATATCACGTCTATCCAGGCCAATATGATCGAAATCAATCGACTGAAAGCCAGCATTACCAACGCGGTGCTGGAGGAAATTATGCAGATTCAGGAGCAAAAAATCAGCATCCCGGTGGGTACTTTATTAGGCAACCAGTTTACGTCCGGCCGCGGCCCGCGCATCCCCTTCAAATTGATCCCGGCGGGCTTTGCCAGCACCAGCATCAGCAACCGATTTGAATCGGCAGGTATCAACCAAACCCGCCACCAAATTATGCTGGATATGACGACCAATATGACAGCCATTGTGCCGGGCTATACGGTGGCAACCGAGGTCACCACTAACATTTGCTTGGCGGAGACCGTGATTGTGGGACGCATTCCCGCCAACTTTACACAGGTGGAGGGTAGTTTGGGCGGCATGCCCAACATTGTTGCCGACTACGGCACCTCCACATCTTCATAATTATTTTAACCGTCCCTTCTTTTTAAGCAGTGGTATGGTATAATATCCCTATGGATACAAAGCGCCGGAGGGATCGATATGGACGAGAACCAAATCAAAACGGAAATGCGGGCACTGGAGGAACAGGTGGCTTATCACAGCCACCGTTACTACGATTTGGACAGCCCCGAAATTGACGATTACGCCTTCGATAAGCTGATCCACCAGCTTGTCGACCTGGAAGAGCAATACCCCCATCTCAAGTCGCCGGATTCCCCCACCCAGCGGGTGGGCGGTTCGGCGCAAAACACCTTTGCCCAGGTTGTGCATCGCATTCAACTGGGTTCCCTTCAGGATGTTTTTAGCGTAGAGGATGTCTACGCCTTTGACCGCAGAGTGCGAGAAGCAGTGCCCGACCCTACCTATGTGGTGGAGCCGAAGATAGATGGTCTCTCGGTTGCCCTTGTGTATGAAAACGGCGTCTTTCGCCAGGGCGCCACCCGGGGGGATGGCTTTGCCGGCGAGGATGTATCTGAAAACTTAAAGACTGTCCGCTCTATACCCCTTTCCCTCAAACAGCCGGTACCGGCTTTGGAGGTGCGGGGCGAGGTTTACATGCCACGGGAAAGTTTTCTGCGGGTTGTGGCCCAACAGGAACTGAACGACGAACAGCCCTTTAAAAACCCGCGCAACGCCGCCGCCGGTTCGCTGCGGCAAAAAAATCCAAAAATCACCGCCAAACGTGGCCTTGATATTTTTGTCTTTAATGTGCAGTATGTGGAGGGGGAGAGGCTCACCTCCCATAAGCAATCACTGGATTTTCTGAAAGTCTGTGGCTTTCAGGTTTCTCCCTCCTATAACACCTATCAGAATATTGAGGATGTGGTGAAGGAAATTGCCCGCATTGGCGAAAGCCGTGGGCAATTTCCCTTCGACATCGACGGTGCTGTGGTTAAGGTAGATAGCTTTGCCCAGCGGGAAATGCTGGGGTCCACGGCCAAATA
The DNA here is from genome assembly GCA_031551485.1 of Oscillospiraceae bacterium. Taxonomy (GTDB): domain Bacteria; phylum Bacillota; class Clostridia; order Oscillospirales; family Ruminococcaceae; genus JAVBNO01. The sequence goes on from JAVBNO010000060.1 coordinate 5,793, forward strand.
CCCCAAATGGGCGGTCGCCTACAAATACCCTCCGGAGGAAAAAGAGACCTGCCTTCTGGCTATCGAGGTTAAAGTGGGCCGCACCGGGGCACTCACTCCCACGGCCATCTTCGAGCCGATTACATTGGCGGGTACCACCGTCAGCCGGGCTGTCTTGCACAATCAGGACTTTATTGATGAAAAGGGCATCGCCGTCGGCGACCGTATTGTGGTGCGCAAGGCGGGGGACATCATCCCCGAGGTGGTGGCTGTGGCTTGCCACCAGCCGGATGTGCCCGTTTATCAATTGCCAAAGACATGCCCCTCCTGCGGCGTGCCTGTGGTGCGGGAAGAAGGGGAAGCGGCGCTGCGCTGTCCCAATTTGGCTTGTCCCGCCCAGCTTTTGCGCAATCTGATTCATTTTGCCTCTCGGGATGCCATGGATATTGAAGGGTTGGGGGAAGCCATTGTCACGGCGCTGGTGGATGCAGACCTTGTCCGTTCACCTGTCGATTTGTACCGCCTGTCCCAATCGGCCCTCAGCCAGTTGGACCGGATGGGGGAGAAAAGCGGCGCCAATTTGCTGCAAAGCCTGGAACGTTCCAAGCAAAATGATTTAGGCCGCCTTGTCTTTGCCCTGGGCATCCGGGGCATTGGGCAGAAAGCTTCGATGCTGTTGGCCAAACGCTTTGGCCATATGGATAAGCTAACGACAGCCACGGTGGAGGATATCACCGCCATTGACGGTTTCGGGCTGACCATGGCCCAGAGTGTGGCGGCCTTTTTCGCCAACACCCAGAACAAAGCCCTTGTGACCGAACTGGCTGCTTTGGGGCTCAATATGCAGTGCACCACCGCCGCCACGTCGGACGCCTTTGCCGGGCTTACTTTTGTCCTTACCGGCACACTGCCCACCATGGGCCGCAAAGAGGCTACTGAGCAAATCGAAAGCCGTGGTGGCCATGTCTCCTCCAGTGTCTCCAAAAATACCAGCTACGTTCTGGCGGGGGAGGATGCGGGCAGCAAACTCACCAAAGCCCGGCAGCTCAATATCCCCATTATTACCGAGGCCGAATTCACGGCGATGCTGTAAATGCATATTCTTGCCCATCTAACTGGCCATCACAAATCAGACTCCCTCGATGCGGGGGAGTTTTTTGTTTGCTTTTTTTCAAAGCCTGTCCCAACTTTCTGGTCTAAACGGGGACAAGTCCTCATAAGCATGGGGCAAGGAGTTGAAAAGAGATGGAAAAACAAACGCGCTTTGATGAGGCCGCCGCCCAATTGGGTGAACCCCTTTGCCATATGCTCGGGACTGTCTCCGCAGAAGTCAAGGAGATTGCACAGGAAATTCGCCTGCGGTCGGACAGGCCGTTGGTCATTCACACAGGTCGCATGAATTTGTTTGTGCGGGAAGATGGGGTTGCCACCAATAAACCATCACCCGATTCTATTGTCACCTCGTCTGTACATATTGAGGCTGCCTTCCGCCGTCTTTGCCGTGATTCTGTCCACACTCATGCCCACGAAATCCGGGAGGGATTTATTTCGCTGCCGGGTGGTCACCGGGCTGGTGTGTGCGGCCGGGTGGTGTGCGGCGCCGACGGCGTCGTTTCGCTGCGGGATATTTCCTCCATCAATGTCCGCATCGCCCGCCAAGTTTTTGGCGCAGGCGATGAATTGATGCATATTTTGGGGTGCTGCCAAAAGGGGAAGGGCATTCTGGTGGCAGGAGCGCCTTCCTCGGGCAAAACCACGATGATCCGGGATTTGGCGCGGCAGCTTTCGACTGGTGACATCGACGGTCAAATTCGCAAGGTGCTGGTGGTGGATGAACGGGGCGAGTTGGGCGCCTCCTATGACGGTGTCCCCCAAAATGACTTGGGTTTTTGCGATGTATTGGACGGCTGCCCCAAGCGGGATGGTATTTTGTGGGCCGTGCGCAGTATGTCGCCGGAATATATCATCTGTGACGAAATTGGCACCGAGGATGAAGCTCAGGCGGTGGAGGCCTCGATGAATGCGGGGGTGGGTATCATTGCCACCATCCACGCCGGCCATATGAAAGAACTTTATAGCCGTCCCCAGGCGCGGCGGCTTTTAAACACAGGCGCCTTTGCCAAAATAGTATTGCTGCAAGGGGTGGGCAAACCCTGTATGATTGCCAAGGTGGAGAATGTAGGTGAAGAGGATGCTCAAACTGGTGGGCGCATTATTGCTGATCATGACGGGTTGGGGCGCTGGAATGCTTTTTTCTGCCAAGTTGGCGAAGAGGTCCTATGAATTAGAGCGGTGCGTCGCTTTTGTGACAATGCTGGGGGAACAGCTGCGTTACACTCTGGCCCCCATGGACAAAATTATGCGGGTCTTGGCCGAGCGCACAGAATTTGAAGGGTTGCCCTTTGTGGCGCAGTGCAGCCACCGCTGTGACAGCGGCGAACGGTTTCCGGTGGCCTTTACCGCTTCGCTGGACGCCTGTCCTGGCAACCTGATCCACGACGACGTGATGACGCTTTTGCCCCTGGGGGAGACGCTGGGCGCAGTGGATTTGGAAGGCCAGCTTTCCGCCATTGGACTTTGCCTTGGCCTTTTGCAAGACCGGCTGTCCGGCGCCCGACAATACCGTACCACCCACGGCAAGCTCTATACCACATTGGGATTATTGGCAGGGCTGGCCGTTGCCATCATTATGCTGTAACAACAGGAGGGACAAACCATATGGAAGTTGATTTCATTTTTCGCATTGCGGCTATCGGCATTATCGTCGCCGTCATGTATCAGGTGCTTTTGCGCTCGGGGCGGGAAGAACAGGCCATGCTCACCTCGTTGGCGGGTCTGATTGTGGTGCTTCTCATGATTATCAATGAAATCAACAATTTGTTCCAGACAGCCAAGTCTGTGTTTGGGCTGTGATATGGACATGTACGCCATTTTAGGCATTGGTATTGTGGCGGCGGTACTGGCTGTTGTGCTGCGGCAGTACAAGCCGGAATACGCCATGTTCATCTCCCTGGGTTGCAGCGTTCTGATCTTACTGGCTGTCGTGGGACAAATTGACGGCATCATGCGGCAGCTGGAAGTGCTGATCATCCGCACCCGGGTACCGGTAGAGTTTGTCGCTATCCTGTTTAAGGCGCTGGGCATTTGCATCATTACCCAAATGGCCAGCGACACTTGCAAAGACGCAGGGGAGGGGGCCATTGCCTCAAAGCTGGAGCTGGCGGGTAAAGTGGCTGTGCTGGTTATCAGTCTGCCGCTGTTCACCCATCTGATCGACATTGCCGGCGCTCTGTTTTCCCTATAAAGGAGGAGGAAGTTTGAAAAAAATTGCATTATTTGCCATCACTTTATGTTGTATCCTACTGTGCACTTCCCAATTTGCCTGGGCGGCCGAGGAAGAAGCAAGCAGCATGGTGGATCTTTCTCCCCAGCTGGACGCGATCGGCAGCGAGGAGCTGGATCGGGCACTCCCGGATGAAGCCAGGGATTTGATGGAGCAAAACGATATTGATGGGGTCGATATTGTCCAAATTCGTGCCCTGACGCCGGGCAAACTCCTTGCCACCGTGTACGAGGGCATCAAATCCCAGCTTACAAAGCCCTTTCGTACATTGGCGGTTCTTTTAGCCATCATTATCATTGCCGCCTACTTTGACGGGTTAAAAACGGCGGATTTAGGGAATACAATGGCACCGGTTTTCAACATTGTCACCACTTTGTGTGTCAGCGCAGCGCTCATCTCGCCCATTGTGGAATGCATCACCCTGACGGCAACCGCCATCGCCGCCTGCGCCAACTTTGTTCTCACATTTATCCCCGTGTTTTGCGGTGTCGTCATGGTTTCGGGGCAACCCCTTACGGCCGGCACCTTCAGCCTATTCCTTTTTGGCACCTGCCAAGTCATTTCTCAGATCATGTCACATCTGCTTGTGCCGATGATGGGCGTCTATCTGGCCTTTTGCATCTTCGGATCGGTGGTGCCTAACATGAAAATCGGCAATGCGGCCAAAGCGGTCAAATCGCTGGTATCATGGAGTCTGGGTATTATGCTGTCCGCTTTTGTCGGACTTTTGTCTGTCCAGGGCATTGTCTCCTCTTCGGGGGATACCGCTGTTGTCAAGGCCACCAAGTTTGCCATTGGCAGCTTTGTACCTGTGGTGGGTTCAGCGCTCTCCGATGCGTTTATGGCGGCCCAGGGCAGCCTAAAGCTTTTGAAAGCATCGCTGGGGGCCTATGGTATCATTGCAGCTGTGTTCACTTTTTTGCCTGTGTTTCTGCAGGTATGCATTTGGTATGTGGGTATTGGGGGCGTGGGCGCGGTCAGCGAGATGTTTGGTCTGGAGCACGCCAGCCAACTTCTCAAAGCCATTTCCACCACATTGGGAATGCTGATGGCCGTTATTATCGCCTTTGCACTTCTTATTGTAGTATCCACCTCGATGATGTTGGTTTTTGGGCAGGGAGGATAATAGAAAGGATGAAGACGTCATGAGTGTTTTTCAAGAATGGGCTTTTGCCGTCTGCCTGGCGGCGGTTACAGGCGGCATTTGCCACATTCTGCTGCCTAACTCTTCTTTAGAGCGCATTTTTAAAGTAACGGCCAGCGCATTTTTTATTTGTTGCCTCATTTATCCACTTCTTGACGTGGGGCGCCTTTTGCGCATGGAAGTCGCACAGTCGGCCTCCAGTCAAACGCAGGAAGTGGCTGCCAACTTGGAAGAAACAATGGAGGAACAAATAGACCAAAGCGCTCAAACGGTGTTTTATGAGCTTGCCAGCAAAAAATTGGACGAAATGGGCATAAAAGACCCGGTCATTCATATATACATAAGAACAGAAGCGGAGAGCATCTCCGCCGAAGATGTGATGGTTGAGGTATTGGTAGACCGGGAATGCGAACCTTACCATGAAGAAATCATCCGGATTTTGCAGGTAGAACTTGGCGTGGAAGTGCGAATTGGCTACAAGAGGTGAAATAAATTGGACGCTCGTAATTTTTTGGGATTCAAGCCCAATATGAAGATGATCAAAGAATTATTTCAAGGTCGAAAAGCTACATATATTATTGTAATATCCGGAGTTATAGGGATATTGCTTATCTTGTGTTCCCAATTTGCCACGGCCCTTACCCCAAGGACACCAGATCCTGTGCCTGCCAGCAAGAGCGAGATTTCAACTGATGATTACACCACCCAATTGGAACAAAGGCTGGGAGATATTATTGGCAGCATTCATGGAGTGGGTAAACTCAAGATTATGATAACCTTATATCAGGGTACTGAGAATGTCTACGCCAAGGAGCTGAAAAGCTCTTACGACAGTTATAAAGACATAACTGGCGACGCCGCGAATAAAACACAGGAGAAAAACGATCTTTCGGAGGAGTATCTCCTGGTCGAGAACGCCGACGGCAGACATCAGGCCCTTTTAACCACACAAATAGAGCCCAAAGTAAAGGGGGTTATTGTGGTTTGCGACGGCGCCGAGAATGCCATTGTGGCCGAGCAGGTGACATCGGCTGTCACAACCGCTTTGGATATACCCGCGCACAGGGTGTGCGTTATTAAACTGAGCGAAAGTTTTTAGGAGGAGAGTAATCCATATGAACATGATCGTTGGTAAAAAACAAATTATTCTTTCGGCGCTTGTTTTGGCCCTTAGCATTGCCGTGTATTTGAATTGGCAGTATGCCAAAGTTGGCAAAGACCTTGCCGTTACCCAAGCGGTGGAAACAACCGAAGCAGGTGAAAAGACGGGTGCCGATGCCGAAGCAGCAAACGGTGAGGCCGGGGAATACTATGGCGAAGCCTATTTTGCCGAAGCCAAGCTGACCCGCACCAAATCCCGTGACCAAGCCATTGAAACGCTGAAAACCATGATGGCGGACAGCAACATGACCAATGAGCAAAAAGCCCAATTGGCGCTGGAAGCGGCTGCCATTGCCAGATCTATTGAAACCGAGGGCAAGATCGAGAATCTCATCAAAGCAAAGGGTATGGTAAACTGTATGGTTTACTACGACGCAGATAAAGTCGATGTTGTTGTGCGAACGGCCGAGGGGCTTACCACTTCGGAAGTGGCGCAAATCAAGGATATCATCCTGACCCAAACCGATGTTCCAGTGGAAAAAATTACAATCACAGAGGTAAAATAAGTCCCAAGGAGGTTGTGTACGGCTAAAATTGTGGTATAATATACAGCAAAGGAGGTCTAAATCCTATGCTGAATGCTGAAAAAAACACACCTGTGGGCAGTTTGCGTATCTCCCAGGATGTGATTGCCACCATTGCGGGCAGCACAACCACCGAGATTGAGGGTGTGGCTTCTTTGGCCGCGTTTACCTCCAATCTATCAGGCTTTTTTACCCGCCGCCAGACCGTAAAACCCATTTCTATCGACCTTAAAGATGATGTGGCCGCCATTGATATTCGGGTTAATTTGCGCTACGGCGCCAATATTCCCGACGTGGCCCAGGCGATCCAGCGGTCTGTGAAAGAGGCGGTGCAGAATATGACCGGTGTTGCAGTGACGAAAGTCAATGTGACCATTGCAGGTATTGCATTCGATACTTTTCCTCTTAAAGACTAATGATTGAAATACAGCCCTCCTGCTTGCTGGGAGGGTGTATTTTTATGTGGAGTGTGTAACAGTGACAAGACGTAAAGAGAGAGAACAGGCCTTTTTTTTGGTGTTCGCCCTGGGATTTCAGGACGAGATACCGGCGGAGTTGGCCCAAACCGTAGCTGAATGTCAAGGGGAAGAGATAGCGCCCTTTGCGCTGCAGTTGGCGGAAATTGTGAAGACACATCAAGAAAAAATTGATGGTTTCATCAACAAGTTTTCCACCACATGGAAGATCGAGCGCCTTTCGCGGGTGGTGGCGGCATTGCTACGTCTTGCCATTGGGGAAATTCTGTTTGTGGAGAATGTCCCCCTCAGTGTGTCGATTAATGAGGCGGTGGAATTGGCCAAGCAATATGGCGGCGATGAGGATCCGGCCTATTTAAACGGGGTACTTGGTTCCTTTGCCAAAGAAGTGGGTGAAAAAGAGTCACCCCATCCCAAGCAGGAGGAAGAGGCCTAAAGGGTAGCTATCTGCATCAAGTTACAAAGAGCGGCGTGCCAATGGCGCGGCCGTTCTTTTTTACACTAAACATTAAGAAAGTTTGGCGTAAAGGAAATTAACTTGCGCCCTAATTTATAATACATGAGCGAAAACTGGCATTTTATGAGCAGTGTAAAGATCAATGACATTACATCCAATTTAAATATGATACGAAGAAAAAAGCAAACATAATTTAGACTCAAGCAAAGCTATCTTTTGGCAGCGCGATAGAAGGGTGTGAAACACAAAAAGCGTGCAAATTGATGTATAATCATGTACAATAAAAGAGCAAGATAAAAGGAATTTCATTACAGCCAAAGATATCATATCAGGGTGGTTGTATGGCTATAGCAATTTGTAGAATGGTTTGACCATTCCTCCATTCCATTGACTCATGCG
>JAVBNO010000009.1:0-15292 GCA_031551485.1 Oscillospiraceae bacterium
GAATGGCCACAAAGAGCGCCAGCCCCGCTAGCTCGTACCGGCCGATATTTTGGGCTGTGCGGTCCGCCTTGTTGATGACCCGCTGAAAAAACGGCCCGATGAACTTCTGCTTCGCCAAAAAACGGACAATAGCCTTGGAAAAGGGAATGAGGAAAGGCACCGGCAGCATATTGCCCAGCACGGCCAGTAAGTAGCACTCCCAAAACGGAAGGCCAAGGGCAACGCCGGTGGGAATGGCGCCACGCAATTCAATGACAGGTGCCATTGAGATGAGAAAAACCAAAAGCTGCTCGGGAATTTCCAGGCTGGCGCCAAAAAGCGGTACCGTCACGCAACTGTCATCCTTTCCTGTGGGTTCGCTGGTATTTATTATACTTGGTTGATCATAAAAATACAATGCATTGTCACGACATTAGGCAGCCGCCAAAAAGAAGGTGTTGTCAGTGGAAATTCGCACAATGGAAAAAAGCGAAGCCGAAAGGGCCGTTGCGTTGGTAAGGGACTGCTTTGACCGCTATGTGGCCGGGGATTATCCACCCCACGGCCGGGCAGAATTTTATCTGTACGCCGAACCCGCCGCGCTGGCGCGCCGCCAGGGAAATGGCCACTTCACCCTGGTTGCTGTAGAAGACGGCCGTTTGCTGGGTGTGCTGGAAATGCGCCTGCCCGGACACATCTGCCTTTGTTTTGTTGCGCCCCACGCTTTTCGCCGCGGGGTGGCCACCGCCCTTTGCGATACCGCCATTGCCCGCTGCCAAACCCTTGAATCGGAGCTGATGGCGATTGAAGTAAACGCCTCCCCCTATGGGGAAGCCTTTTATAAAAAATACGGTTTTGCGTTTGTAGGGCCGCGGGAGGAAAAAAACGGCATTATCTTTACACCGATGACGCTGAACCTGCAAAGCCGCCCCGCTCCACACAAGCCCTGACCGCAAGGAGAATGTCTATGCTGCTAATCAAAGGCCCATCCACCGATCCCGTATTCAACATGGCTATGGAGGAATATCTCCTTTGCCAGCGCAAAGAGGAAGTGATTTGCCTGTGGCGCAACCGCCAGGCTGTCATTGTGGGCCGCAACCAAAACACCATTGAAGAAGTAGACCTGGATTTTGTAAAAGCCAACGATATTTGCGTCATGCGCCGGCTGACCGGCGGCGGCGCGGTTTTTCATGATCTGGGCAATGTCAACTTCACTTTGATTGAACCCAACACCGATGGCTCCTTTTCTGACTATGACCGTTTTACCGCCCCCATCCGCGCTTATTTGGCCACCCTGGGGGTGGATGCCCAGCTCTCGGGCCGCAACGATGTGACGGTGGACGGCCAGAAAATATCCGGCAACGCCCAAACGGTAAAAGAGGGGCGCATCATGCACCACGGCACCCTGCTGTTTGCCGCCGACTTTGCCAACTTGGCCGGCGCTTTGCGTCCCAAAGCGGTTAAGATAGAAAGCAAAGGCGTCAAATCCATCCGCAGCCGTGTCACCAACATCGCCGGCCATTTGCCTGCCCCCATGACGGTCGAGGCGTTTTACGACGGCCTCTGCGATTACTTTTTGGCCACTGTACCCGGCCTGCAGGAATACCGCTTTACCCCCGAAGACCTGGCTGCCATTCAAAAACTGGTGGACGAAAAATATGCCCTTTGGGAATGGAGCTTTGGCAACTCCCCTGCTTTCGATTGGCAAAACACCGCCCGCTATGAATTTGGCATTGTGGATTTGCGGATGTCGGTGCAAGGCGGACAAATTGACAAGCTGAAAATATTTGGCGACTTCTTTGGTCTGGCTGACATTGCCGGGTTGGAGAACGCCCTGGTGGGCGTACGCCACGAAAAAGAAGCCATTCTGCGCCGTCTAGAGGAGCTTTCCCCTCCCCTGGGCCACTACATTCACGGCATGACGCCGGAAATGCTGGCCAATATGATGATTTAATGCCCACCGACCTCAACCGCCAATAACCAACCACCCGCTCATATGCGGGTGGTTTTTCTGAACAAGCATCGCCCTTGTTTACGGACCATGCCTAAACGGCGCTAATATGTTTGGCAGATGCGCAAGGCGAATGATCCTTTTTGTACAACCGATCAGACCCAAAACCGTTCTCCCCATAGGCCAGGCGTTTCCTGCGCAGATATGTCCTTGCCCTAAGGATGGGGGTTAGGGGAAACCATGTGGGTTCCCCTAAAAATGTTTTTGCATACTTTTTGCGCCAAAAAGTATGGGCCGGTCGCGGCCCGAGCGACATCCAAGATGTTTGCCGGGGCGGCTGCACGTCTACTGTAATGCTATGATAGATTGGTACCAACTGCTTTTCTCTTCATCGTATAAGCTTCTCTGAGCCCTGCGCCTAACGCGGGAAGTCCATATAAAACGCCGCCCTGCCGGGCGGCGTTTTATTGTATATGTCTTTGCCTTTACAGGCCCTTGTATCCTTTTCGCCCCGAGATGATGGCGGCGACAACACCCGCAATGGCAAACAGCGCCAATACACCTGCACAAATAAGGCCGATGGTGCCGATGTCAAGGGTCTTTTGCTCAGGGGGGGTGGGATCCACCGGGCCCACAGGGGTATCAATTTCCGGAATTTGGCTGGAAGAGCTGCTTTCCTCCGGTAGGCTTACCGACTCCGGCGCCAAGGAGGAGGAGGATGCCGCGCTGGAGGAGGAAGGGGCGGCCGGTGTTGAAACAGAGGGCGCGGCGGAACGAGACGTGGCGGCGGAGCTGGCGGGCTGGGCAACGGCGGCGCTGATGGTGCCGTTGGTGATCACATAGGTGCCCGCTGTGGCTGTCTTAAAGGTCACCCAGCCGTCCTCGCCCACCTTTATCCCCGACGCCAGTAGTATATAGCTGCCATCGGTCTTGTAAAGATAGACATTGACTTTGATGCCGGGATAGATGTTGGAATGCAGCGAAAGAGTGAAGGTGCCCGGCAGCGCGCCTTTGTAATAGGTAGTGGAAAAGGTCTGGGGGCCGATGGTGGCGCTTTGGAAGCGCTCGTCGATTTTATCGTCATAACCCGAGCCGGCGCCCACCGCCAAATCGTAATAAACCCGACCGGAAGAAATTTGATTGGCGACAATCTGGCTGCCGTTCACTGTCCAAATATAGCGGGGCGCATAGAAAGAAACATTGACGCCGCCCCGGCTGGCCAGTGCGGTAAACACGCTGGTGGGAATCGGATTGTCCCCCGCCACATTAATTTTAAGGGTACTGCTGAGGCTGGCGCTTTGAATGTCCGAGCGTAGCTCGCTGAAGTCGGCGTCCACACCGTAGTCATCATCGTCGTCATCATCGTAACTGCTGTAACTGGAGGAACCGGACTTGGCGATGATGCCGAAATACCCCAGGGCATTGGGGGTAAGGGAAAACTTGGTGCCGGAAAAAGTGGCGCCGGCGTCCCAAATCACCCCTCTGGCGTCCAACGCCATCAAGTAGGGTTTGCGCAGGGCCACGCTGGAGGAAACGCTCACGGTCATGGAGAAATTGGTCGGATTGGGCAGCGCGCCGTTGGCTTTCCAGTTCACATAGAAAATCTGTGAGGCTTTATAGCCCGATTCCGTGCGGTCCAGCTGATACCACATATCCGATGTGGCGGAGGTGCGGGTGATGGTTTTGCCCTCCAGCCGCCAGGAGGGTTCGAACAGCCCGGTAACGGCAATTTTTGTGCTGGTGTTGGGGATGGTATAGTTGATGGTAACTGTGACTTTTGTCACACAGTCCTGCAATTTTTTAAGGTTGGTTGCTGAAATCAGCTTCTTCTGCTCCGCCGACAGTGCATTGTAAAGGGCAAGCGCGGCCTTGACCTGGGCCTGGTGAGCGGTGGTAGTGGCCGAGGGCGCCGGCAACGCTATAATAGCCGCTGTAACGGCATCCGCCTGCTGGGTCAGCGTTAAAAATTTAGCGGAAAGGTCATTGAGCTTTTGGATATCTGCCGCAGGAACAAGGGCTTTTTCGGCCGGCGTAAAAGCATTGTACTGGGCCAAAAGCGCGTCGGTTTGCGCCTTGGCCGCCAGCGTGGCGCTGGCCGGCAGCGGCAGCTTGGAAACTGCCAGCGAAAAAGCGGTAATTTTACTCAGATCCGGCGCTGTGCCGCCCACGGCCACATAATAGGTGGCGGTGGCGGGCGAAGTGCCCACCGAAATGGCGGCCACCGAACCGGCCGAAACGGAGAACGTATTGTAGGGCGCGGTCGGCGTTACGGCCGCGCCGTCGACCGTCACCGTTACCGGCGTGCCCGCTTTGGCCGGGATCGCCGATAAGCTGACCGTATCGCCGGGGTTGGCGGCCAGGTTGTAGGTAAACGTGTCGGGGGAAAACGCGCCGCTGGCAAAAGCGTACAAATTGACAACGCCGCCGGTCAGATAATGATGGCTGTGATTAAAAATAAAGGCCAGGCGGGAGGCTGTCGCAATATCGGTAACGATGGGGGCGGCCGCGCTTAGCTTGGCGCCGCCGGTTCCATAGGTATTGCCGATGGCGGTCACCGTCGATTCACCCCAGTTGTCAAATGCGAATGTGTTGGCAATATCCACTGTATTACCGGTAAAAGTATTGCCGGTGATGACCGGCGCTACATCGGCGCTTGCAGAGCGCACGCCATGGGCCCGGATGCCAATGCCGAAGCCCTTGATGGTATTGCCGCTTAACTGAATTTGGTAGGGTTGGGCAGCCGCCGGCTGGCCGGACATCGCCACACCTACGGCGCTGCCGCCACCCTGGCTTTCAATGGTGTTGGTAAGCAGCGTCGTTTTGCTGCAAATTGTAAAGGCGGTGGCAAAATAGCCCTTCACCTGGTTTTGTGATACGGTAATGGGAACGCCGGCGGGCTGGTTGGGGGCAACTGTAAACGCCGCCGCGGCGGGTGAGGCCGCTGTGGCCCCCGCGGTCGTAATGGTATTGGCCGAAACGGTTAAAGCCGCCCGGGCGCCATCCACGGCGATGCCTGTTTTACCCGCAGGCACCGGGATGTTGCAGCCTTGAATCGCGACAAGGGCACCCGCTGCCGGCTGGTTGATGCTGATAGCCGCCTGCTTGGCGGACGCCACCGGAAGGGCCACCGTAAATCCGCTTAGCGTCACACCGCCGCTGGTGATCTGCACCGACCCGCTGAGGGTAACAGCTGCGCCGGTTTCCGGTTTGATGGTGACCGGTTTGGCAATCACCAAATCCTCGGTGTATGTGCCGGCCATCACCCGGATCTCGTTATTGGGGTTGGATGCCCCAATCGCCAACGCCTCCCCAATGGTGGCGTAATGGCAGTCCGGCGTATTGCCCACCAGCGTATAGGTGGTGGGGGGTGCCGCCAGTACCGGATAGAGCGGCAGCAGCAAAAAGGCAGCGGTTAAAATAAACGGTATCAACCTGACTAAACTTTTCACACGTAACCCCTCCCTCGAGGCTTATAGAAATTCTCCATTTATTTCCTGTTCCTAGTGAAATATATGGTACCATACTAGTGCGAAAAAAGGTATGGATTTTTGCATCCGTACCGGTTTGTTGCCAAATTGTAATATAGCGGTGTTCTTACGTGGAAGGGCGTTAATCGCCAAAGCAGATGCCCATTGTCCTGGCCACCTGCACCATTTGATGGTCGGAGGGCACAAACTTGGTTTTGCCCGCAATAGCCTGCAGGTTGTTGTGGGTAATTTTAGTGTCCTTCATTGCCACCGTGACACCATAGTGAGCTTTTTGAATGAGCCCGGCGGCATAGGCGCCAAACTGGGTGGACAGCACCCGATCGTAAGCCGACGGACTGCCGCCCCGCTGCAAATGCCCCATGACCTGCACACGGCTTTCAATGCCGGTTTTGGCCACAATGGCCCGGCAAATGCGGTTAGTCGCAGTGATCTCCCCCGCATCCATGCGCTTTTGCAGCCGGTCCTTTTTCTTCATTTTGGCTTCTTCCGTGTCAATGGCGCCTTCCGCCACCGCCAAAATGGAAAAGGCTTTGCCCGCGTGGCAGCGGCGCAAAATCGCCTCGGTCACTTTGTCCATGGCAAAGGGAATTTCGGGGATAAGCACAATGTCGGCACCGCCTGCCAGCCCGGAATAGAGGGTAAGCCACCCCGCCTTATTCCCCATGAGCTCCACCACAATCACCCGGCCGTGGCTGGCTGCCGTGGTATGCAGCCGGTCAATGCCTTCGGTGGCGGTGTCCACCGCCGTATGAAAGCCAAAGGTAATGTCAGTGTCGTAAATGTCATTGTCAATGGTTTTTGGCAGGCCGATGACATTCAGTCCTTCTTCCGCCAGCAGCGCGGCTGTTTTATGGCTGCCGTTGCCCCCCAATACCAAAAGGCAATCCAGCTTCATTTTCTGGTAATTGGCCTTCATATTGGCCACTTTGTCCACCTGGTCGTCCTCCACAACCCGCATCATCTTAAAAGGACGGCGGGAGGCGCCGAACAAAGTACCCCCAAGGGTGAGAATACCTGAAAAATCCCCGGGCTGCATCTCTTGATATTCGCCGTCAATCAGGCCGGCAAACCCCCCCCGAATGCCCACAATCTCCACATCGTCCATCAGATTGTAGGACGCTTTGGCCACACCGCGTATCACCGCGTTCAGCCCCGGACAGTCCCCTCCGCTGGTCAAAATGCCAATACGCCTTGCTTTTCCCATTTGATCGTCTCCTCGTTTATACAGTTCCTTTTGAGACAGCTTTCTCTGCCTCGATTATACGCCTTTTCCCCAAAGAGTACAAGAAAGCCTCTTGTATATTTTCTATTGTATCTTTGGTCGAAAATTTGCTACAATACAAACAGCAGTACATAAGAGGAGGGCTTATTTGGAAGCGCGTTATGACATTGCGATTGTGGGGGCGGGACCGGCGGGGTCGGTGCTGGCTATGCTGCTGGGGCGGCTTGGCCGGCATAAAGTCGCCCTTGTGGACAACCGGCGCCTCGACCTGCCGGCCCCCTCCCTGGGCACCCCGGAAGCCATTGGGGAAAAAAGCTGCGGCGGCCTTGTCGCCCCCGATGCCCAAAAGACCCTCTCCCGCCTGGGGCTAACCCTGCCCAACTGGGTGCTGGCTGACCCGCAAATATTCTCGGTACACACGGTGGATTTGGAAACCGGCGCCGCCCGCCATTACCAGCGTCTTTATGTCAACACCCATCGGGAGCGTTTTGACCGCTGGCTGGCGGCCCAGGCGGTGGAGGGGCATTCCAACATCATCCCCTGCTTTGGCCAACGGGCAAAAGCCATTGAAAAAGAGGACGCCGGCTGGCGGATTACACTGGACAGTGACCACATTCACGCCCGGATTGTGGTGGGGGCGGACGGGGCCAAATCCATGACCCGCCGACTGCTGTTTCCCCATTTGAAACTGCGCCGCTACAGCTCGGTTCAGCATATATTTCCCAAAACCGCCGCCGTGGAGCGGGGCTATTTTTACTCTTTCTTCCACCGGGATATTACCGATTATTACGCCTGGGCATTGCCCAAAGACGACCATTTTCTGCTGGGGGCGGCCATTCCCGCCGGTAAAAATGCCAACGAAGCATTCCGCGAACTGCGGCGGATGTTGGCCCGCAGCGGTTTCCAGCTGGGGGAACCTTTGGCCAAAGAAGGCACGCTGATCATTCGACCCCGGGGTTGGCTGGACGCCAAAGGCTCCGCCCGGCCCGACGGCAGCGCCTACTTGCTGGGCGAAGCGGCCGGCTTCGTCAGTCCTTCTTCCGCCGAGGGCATCAGCTTTGCCATGGACAGCGCCATTGCCCTGTTTGCCGCTTTAAAAGAAGGCGGCCCGCCCCGGCAGACCGCTTTTGCCTATGGCAAAAACACCCTGCATTTACGGCTGAAGCTGTTGCAAAAACAGCTGAAATGTCCCTTTATGTATCAGTCGTTTTTGCGCCGGATGGTGATGGCCTCTGGACTGCAAAGCCACACGATTATTGAGTAAAAACACAGCGGCTGCCACAGAATTGTGGCGGTCGCTGTGTTTTCTTGGGGGGTACCCTGAATAGCGAAAGCCTGGCACCACAGATGTGGTGCCGGGCTTTGGAGATCGCTAAAAAGGAAAATATCCCACTAGGCTTTGGGGCCCAAAATGGTTTTCAGGTCCTCTTGGGGGGTGGAGATGGGATGGATGTTAAACTTGGAAACCAGCACATCCAACACCGCGGAGGAAAAGAAAGCGGGTACACTGGGGCCGATATAAATATTTTGGATACCCAGCGACAAAAGGGTCAAAAGAATGCAGACCGCCTTTTGTTCGTACCAGCTCAGCACCAGGGTTAACGGAAGATCGTTGACGCCGCACTCGAACGCGCCTGCCAGCGCCACCGCCACCTGAATGGCACCGTAGGCGTCGTTGCACTGGCCCATATCCAAAATGCGGGGGAAGGGGCCGATAGAGCCCACATCCAGATCGTTGATGCGGTATTTGCCACAAGCCAGCGTGAGGACAACGGTATCTTTGGGGGTTTCTTTCACAAATTCCGTGTAGTAATTGCGGCCGGGCTTGGCGCCGTCGCAGCCGCCCACCAAAAAGAAATGTTTAATGGCGCCGCTTTTGACCGCGTCGATGATGACGGGGGCATTGTCCAATACAGTCTGGCGGCCAAAGCCGGTGGTCACAGTGCTGCCGCCGTTGACGCCGGTGAAGATTGTTTCTTCGTTATAGCCGCCCAACCGGATGGCATGGTCGATCAGGCCGGAAAAATCTTTGTGGCCGTTGGCGTCTGCGCCGATATGCGTAAGTTCGGGATAGGCCACAACAGAAGTGGTATAAACCCGGTCGCCATAGCTGGGCTTGGGCGGCATCAGGCAGTTGGTTGTAAACAGGACCGGCGCCGGAAGATTCTCAAATTCCTTTTGTTGATTTTGCCAGGCGGTGCCAAAATTACCCTTAAGCTGAGGATATTTTTTAAGTTCGGGGTAACCATGGGCCGGCAGCATTTCGCTGTGGGTGTAAATGTTGACGCCTTTATCTTTTGTTTGCTCCAGCAGCATTTTTAAGTCGTGGAGATCGTGGCCACTGATGACGATAAAGGGACCTTTTTCAATGCGCATGGTGACGGGCGTGGGTACCGGATTGCCATATGCCCCTGTATTCGCCTCATCCAACAGCGCCATACAGGTAAGGTTGACGCTGCCAAATTCCATGAGAAGGCCCAGCCACTCTTCTACGCTGTGGTCTTCACCCAACGCGGCCATCCCTTTGATAAACCAGTCGTCCACCTGGGAATTGCGTTTACCCAGTACCCGGGCGTGGTGGGCGTAGGCGGCCATACCCCGCAAGCCAAACAGCAGGGTGGAACGCAGCGAAACAATATCCTCGTTGCCGTGGAAAAGACTCTCGGTATCCATAGGGGCGTTGCCACCCAGAGCCGCTTTGGCGTTTTGAACCGCCTGTGTGCTGGCTGCAATCCGCGCGGAGTCAAAGCTGACATTGGTGATGGTGGTGAAAAGGCCGTCGACCAGCAAATCGACAACAGCCGCATCGGCGTCACTTTTGGCGCTGGCCGCTTTTGCCAACGCAATCATCTCGCAGGTAAGCAGATCCTGCTCGTGGGCGGTATCGGGCTTTTTACCGCAGACACCCGACATCGTACAGCCGGTGCCTTTGGCGGTTTGCTCACATTGGTAACAAAACATATTTTCCATTTTAGTCGCCTCCATTTTGATCAATTGATTCATAAAAAATAGTGTGTGATGAATGATTCTGAATATAATTGTATGCGAAAAGACTTTTCGCTTCTGTTGCGTCCGCAACGGAATGAGAAAGTGAATCCACTGGCTTGGAAAAAAGTATGACGCCAAATGAACCCCCGCTGGCCAAAAGGCGTGTTCTGTGATATGCTCACGTTAGCGAAAGCAGTATGGCTTGAGGGCAAAACACTTTGGAAGAGGTGAGGCAGATGGCCGAGAACCGTAACCCCAATTGTCCCTGCACCTATCCTTGCGCCCGCCATGGCAAATGTGAAGCGTGCCAGGCGTACCACAAATATGACAAGACCTGTTGTCAAAAGCAGGAGAAGAAGCCGCAGAAATAGCCAAGCCTGTGGGCCGGGGATGGTTTTTGTATAGAAAAACCCGGCTTAGGCACAAGGTACAGCGGCGTTTGCGCGATGAAGAGAGAAAGCGTTCTTTCTTCTCCACGTTTTGCGCCTACCAGATCAAACCAAAACCCTTCTCCCGCCAGCCCAAACGTTTCCTGCGCAGATATGCCCTCGCCCTAAGGATGGGGCGGGGGGGAAACCACATGGTCTCCCCAAAAATGTTTTTGCATACTTTTGCGCCAAAAAGTATGCGCCGGTCGCGGCTTGAGCGACATGTTAAATGCCTGCCGGGGCGGCTGTACCTCTGCTTTACTTTGATTCAAGATCGGTACCAACCATTCGCCTTGCGCATTCATCAAATCGTATATGAATAACGATCCCACCAGCGCTGCCGGTGGGATCGTTATTGTGTCTGTGCATGGGGAGTACCCGTTTGTTTGTCATTGTCGTCATCGCTACCGTAATGGTGGTCAATACCCAGGTCGTTGTCCACAATGGAAGCCCGTGTGATGCTGTCTCGACCGTATTTGTCCCGAATGCGATCCATTGCCTGCTCCAGCTTCTCCTGCCGCTCTTGCCCCAGGTTGGGGGCATCCGCCGCCGCCTCGAACAGCGAAAGTTGATCGCCGGTGGCATCTGCCGGAACAAGGTGGGAAGCGGTAACGGTGAGCATGCGGATGGGGGTGCCAATTTTCCAGGCTTTCTCAATAAGCTCCACCGACTGACGGCTCAGCGTCTTGGCCAAAAAGGTGGGGTTGGAAAGGGTTTTTTGCCGGGTGATGACTTTAAGGTACGTGTCTTTGATGGTGACCTGTACTGTCAAGGCTTTCAGCCCCGCCCGGCGCATTCGGGCGGCCACCGAATCGCAAAGCGCCGACACGCCGGTCTGTATATCTTCATGGGTGACGAGATTGCGGCGAAAGGTCATGCCGTTGCCGATGCTGTGGACGCCCTCCCCTTCCTCGGCGGTGACCACCGGACTGTCGTCCAGGCCGTTGGCATATAAATAGAGCTGCTCCCCCAGCTTACCCAGGCGGGAACGCAGAACATTTTTGTCGTAACCGGCCAGGTCGCCAATGGTGAAGATATTGAGCCGCTCCAGCTGCTGGCGGGTGACTTTGCCGACAAAAAACAAATCGCCCGCCGGCAGCGGCCAGACAATTTCCCGGTAGTTATCCTTGCTGATCACTGTGACGGCATTGGGCTTTTTGTAATCGGAGCCGATCTTGGCAAAAATTTTGTTGTACGAGACGCCCACCGAAATGGTGATGCCCACTTCCCGCTCTACCCGCTGGCGAATTTCGTGTGCCAAACGGACGGGGTCGCCGCCAAAAAGATGGAGCGTACCGCTGACATCCAGAAAGCTTTCGTCAATGCCGAAGCGCTCCAACCTATCAGTATACTGAATGTATATGTCGTTGACTCGGTTTGAGTACTTGTAGTATAAATCGTGGCGGACAGGCGCCAACACAAGCCCCGGACACTTTTGCCGCGCCTGCCAGATGGTTTCCGCCGTTTGCACTTTGAAGCTTTTGGCCAACTCGTTTTTGGCCAGAATAATCCCCCGGCGGTTTTCGGGGTTGCCGCAAACCGCCATCGGCACCTTTTTGAGTTCGGGGTGGAGGCATTCCTCCACGCTGGCAAAAAAAGCGTTGCAATCACAATGAAAAATAACCCTATTCACGGCGATCCCTTCCCTTCAACGGGCAAAGCAAAGCGCTACTTATCCATCAGCCGGCAGCTGCCGGGTATAAAAGTGTGTCAACATGTCGGCTGTATGCCGAATATTCATGGGGCTTTGGATGAACTGGCTGCTGATGGCCTGCGGATCCCGCTGCCGCGCGGCATTGACCAGAGCATCCGCCCAAACGGAAAGGCCGGCTTGCAGGGAGAGCCGCGTCATCGTACCGGTGACATCAGCCTGGGCAGGGACGCTGACACTGGTGACACAAGGCAGGCCGCAGGCCTGGGCCTCCAGCACCGACAAAGGCATGGCCTCGTAAAATGACGGCAGGCAAAAGGCATCACATCCCGGCAAAATTTGCTCTAAATCCGAACGCACACCCAAAAACAACACCCTTTCGGAGATGCCGAGGTCTTTTGCCTTGGATTCCAGAGCGCTGCGCTCGGGCCCATCACCCATCACCCACAAAAAGGCATTTTGGGTTTGACAGACGGTGTGAAAAACATCCAGCAGAAAACCTTGATTTTTTTCCGGCGACAAACGGGCTACATGACCGATGACCAGGGCATCTTTGGCGTGATGGAGGGTGCGGATCTGCTGGCGAGCGACGGCATCGAAATGAAAACGGTCGCAGTCGATGGCGTTGGGCAAAAGCAACATGCGATGGTGGGCAATATGATTGCCGAACAAATACTGCCCGGCCGGAAGTGAGCAGGCAATAAAATGGGTGGCGTAAAGAGGAATAGGGCGTGTGACCAGCGTATTGCGTATCCCCTTGAGAAAGCCAATGCCACCCCGTGTGCCATGACTGTGGATGATGCGAACCGGCACCTTGTTTTTGCGGGCGGTACCCAGATAAAAAACGGCGGTTACCGGCAAGTGGCCGTGCACAATGGGATACGGATATTGGGCGAAAAGCTGATCCCATTGCCTTAAAAATGTGCCCAAATCCCAAAGGCCCGGTTTGCCTATGGTGAAGATTTGTCCACCACGGGCAATGACCTCGTCGTAAAGCGCCTTGTCTTTGGGGGGATGTTGGACAACGATGTCAAAAACCCACTTTTCCGGATCCAATTGGCGCATATAGTTCATGACCACCATACATACGCCATTGCCGTAATCCAACCGATCGATTACATGTAATACACGGGTTGCACCCATCTTTGTTCCCTCATTCCGCCAGATGATATGCGTTTCAGGCTAGCGCTCCGGCTTGCGCAGATATTTTTGATATACCATTTTGCGCCATCCTGACGGCAGAAAACAGGCGGCTGTACGTACACTGACATTGTAAGCGAACTGCCCGGTCGTAATATATTTTTGCTGCAACAAGCTTTTTTGAAACCTGTAGACTTTGGGGATGTATTGCAGGCCCCCGCGGCGGCCCATCATGCCGTTGCCAACCCGCACCCGCACCAGCAATTGGGGCAAATTGCGCATGAGAAAACCGGCAGCCAGCATGCGCATCCACAGCCAGTAATCTTCGAACAGCGGCATCGACTGGTAGCCCCCGGCTTGCAGCACCGCCGCCTTGCGAAACATTACGGTGACGTGATTAAAGGGATTGCGTTTGATACTGAATATCTTGATATCTTGAAAGGCGAGCGGAACAATTCTTTGGGTGGTGATGATGTCGGGGTCATCGGCAAATTCGCCGATTTGCCCGCCAACCAGAGCCAACTCCTTCGTTTGAGAAAAGGCCTCCAGCTGCAGCTGGAAACGCTGGGGCTCGCTGATGTCGTCGGAGTCCATACGGGCAACCAGCTCACAGCGGCAATGCGCCAATCCAGCTTGAAGCGCCGCCCCAAGCCCCACATTTTTTGCAAGGGACACAAAGACAAAAAGGCCCGGATAATCGGCATTCCATTGCTGTAATACTTCCTCGAGCGCGGCGGTAAGTGGGCCGTCCTTGACAATGACAACTTCAGCGGGCTGTACAGATTGTCCCGTCAGACTTTGCAGGCATTGGGCCAAATAGATTGGATTTTCTCCGGCATAAACGGACATAAGCACAGAAAAATTCTGCATAATACAACCCTTTTTCACAGTTTGATAACACAAAAATTATATCATAAATTTTTATGCTAAGCAAATGGCACATGTCGATCATTTTCCTATTTTATGACCCTTTTTGCCCGCTCTGGACTGGCACCGGTCAACCCCTTCCCTTCATATACTGAGGGAAGGTGGTGGTATGAAATGTATACGTCCCTCATTGTGTTTGCCCTGTGCAATCTGTTGTACTTTGCCCTCCATGTCAGTTCGGGAGGCTCCTTCCCCAAACCGCTTTCCGCCAAGGAGGAGATGGAATGCTTAAAGCAAATTCGCCTGGGGGATATGGCAGCCCGCAGCAAGTTGATTGAACACAATTTACGGCTGGTGGCCCACATCATCAAAAAATATTATTCCAACCTGAAAGACCAGGAGGACCTGATTTCGATTGGCACCATTGGGCTGATTAAGGCTTCCTCCACCTTCGATTATGAAAAAGGAACCCGTTTTGCTACATATGCCAGCCGCTGCATTGAAAACGAGATTTTAATGCATTTTCGCGGGCGCAAAAAAAATGCTGCCGATGTCTATATCAACGACCCCATTGATATTGACAAGGACGGCAATTCTCTGACGCTGATGGATATTATGGCGGATGAGGACACCATCATCGATCAAATTGATTTGCAGCTGAAATCGGAACAGTTGCACCGGTATATAGACGCCCTGCTTGACCCCCGGGAAAAGGAGATTTTAGTGCTGCGCTATGGGTTGCATGGGGCTTTCCCTTTAACCCAGCGGGAGGTGGCGGCTAAATTGGGCATTTCTCGCAGCTATGTATCGCTGCGCGGCTAATGTAAACGGGACTCACAAACCCGCATCATAGCTGTATTTCAGCGTTTACGGCCCTAAGGGGGATAGCATCGCGCTTAATGTAAACGCCAACAAAAATATAAGCGACCATTCATTTTTTTGCGGGATGGAATGGACAAGCCTCCAATGAATTGAATCAAATGGAGAGCGGGATACTGCGCGTCAGTATCCCGCTTTCTCTATCTTATGGAGGTGTATATGAGCCAATTTGATTACTATTACAGCGAAAAAGCGGAGCAATTTACCTTTTATCGCATCCCAAAATCCCTGTTTACGGATGAACGATTTTCAAAGCTGTCATCCGATGCAAAGGTTCTGTACGGCTTGATGCTTGACCGAATGAGCCTGTCTCGCAAAAACGGCTGGATTGACCGTCAATGCCGGGTCTATATCTACTTCACGCTGAATGAAGTTATGCAGCAGCTTGGCTGTGCCAGAGAAAAGGCAAACCGCCTAATGGCCGAGCTGGATTCACGCGGTATCGGTCTTATCGAGACAAAGCGGCAAGGGTTGGGCAAGGCAAATCTTATTTATGTCAAAGACTTCACTTCTTAACCAATATTGGATTTCCCAACGCAGGATTTTCCCACTCTTGACGGAAAGGAATGGATAGGATTGATATAGCTAACGTAAATATCTTTCTTTAATTATTATTTCAGTTCGATTATCGAACCGCCAGAAGTATGAGAACCTGTATTCAAAAAGCAACAACTTGGCTAAAATCCTCCACTATATAAA
>JAVBNO010000014.1:0-61333 GCA_031551485.1 Oscillospiraceae bacterium
TTATGCTGCGGCTTGTTCGATTTTTAAGATTTGGTTTGTTGTTTACGCCATCTCCCGGTGGTATTGCTGGAGGGATTTGGGAGTGAGGTTGTCCGTCTGGCGCATGGCGCTTATCCCCTCGGCGGCAGCGGCAGCGGCAGCTATGGTCGTGATATAGGCAACGCGGTGTTTGACGGCGGCTTTGCGGATGTAGCTGTCGTCGGTGTTGCCCTGCTTACCCATGGGTGTATTGATAATAAAGTTGATCTCCCCTATTTCGATGAGATCGACCACATTGGTGCCCGGTTCTTTAAGCTTGCTGATGATATCGGCTGGGATGCCGTTGTCGTTCAGCAGCCGGCCGGTGCCTTGGGTGGCGACAAGGGTAAAGCCCAGCGCATGGAAGTGTTTGGCAACCGCCAAAGCTTCCGGCTTATCCTGGTCATTGACGCTGATGAATACTTTACCGGAGAGGGGCAGAAACACTTTGGCCGCCTGTTGGGATTTATAGAAGGCCATGCCGAAGCTGTCGGCAATACCCAGTACCTCGCCGGTGGAGCGCATTTCGGGGCCGAGCAGCGGGTCCACCTCGGGGAACATATTGAAGGGGAAAACGGCTTCTTTGACGCCATAGTGAGGAATGGGATGGTGGCGCAGCGTTTGCAGCAACCCGGTTTGCTTAGTATAGGGGGCGGTGATAATGCCGGTGGCAATGTGAACCATCTTGATGTTGCAGACTTTGGAAACCAGCGGCACGGTGCGGGAGGCGCGGGGGTTGGCCTCGATGACATAGACTTTGTCTTTGTGAATGGCATATTGAATGTTCATCAGGCCCCGAACACCCAGCTTGACGGCGATGCGGGCGGTGTATTCATTGATGGTATCCTGATTCGCTTTTGAGATGTTCAAAGAGGGCAGAATGCAGGCGGAGTCGCCAGAGTGGATGCCCGCCAATTCAATCTGCTCCATGACGGCGGGGACAAAAGCGCTTTCGCCGTCGCTGATGGCGTCGGCTTCCGCCTCGGTGGCATTTTCCAAAAATTTATCGATGAGAATGGGGCGATCGGGGGTTACCCCCACTGCCGCCGCCATATACTGTCGCAAATCTACTTCGTCGTGTACAATCTCCATACCACGGCCGCCCAGCACATAGGAGGGGCGCACCATAAGGGGATAGCCGATGTCGGCAGCCGCTTTCACGGCATCGTCGATAGTAACCGCCATGGCAGACTGGGGCATGGGAATCTGCAGTTCCTCCATCATGGCGCGGAAACGATCGCGGTCTTCGGCCAGGTCGATGGTGTCGGGGGAAGTGCCCAGGATGTTGACACCGGCCTCCTCCAGCGCACGGGCGATGTTGAGAGGCGTTTGGCCGCCAAATTGGGCGATGACACCAAGGGGTTTTTCCGCTTCGTAAATGCTCAGGACATCCTCCACCGTAAGGGGTTCGAAATAGAGCTTGTCGGAGGTGTCGTAATCGGTAGAGACTGTTTCGGGATTGCAGTTGACGATGATGGTTTCGAAGCCCAGTTCCCGCAGGGCGAAAGCGGCGTGGACACAGCAGTAATCAAATTCGATGCCCTGACCGATGCGGTTGGGGCCGCCGCCCAGAATCATAATCTTTTGCCTTTGGGAAGGCGGCGCGGCGTTGGGGATCACAGGATTGTAGGAGGAGAACAGGTAGGAGGCGTTTTCAGCGCCGCTGACGGGTACGGCCTCCCAGCTTTCCCGGATGCCCAAAGCCTGGCGGCAAGCGCGAATGTCCTCTTGCTTGGTGCCGATAATCTTGGCAATATATCGGTCGGCAAAGCCGTCCAGCTTGGCCCGTTGGAGAAGATCATCGGGAAGGGATTGGCCTTTGTATTGTTCGATTTCCCGCTCCAGCACCGTAAGTTCTTGCATCTGGGTCAGGAAATAGGGGTGAATTTTGGTGAGGTCTTGCAACTCTTCCACTGTTGCACCTTTTTTGAATGCCTCGTAAAGGATAAACTGCCGCTCGCTGGAGACGGTAGAGAGCATGGCAAGCAGCTCGGCTTTGGACTTTTGCATCAGAACAGGATTTTGGCCCAAGCCGTAATGGCCGGTTTCCAGGCTGCGGATGGCCTTTTGAAGAGCCTCCTTATAGGTTTTGCCGATGCTCATTACTTCACCGACCGCTTTCATTTGGGTGCCCAGGACATCTTTGGCCTCTTTGAATTTTTCGAAGGCCCAGCGGGCAAATTTAACGACGACATAGTCACCGGAGGGGATGTATTCCGCCAAGGAGCCGCCTTTCCAGTAAGGCAGTTCACTTAAGGTGATGCCGGCCGCCAGATAGGCCGATACCAAAGCGATGGGAAAGCCGGTGGCTTTGGAGGCCAGCGCGGAGGAGCGGGAGGTGCGGGGATTAATTTCAATGACGACGATGCGGCCGGTGGCGGGATCATAGGCGTATTGGCAATTGCAGCCGCCCACGACCTGAATTTCCCGCGCAATTTTGTGGGAGTATTCCTCCAGCGTTTTTTGCACCTTTTGGGGTACGGTAATCATGGGGGCAGCGCAGAAAGAATCGCCGGTGTGAACACCCATGGGGTCGATGTTTTCAATAAAGCAGACGGTGATGACATGGTCAGCAGTGTCGCGGACGATCTCCAGCTCCAACTCCTCCCAGCCAAGTACCGATTCTTCCACCAGCACCTGGCCGATCAGGCTGGCTGCCAGACCGCGGCTGGCCACAGCACGCAGTTCTTCCGGGGTGTAGCAAAGGCCGCCGCCGGCGCCGCCCATGGTGTAGGCGGGGCGGATGACCACCGGATAGCCCATGGTATCAGCGATAGCCAATGCTTCATCCAGCGTGTAGGCCGGGCTGCTTTTGGCCATTTCAATGCCCAGCTTTTTCATTGCCTCTTTGAAGATAATGCGGTCTTCCCCTTTTTGGATGGCCTCCACATTGATGCCAATGACGTTGACGCCGTATTTTTCCAGGACGCCATTTTCGTGGAGCTCCAAGCAAAGGTTGAGGCCGGATTGACCGCCCAGGTTGGGGAGGACGGCATCGGGACGTTCGATGTCGATGATGCGGGTGAGGCTGGCCATGTCCAAAGGCTCGATGTAGGTGATGTCGGCTGTCTCGGGATCGGTCATGATGGTGGCCGGGTTGGAATTGACCAGCACGATGGTGTAGCCCAGTTGTTTCAGCGCTTTGCACGCCTGGGTACCCGAATAGTCAAATTCGCAGGCTTGGCCGATGATAATGGGGCCGGATCCGATAATCAGTATTTTTTGGATGTCCGTTCTTTTTGGCATTGGATAGCCCTCCTCTTGTTCATTAGACAAAAAATAAGCCCCATTCAAATGAATGGGACCGGAAAAATATCTGGCATAGATGAAAGTGTCACCACAGGATGGAAGCAAAGGGACAAAATAGAAACGGAGCATAAAACCGCCGACGACAAGGGTACCAATTTTTTCTCTTTGGCATACTGGACCGCCTGCATTTCTATTTCACCTCCGTTTTTTCTTATGGCATTATAACGTGTTTTTCCGCCTTCGTCAAGAGGAAATTTTGCAAGAAAGGTTGCCGTTTTAAAGCAGCGATACAATATGAGCCATGGCCGCGCGGTAAACATCGTGGTGGTTGCCGGGATGGTCTGCCGTAATGGTGATGGCAGCCGCCTTATCGGGCAGGAGGATACAAAAATTGCCGCCCATACCGTAAGCCCGGTAGGAGCCCGGGGAGGTCCCCCGCCACAGCTGGAGGCCATAGCCCGCCTCTGTCTCGGGGTCGGGGGTGTCCATGGCCGTGGGGGTGAACACGTCGTGGATCATGGCGTCGAGGTAGCTATGACTGATCAGGCGGCGGCCTTTGTATTCGCCATCGTTCAAAAAAAGACGGCCAAGTCGGGAAAGTTCCTCTGTCGTGAGATAGAGGTGCTTGGCGCAAATGGTGTGGCCAAGAGGA
The DNA here is from genome assembly GCA_031551485.1 of Oscillospiraceae bacterium. GTDB lineage: Bacteria > Bacillota > Clostridia > Oscillospirales > Ruminococcaceae > JAVBNO01. The sequence goes on from JAVBNO010000014.1 coordinate 3,920, forward strand.
CAACTGTCCCACTGGGGATTGGCGATATCCATTGGTTCAAAAAGGCGGGAGACGAGAAAGTCGCGCATGTTTTGGCCGGTGGCTACCTCGACCACGCGGCCCAACATATAGGTATAGAGGCTGGAATAAAAGAATATTTCATTGGGCTTTGCCACCATGGGGGCGGTTAAAAACACATCCAGCCAGTCGGCGCCGGGGATATTCTCATAGGGACGGGCGAGAACGCGTTTGCCGGGGGCCATGTGCAGCAAATCTCTTATGGTGACAGCATCGGTGCCGGGGGCGGCCCGGTGGGCATAGTCGGGGAAGAAATGCACCACTTTGTCATCCAGCGAAAATAGGCCGTCGTCCACGCAGATGCCCACACCCAAAGAAGCAAAGGTTTTGGCGCAGGACCAAATGTTGCGGCGCATGGCTGGTTGGAGGTCGCAAAAGGCTATATCGCCTGATTTTGTTTCGACGCGGACACCGGTTACGTTCAGTTTTTGATCTGTCACCACTTGGCAAAAAGAGGCTAAAAGGGCGTTATCCATCTTGTATCTCCCCCGCGATTTGTTTATAGTATGATTGTACACCTTTTCAGAGCTGGGGGCAATGGGTTGCCCGGATGATGAAACGCGGGAGGTAAAGGCAGATGCGGTATGCTGTGTTATTGCGGGGCATTAATGTGGGCGGCAAGCACATTGTCAAAATGGCCGAGCTGCGGGCGTTGTTGACCCGTATGGGGTACGAACATGTGGAAACGTATATCCAGAGCGGCAATGTGGTTTTGGACAGTGGCGAGGACGAGAAAAGTCTTTGCGCAAAACTGGTGCCGGTTTTTGAGGAGACCTTCGGCTTTGGCATTCCCGTAATGGCGCGAAGCTGCGCCGAGTTGCAGGGGATTTTGGCGGGGCTGCCTTTTGCTCCGGTGGAAATTGCCGCCGCCGATGCCGCCAGCGACGCCGAAAGCCTTTATGTGGCCATGCTTGATGCTGCGCCGGAAGCAAAGCGTATTGAGGCACTGGCTGCTTATACCAACGAAGGCGAGCGGTTTTTTGTGGAGGACCGGAATATTTATCTGCTGTTCCACCACAGTATTCGGGATTCGAAGCTGGCAGCGCAACTGGGTAAATTGGGAGTGAATATGACGGTGCGCAACTGGAAGACGCTGCAAAAGTTGGCGGAAATGGCATTGTAAATTGTTTGCATTTTTTTGAACCGGACATGTTGCCAGCGCAAGGCAAATATGCTATAATGATGCTCGCATCTAAAAAAATAAGCATGATTATCAATTTGGAGATGTACCCAAGTTGGTGACGGGGCTCCCCTGCTAAGGGAGTAGGCCGGCTAAACCCCGGTGCGAGAGTTCGAGTCTCTCCATCTCCGCCACAAAATCCACAAACAGGCGTTCGTCCTGTTTGTGGATTTTTTCATTTTTGCCAACCGCCAACCAATACTCGCTTAGACGAAATGGGGCGGCTTTGGCCGCTTTTCATATTCTTTAGGGAAACATTAATCTGAATTTAATTGTATTCAGCGGAAAAATATCGTAAAATAAAGATATTGTCGACATAAGCTATATGATGTGAAAGACAATCATAGGGACAGAACTTTATAGAAAGAGGGTATGTATTGTGGGAATTTTTCCGCTGAATGATCTTCTTATTTTTCTGGCACTGGTATTCTTTTTGGGCGGTATTGTTTTGACAGTCGTCGTCAAGAAAAAAGATGGTAAACGCACTGCCACACCGCTGTTCCTGGGCATATTTTTTGCGGTTGTCGCTTTGGGAATATCCGCTGTCGTCATTATCCCCACAGGGTACACAGGGGTGCGGACACGGTTTGGACAGATCAGCCAAAATGTGGTGCCTACCGGCGTCAATTTCAAAATTCCGCTGATTGAAAATATTGAGATTGTATCCAACAAAAAGGAGGATTTGACCCTTGCGGATATGGTTTGGGGAGAATCATCCGATAAGGTACAGGTGTATGGTTCCCAGTTTGTGGTGACTTACCGCATTAACCCTGAATACGCCGCCTATCTCTACTCCACAGTTGCCAACTACCGAAGGGATTTAATCAACGCCTCTATGCTGGCGTCAGCTTTTAAGGATGCCAGCGCTTCACTTACCTCCAAAGAGGTCACCATCCGCAACAAAGTGGAGCCGATGACCGCCATCTGCCTGCAGGCCAAAGCGGATGAAAAATATGGCAAAGATGTTATCCTCATTAACCAAGTCATTATCAATGATATGAACTTTGAGGATAGTTACAACGAAGCGATTGCCCGCAAAAACCAAGCGGAAATGGAATATGAACAGGCGCAGGTTGTCAACCGCACCAATATTGAGCGGGCTACAGCCGAAAAGAAGGTGGCCGAAACCAATGCCCAGGCCGCGGCTGCCGGCGTCACCATTGCGGCGGAAGCCCAAGCCAAAGCCACCGTGATTGCAGCCAACGCCGAGGCGGAAGCCAACCGGATTGTGGCCGAATCCATTACGCCGATGCTGTTGCAAAAAATGGAGATGGAGGCGCGAATGCGACACGGCTGGGTCACCGTCATTACCGGCAGCGCCATTACCGATGTGACCGACGTGCAGTAGGCGGTACATACAGCAAACCGAGCATTCCAGTACCGGCAGCGACCGTAAGCCGCATGGTTTCACTGCTGTCGACGATACAATTGATCTGTTCCCCCCGGTTCTTTGTTGCAGTTGTCAGGTCGTATCTTTGCGATACCCAAAGGAGCTTTTGGTTTCCTTGCGCGCTGTAAACTTTTTTGAACCACTCGCCTATGCGAGTGGTTTTTTGCGGCTTTGAACAGGAAAGGAAAATGATCATTTGCGGTTTGGCAAGGACTTTCGCTTTTTTTTGACACAGAAAATCGATAAAATGAACAAAGGAAAAATATTCCAATTCATTTTTGCAATTCTTTTTAGTGGAGGAAACGTTTTGAAAAAAGCATTTTGCAAGCGGTGGTATCTTACTATTGCTGCCATTATACTGACCATTGCGGCCGCGACAATTCCGCTGAGCGCCCAGGAGCCCAACGCCGCCGCCCTTTTGCGCGCACAAATCATAGCCGATCCGGACAGCCATCCCATGATCAATTGCGGATGCACTTTTACCGCAGAAGAGTTGGACGCCATGTTCCTCAAAAAGCAGGTGGGCTACGGCGCCTCATACATCAAGGCCCAGCAGGAAACCGGTGTCTGCCCTCTTTGGAACGCCGCCATTGACGCCGCCGAAAGCGGACATTTTATGCATCTGTCCGCCAGCCACAATGTGGCGGGCTTTGGGTTTGACGGTGAGCGCTATATGGATTTTGAGAGCATAGAGGCCTGTATTGCGCACAAGAGTCTTTATTTGCAGGAAGCATATCTGACCCCGGGCGGTACTTATTACCATGGGACAAGCATCTCGGCTGTCAACATCTGTTATAACGGCAGCGAAGCCTGGAAAGCGCTTGTGGTGGATGTGGCGCTGTCCATGCTGCGGCGCGGATCCCGGCAGTGAAAATTTGCACTTTGTGATCCCCTTATCTTGTGTTATAATGAACATGTTGTGTTATATTTCCTGCAAGGCCGGGGAACAAGCCCGGCCAATGACGCAAATAGTTCTATCAAGTGCGCCGGTCACATTGTTTTGCCGGGCTGCCGCAAAGGGGTATCATTTATGCGAATTGGTTTTGATAACGATCAATATGTAAAATTACAGTCGCGACATATTTTGGAACGCATTGCACAGTTTGACAACAAGCTGTATCTGGAATTTGGGGGCAAGCTTTTCGACGATTTTCACGCTTCCCGCGTGTTGCCGGGTTTTGCGCCGGATTCAAAAGTCAAGATGCTGCTGCAACTGGCGGATTCTGTCGAAATTATTATTGTCATCAACAGTACGGACATTGAGACGAGCAAAATACGGGGTGATCTTGGCATCACCTATGATTTGGACGTGCTGCGGCTGATTGACGCTTTTCGCAGCATCGGGCTTTTTGTGGGCAGTGTTGTATTGGCCCAATATGCCGGACAACCGGTGGCCGACGCCTTTAAAAAGAAACTGGAAAAGCTGGGTATCACGGTATATGTGCACTACCCTATCGACGGCTACCCCAACAATCTGCCGCTGATTGTCAGCGAAGAAGGTTACGGCAAGAACGACTATATCCAAACAAGCCGTCCTTTGGTTGTGGTGACAGCGCCAGGGCCAGGCAGCGGCAAAATGGCGACCTGCCTTTCCCAGTTATACCATGAGCATCACAAGGGCATTAAGGCCGGATATGCCAAATTTGAGACATTTCCCATTTGGAATTTGCCCCTGAAGCATCCGGTGAATGTGGCCTACGAAGCGGCCACCGCCGACCTGAATGACGTCAATATGATTGATCCTTTCCATTTGGACGCCTATGGCACAACGGCCATTAACTATAACCGGGATGTGGAGATATTTCCGGTGCTGAATGCCATTATGAGCAAAATCATGGGCAAAAGCCCCTATAATTCCCCCACTGACATGGGGGTTAATATGGCGGGATACTGTATTTCCGACGACGAGGCCGTGCGGTTGGCATCGTTTCAAGAAGTGATCCGGCGGTATTATGCCGTTTCCTGTGATTATCGGCAAGGGCGGATGGAAAAAGATGCCGTATATAAAGTAGAACTCCTGATGAATCAACTGGGGCTTACAGCGGTGGATCGGCCTGTTGTGGGCGTCGCGCTGGAAAAAGCAGAGGCCACCGGCGCACCGGCCGCCGCCTTGCAATTGGAAGACGGTACCATCGTCACCGGCAAAACCTCTTCCCTTTTGGGCGCTTCGGCGGCGGTGCTGTTAAATGCCCTTAAGGCTTTGGGCGGCATACACCACGATATGCATTTGATCTCCCCCATTGTCATTGAGCCGATACAAAATCTGAAAATTAACCATTTGGGCAATAATAACCCGCGGCTGCACACCGACGAGATTCTGATTGCCCTGTCCATCAGCGCCGCCACCGACCCCACCGCCAAGCTGGCGTTGCAGCAGCTGCCCAAGCTGAAAAGCTGTGAGGCCCATTCCACAGTCATTTTGTCACAAGTAGACGAGTCGGTGTTTCGCAAGTTGGGTGTGAACCTGACGTGTGAACCACAGTATCAGACCAAAAAATTGTACCATAAGTAAGGGCAGTTTCTTTTATATGGAAAAATGAGATTTGGTTTCTCATTTTTGGCAATATCACCAAGAGGGCAGGTTTGTATTCATTCAACCTGTCCTCTTTTTCTGTGGTTTTGTCCAAAGTTAACATTTTTTTATTATGCATATTAACATTAAAAAGGTAATGGTAAGGTAATATATTGCTATTTTTGCTATAAAAATAACGGCCATTGTAACTGAATTTTCATTGACTTTTAACATCGACAAAGGTACGATAGGCCCAGAAATCAACATATGTCACATCATATTACATTTGTAACAATAAGGAGATTGGGCCCCCGATGATAGACAGACGCACACAAGTAAAAATTGCATACTGGTACTATCACCTGGGTATGACACAGGAAGAAATTGCCCACAAAGTACACTATTCCCGCCAGCGTGTCAACCGGATTATCAATCATCTTGTGGATGATGGTGTGGTGGACATTACTATCAACGGATTGGAAAACGAGCATATTAAACTGGAAAACGCGCTGGAGCGACATTTTCATTTGAAACAGGTTGTGGTGGCCGACACGCAGCCAAGCACGCTGCCTATGTTAAGCGTTTTAGGCAAGCGGGCTGCCGAGTTTTTAGAAGGCTTCATTACCGACGGCAAGACAGTGGGCGTATCCTGGGGCATTACGCTGGGCGAAACCGTAAAGAATATCCGCGCCGTGCGCCGAATGGGGTGCACCATTGTGCAACTGGCCGGCGGGCTGAATACGACCAGCCAGATTAGCAAACCGGATGAGATTTGCCGTATTCTGGCCAACAAACTTGGGTGCGAATACCGAATTTTATATGCGCCCGCTATTATGAACAGCAGTTTTGCCCGGGAAGTGATGGCCAAAGAGGAGGCCTTTCGGGAAGTGTTCGAACTGATTGGCCACTGCGATATTGCTGTGGTGGGTATTGGTGAATTGGATGAAAATTCCACCATTGTGACTCAGGGTTATTTAGGCGCCGATGAATTTGAGGCTTTGCGCCAGGACGGGTATATCGGTAACATTTGTTTTCACCATTATAAAGCCGACGGCAGCTTTGGCGACAACAATTTGAGTGAGCGGATTATGGGTGTGGATTTTGCCACTCTCAGGCGCATTCCGTCTGTGGTTGCGATTGCCGGCGGCGCCAAAAAAGCGGATGCTGTTATCGGAGCGTTGCGCACCGGGTGCATTGATCTGCTGATTACCGAAGTGGAGTTGGCGCAGGCCATTGTCAACAGACTGGGGTTACGATAAGCGCCATAAATCAGAATAAAAGATGAGGCAGTCATCTTTTATATAAGCTCTTGTTTACAAGAGTAATTGATTCTTTAGGAGGAAAAACAATGAAGAAAGCACTTTCACTTTTGGCTGCAATGCTGCTGGTTGTCGCATTGTTTGCCGGTTGCAATTCTCCCGCTCCTGCCGCAAGCACCCCTCCCCCCGCCAGCGAGGCGACTGGTGAGACTACCGGTGATGGTACCGCTGCTCCTTCGGGCGATCCCATTAAAATTGGATACGTTTCCGCACTTTCCGGCGACACCGCCCAGTGGGGCCAGGCTGGTCTGAACGGTATGCTGCTGACCGCCGAAAAAATCAATGCTGCCGGCGGCGTTATGGGCAGACCCATTGAGATTGTGGCTGAAGACGGCCGCGGCGAGGCGCAAGACTCTGTGAACGCTTACAACAAGCTGGTTGACGAGAAAAAGGTCGTTGCTGTTGTGGGCACCAACTTCTCCAGCTGTAACATTCCGATGGCGGCTGTTGCCGACGAGAAAAAAGTTCCTATTGTTGGCACCGCTTGCTCCAACGAGCTGGTTACTGTTGACGAAAGCGGAAAATTGCATCCCTATTCTTTCCGCCTGTGCTTCATCGATTCTTTCCAAGGCACCAAGATGGCCGAGTACGTATTGTCCAAAGGCTTCAAAAATGCCGCTATCCTGGTAAACAATGGCGATGCTTATTCTCAGGGCGTTGCCGACTTTACCGTAAAGGCATTTGAGGCGGGCGGCGGCAAAATTGTCGCCAACGAAAACGCCACCGCTGAGGGCAAAGATTATCGCGCCCAATTGTCCAAGATCAAAACCGCCAACCCCGAAGTCCTCTTTATCCCCTGGATTTACGAAGACGTCGTGCTGATTGCGAAACAAGCGAAAGAGCTTGGCCTGGAGTGCAAATTTGTCGGATTTGACGGTTGGGATTCCACCGAGCTGCCCACCATGGCCGAAGGCACACTGGAAGGCGCCTGGTTCTGCTCTCGTCCCGGATTCAACACTCCGGAAGCCAAAGCTTACGGCGAAGAGTACACCGCGAAATACAACATTGCTCTTGAGGGCGAGTGCCTGTTTGGCAACGACGGCCTGATGTGGATTGTACAGTGCATCAACGAAACCCAATCTACCGACCCCACCGTTCTGCGGGATGCTTTGGAGAACACCAAGTCTTTCAAAGGCCTGATCGGTGAAATGGCTGTTGACCCCGCTACCCACAATCCCCAAAGAGAACTGGCAATCTTTGAAATTCAGGGCGACAAGAACGTTCTGACCGAAATGTACAAGTAAACCAATGGATATGCGAAGGGGGAGGAGACTTGCTTCCTCCCCCTTATGTATGAAATTGAGCTTAAGAGGTGATTCCTATGTTTTTGCAGCAGCTTATTAACGGCATTTCGGTAGGCGGCGTTTACGCCCTTATCGCATCGGGGTATGCTCTCATTTACAGCCTGTTGGGATTCTCCAACTGGGCGCATGGCGAGGTGGCTATGCTGGGCGCTTACTTCGCACTGACTGCCGTTACTGCCATCGAGCTGCCGTTTGCACTTGCGGCCCTTATCGGCATTGCGGGCGCTGGTATTATCAGCGTGCTGAACGAGCGGCTTGCGTACAAGCGTATTCGGGACAACAAGTCCCCCACCATGTTTTTGATGATTGCGGCCATGGGCCTTTCGACCACCTTCCAAAACGGCGCCATGCTTTTGTTCGGCGCTAAGTTTAAAATGTTTCCCTCTGTCCTCCCCATCAGCTCTATCAACATCGGCGGCGCTGTGATTGGCGTATTAGACTTATTTTCTCTTGCAGTGGCCGCAGTGGCATTAATTGTGCTGGAACTTATCATCAACCGAACCAAATTCGGCCTGGGGGTCCGGGCGGTTGCTTCCAACAGCTATACCGCCGGCCTTTTGGGTGTCAACACCGACTTGATGTTTACGTTTGTGTTTTTGCTGGCCGGCGTTTTGGCCGGTGCGGCCGGCGTGCTTTTGGGCCTTAAATATAATGTATCCCACACCATGGGCGACATCGGCCTTAAAGCGTTTATCGCATCTGTATTTGGCGGATTAGGCAGTGTGCGGGGCGCCATCATCGGCGCGTTGCTGATTGGTGTCATTGAAACAATGGTATCGGGTTATCTCAATTCCGGGCTGCGGGATCTGATTACCTTTTCCCTGCTTATTGCCATTTTGCTGATCAAACCCAGCGGCCTTATGGGCCGGACTGTGGAAGAAAAAGCGTAGGAAGGAGGCGTGTTTATGTTATCCAGCTATACTCAAGGCATTATTATCATGGTTTGCATTACCACCATTGCGGTGCTGGGCATATCGGTACTGACCGGTTTTACCCGCCTTTTCTCCTTTGGCAACGCGGGATTCATGTCCATTGGCGCCTACACCTCCGCGCTGCTGACCACCCGATTACATATGCCCTTTGTGCCCGCTCTTTTGGCGGGGGTTTTGATGGCAGGCATCATTAGCTATCTGCTGGGATCGCTGACATTAAAGCTGAAGGGCGACTACTTTCTCATCACTACGCTGGGATTTGGGGAATGCGTGCGGGTGTTGTTCAACTACATCAGTATCACCGGCGGCGCAAAGGGCCTTGCCGGCATTCCCAAGCACACCACCCTTTGGGTGGCGGTCGGCAGTGTCATTTTGGCGTTTATCATTGCCTGGACATTCATCCATTCCAAGTATGGCCGCAACCTGACCGCCATCCGGGAACAGGAGCTGGCGGCGGAGGCCGTGGGCATTGACGTGACCCGCTACAAAAAGATGAGCTTTGTGTTCAGCGCGATGTTCGCTGGCTGGGCCGGTGTCTTGTATGCCCACAATTTGATGTTCATCAGCCCTTTGATGTTCAATTTGCCGAAATCGGCGGAGATGACCATCATCGTGGTAATTGGCGGATTGGGCAGCCTGACCGGTACGGTTATGGGTTCCCTTGTGGTATCGCTGCTGCCGGAAATTTTCCGGGGCTTGGCCAATTACCGCATGTTCTTCTATGGCGTGGCCGTTGTGCTCATCATCATTCTGCGGCCGGCAGGTTTGTTTGGCTACCGTGAATTCTCTATCACTAAAATTATTGCCTTCTTCAAAAAGCGCTTTTCGAGAGCTAAGTCGGCGGCGGATAAGGGGGGGGCACAATGACACCTGTACTGGAAATTAAGCATGTAGCCAAGAATTTTGGCGGCGTAAAGGCCATTGACGATTTCAGCGTGGTGTTGGCGCCCGGCAAAATTCACGGGCTGATTGGCCCCAACGGCGCGGGCAAGACCACCATTTTCAACAACATCACCGGTATTTATGTGCCTACCAGCGGGCAAATCTTTTTTGAGGGCAAAGAGATTACCGGTTTGAAGCCCTACAAAGTGGCCCAGGCGGGTATTGGCCGTACCTTTCAGAACATCCGGCTTTTTTCCAACTTAAGCGCGCTGCAAAATGTAACCATTGCCAGTAATATGGACGCCAAATACAACCTGATTGACACATTTTTCCGTCTGCCCAAATACCGCAAGATTGAAAAGCAGCTGTTGGATAAGGCAATGGGGCTTTTGGAGGCGGTGGGGCTGCAGGACAAGGCCGATGAGCGGGCCTGTAATCTGCCCTATGGGCACCAGCGTAAATTGGAAATTGCCAGAGCGATGGCGCTTAATCCCAGACTGTTGCTGCTTGACGAGCCGGCCGCCGGCATGAATGCGGACGAATCGGAGGAGCTGGTGACATTTGTACAAAAAATTAAAGACGACTTTAACCTGACGATTCTGATGATTGAGCATCATATGGACGTTGTCACAAACCTTTGCGATTCGGTGACGGTTCTTAACTTTGGAAAGACCATCGCCTCCGGCACACCTGCCGAGGTGAAGAATGACAAAGTGGTCATCGAAGCCTATTTGGGAGGTTCGGAACAACATGCTTAAAATTAACAATTTACATGCGGCTTACGGCGGTATTAAAGCGCTGAAAGGTGTTTCCATTGAAGTAAACGAGGGCGAGATTGTGGCGGTGCTGGGTTCCAATGGCGCCGGCAAATCCACGTTGCTTAAATGTATATCCGCCGTGGAAAAGCCCACCGAAGGCACGATTGAGTTTTACGGCAAAGCCGTGCCTAAAAAGCCCTATGACGTAGTGGCCGAAGGCATTGTACATGTGCCGGAGGGACGGCAAATTTTCACCCATTTGACCGTGTACGACAACTTGCTGGTGGGTGCGTATCTCCGCAAAGATGCCGGCGGCATTAAAGAGGATCTGGAAAAGGTATATACGCTTTTTCCCCGGCTTAAAGAGAGGCTTAACCAATATGGCGGCCATTTGAGCGGCGGCGAGCAACAGATGTTAGCCATTAGCCGCGGCATTATGGCCCGCCCCAAACTGATGCTGCTGGATGAGCCCTCGCTTGGGCTGGCGCCGATTATTGTGGACCAGATTTTTGAGATTCTTACCGAGATCAACAAACAGGGTACCGCCATTATGCTGGTGGAACAAAACGCTGTGAAAGCCCTTGCCATTTGCCACCGCGCCTATATTTTGTCGGTCGGCAGTGTGGAACGGGCGGGCACACGAGACGAAATTCTGGCCAGCTCCGACCTGAGCAAGGCATATTTGGGGGAATAGACGACATGCCCAAGGTAGTTTATTTGGGAATTGATGCCGGCACCACCAAAACCAAAGCGGCGCTGGTGGATGCTGGCGGACAGATTATCGACATGGTAAGCGATTCGGTAGAAGTGCTTCATCCTTTTGAAAGCGCCTGTGAAATTGATATGGAGCTTTTGTGGGCGCAGCTTTGCATACTCTTGCAGATGCTGAAAGCCCAAAACCCCGACATCTGGGGACAGATTGTAGGGGTGGGCATTTCGGCGCAGGGCGACGGTATGTGGCCGATTGGCAAAGACGGCAAGCCGGTGCGCAACGCCATTTTGTGGAACGACAACCGCACCCGCTGCTTAGGCCTGGACCCGGAACACGACGAGAGGCTGAATGCGCTTTTAGTTGAGAATGCCTCTACTGCGTTGTTTGCCGGGGCCTTTCCCCTGATTCTGAAATGGATGAAAGAAACCGAACCGGAATGTTTTGGCCGCGTGGGTTACGCTGTGCGATGCAAGGATTGGCTTAATTATAAGTTGACCGGCTGCATTAAAAGCGATTATACCGACTTTTCCACCTGCGGCACCAATATTTTTACCAAAGAGTATGTGGACCCGTTGTTTGACTATTTGGGCATTCCGGAAGCCAAGGAGATGCTGCCGCCATTGATTGCCCCCACGGACATTGTGGGAGCAGTAAGCGCCGAAGGGGAAGCTGCCTGCGGCATTCGGGCCGGGACACCTGTGATCTGCGGGGCCATTGATGTCGTGGCAACCGTGTTGGGGGCAGGGGTGAAAACGGCCGGCGACGGCTGCACCATTCTGGGGACGACGCTGTGCAACGAAATTTTGATTGAGGCCGGAGATGTGGATGTCCACGACCGCCACGGCAGCGCCCTTTGCAGCATTTTGCCCGGCAAATATGTGCGTGTGATGGCGGCCAACAGCGGCAACTCCACTCTTGACTGGATTAAGGGTATTCTGGCCCATGATATGAGCTTTCACGAGCTGGAGGCACAGCTTGCCAAGGTGCCCGTGGGTAGCGACGGCGTACTCTACCACCCTTATATTTACGGTGAGCGGGCACCCTTTCGCGACCCTTTTGCCTGCGGCGGCTTTTATGGCCTGACCGTGCGGCACGGGCGGTTTGAAATGATGCGGGCGGCTTATGAAGGCATGGTGCTTTCGTTAAAAGACTGTTACCGGGCGCTGCCCCAAACAAGCGGCAAAATTTATCTTTCCGGCGGCGGGGCCGTCAGCAATTTCACCTGCCAAATGGTGGCCGATGCCCTTGGCAAAGAGGTATTGCGCCCCACCGGGCGAAAAGAGCTGGGCATTTTTGGCATTGTGGAAGCGATAAAGATGGGATTGGGGCATGGGGACACAAACGGCGGCTGCGACCAGCAATGCGATATCTTTGTGCCTGACCACGGCAATACCCTGCTGTATGAAAATTTATTTACTCAGTTTTTGCAGCTGAAGGATCATATGGCGGATTTTTGGCGGTGGCGGCCTGTCTATTGCCCTACCAAAGCAAAATAGCACCAACGATCCAATGAATATGGTTATTCATTTCAGATAAAACGACAACTGTGATCTTACTTGCGGCGGGCCGTTGTTTTGGCGGTCGCTCCCTGCCATCCCCGCTTTGCGTAGCAGGGGCCGCATCACACCAATTTTTATGCCGACACAAAGCGGCGGAATGGAGCAATATTATGCGAGCGTTAGTCAAAACCAGTATTGAGCCGGGCAACATTATTTTTACGGAAATTCCCACGCCGGAGCCCGGACCCGGCCAGGTGCGTATTCAAATTAAACGGTCCGGCATTTGCCAGACCGATAACGTGTATATTCACGAGGGTGGGTTTGCCCTGCGTCCACCGGTGGTGCTGGGACATGAAATATCCGGCGTCATCGACGCCATTGGCGAAGGTGTGGAAGGGTTTTCCATCGGCGACCGGGTGGTCACCCAAACGACCTATCATGTGTGCGGAAAATGCCGCTTTTGTAAACGGGGCGATCTGAACCATTGTCCCGAGCGCAAAGGCATTGGATCGGCGGCCAACGGCGGCTTTGCCGAGTATGTTGTCAATTTGGCCGCCAGCGTCATGCATATGCCCGACGCTATGACCTTTGATCAGGGCGCCTGTGTGGAGCCTTTGGCCTGCGGCGTTCACGCGCTGACCGAGCGGACCGTCGTTAATGTCGGCAGTGTAGTGACCGTTTTCGGCCCCGGCCCCATTGGTATGTTCGCGGCCCAAGTCGCCAAAGCGCAGGGCGGCTATGTCATCCTTTGCGGTACCACCGCCGACAGATCTCGGTTGGATTTGGCGCTGTCGTTGGGCATCGACAAGGTCATTGACGTGGAAAAAGAAGATGTTTTAAGCATCGTTAAAGGCATTACCGAGGGTTACGGCGCAGACGTGGTTGTGGAGGCTACCGGCGCCCGGGCCGCCGTGGCTATGGCGATGGAAGTGGTGGCGCGGCGGGGCACATTTGTGCCTATGGGCATTTTTAACAGCGATATTTCCATTGACTTTCACAATATTAAGAAAAAAGAGTTGACCGTGCAGGGTTCCCACGCCCAGATTCCCACTTCATGGGAAAAGGCCATTCAGCTGATTCAGATGGGTAAAGTGAATGTAGACGCCGTTATTTCCCATGTGTTCCCGCTGAGCCAGTGGGAAGAGGCGCTGCAGACTGTGAAAGAGCGCAAAGGGCTGAAAGTACTGTTGGATCCTGAAAAGTAGGAGGGCGAACCGATGACGCAGAATAATTATTTGGCCTTGGCGGAGGATATTGTCATTCACACAGGCGACCAGCCGCAGGCTTTGGAACGGCTTTTGGCCGGTGTGAAGTCGGAATATGCCTTCGCCTGCCCTGACGGCGCAGCGGCCGAGGGCGAAGGGCTTGCGTTGCTGTGCGACGTAGCCAAGTTGATTCGCCTTGGAGGGGAATGGCCCTATTACACCGCCCAGCTGATTGCCCTTTATTTGACGGGGCAGGCAGATTTTGTAGAGGCGGACGTTTCTGTGGCGGACTGCAAAAAGGCAGTGGTGGCGTGCACCGGTTTTGTCTATGAAGTCGAGTTAGCCCAGATGATTGCCGAGGCGTATTACCAGATTATCGACAACGGGCTTGCTTTGATGGATGAGAAGAAAGAGAGCCTGATGCGGGACGCCTATCGTAAGGGTTACCATTACGAAAAGACCTATCGCGGTTGCGCGCAATGCGCGATGGCGGCTGTGTCCGATGTGACCGGCAAAGAAGATTTGACCATGTTTCGGGCGGCCAACGGGCTGGCCGGGGGCATGGGGCTTTTGGGAGACGGCGTTTGCGGCGGTTACAGCGGCGGGCTGTTGTCTATGGGGCTTTTTGCCGGGCGCCGGCGGGAATTTTTTGACGGTGATAAAGCGGAAAAGGATCTTTGCGGCAAACTGGCAGGCCAATTGCATGGATTATACATCGATACGTATGGCAGCGTGATTTGTCACGACATCCACCGAGATATTTTTGGCCGGGCGTTTCATATTACCCGCCCCGACGACAAGGAAGCCTTTGAGGAGGCGGGCGCCCATCAGCGGGACAAATGCCCCGCCGTGGTGGGAACGGCAGCGGCCTGGACCGTTGGAATTTTGTTTGACGAGGATTTGGTTTAAGGGGCCTCCTCTGCCCCGTTACATTTTGAATCAGGAGGAATGAGATATGGGAAAAAAAATATTGATTGTCGGCGGTGTGGCAGGCGGCGCGTCTGCGGCGGCCCGGCTGCGCAGGTTGGACGAAACCGCCGAAATTGTCATGTTTGAAAAAGATGAGTATATCTCCTTTGCCATCTGCGGAATGCCGTACCATATTGGCGACACCATCACCGAGCGGAGCAAGTTGATTGTACAGACGCCCACCGCGATGAAAAAACGGTTTGGCATTGATGTGCGCAACCATAGCCGCGTGACCAAAGTCGACCCCGCCGCCAAAACGGTGACGGTAGACAGCGCAGACAAAGGCGTTTATACAGAAGGGTACGATGAGCTGATCTTGGCGCCGGGGTGCGAGCCGATTGTTCCGAATATTCCCAACACGGCGCCGGGACGGGTGTATACCCTGCGCACCATTCCCGACACCGACCGCATTAAGGCCGCGATCATCGACAACGGGTTTCGATCGGCGCTGATTATCGGCGGCGGTTTTATTGGCATTGAGATGGCCGAAAATTTGCGAGATATTGATGTGGATGTGACATTGGCGGAAGCGATGCCTCATATCCTGGCCCCCTTTGACGACGAGATGGCGGCCATTGTGGAAAAAGAAATGCGCGATCACGGCATCACCCTTGTGCTGGGCGACGGCCTTACGGCCATTGAGGAGGGGGACGGCAAAGCCGTTGTAACCCTTGCCAGCGGACGAAAGCTGGAAGCCGAGATGATCATCAGCGCCATTGGGGTGCGGCCCGCCACCGGCTTTTTGCAGGAGAGCGACATCCAGCTGGGGGTAAAGGGGCATATCATTGTCAACGATCAGATGGAAACCAATGTGCCCCATGTTTATGCTGTGGGCGACGCCATTGAAATTACCGATTTTGTGACAGGCTTGCCCGGCGCAGTGCCGCTGGCGGGGCCGGCCAACAAGCAGGGGCGCATTGTGGCCGACAAAATTGCGGGAATAGGCGACCGGCATTACCGGGGCACCCAGGGCACAGCCATCATCAAAGTGTTTGGCCTGGCCGCAGCCTGTACCGGCGCCAACGAAAAAGTGCTTCGGCGAGAGGGTATTCCCTTTACGCCGCTGTATTCCCATCCCTTTTCCCACGCCACCTATTATCCCGGCGCCGTGCAGATGGCCTGCAAACTGATGTTCCACCCGGACGGCCGCATTTTGGGCTGCCAGATGGTGGGCCATATGGACAGCGGTGTGGATAAACGGCTGGATGTGGTGGCCACGGTCATGCGGTTAAAGGGCAAGGTGACCGACCTGTGCGAATTGGAGCTTGCTTACGCGCCGCCATTTTCTTCCGCCAAAGACCCGGTTAATATGCTGGGCTATATGGCTCAAAATGTGCTGGAGGGGCGGAGCAACCCGGTGGATTACCACTATGTGGCCGGGCGTGACCCTAAAACCACCATGCTGATTGATGTGCGCACCCCCGACGAATTTGCCCGGGGGCATATTGAAGGCGCCCTTAACATTCCAGTGGATGAGCTGCGTGGACGGTTGGATGAACTGGACCGGAATAAAGAAATTATTGAATATTGTCAGGTAGGGCTGCGGGGACATGTGGCCGACCGCATTTTGACACAGCACGGCTTTAAGGTGAAAAACCTTTCCGGCGGTTGGAAAACCTGGTCGTCCATCTTTGCGTAAATCTTTGTTTGTATATAGGATATAGGAGTGATTATTATCTCTAATCAGATTAGCATTTGCGTTTGGGATTACGGTATGGGTACGGACCGATATGTGGGCGAGGGGTATAAAGCCTTTATGCCTTTTGAGGAGCGCGTGCGGGCCATTGGCAAATTGCCGGGTATTAAAGCCATTGAAGTCACTTATCCCAACAATGTAAACGAAAACAACTGGGGCGAAGTCAAACCTTTGCTGGCGGAATGTGGCCTGCAGATTATCAGCATGGGCGTGGAGCTTGTGTGTGATCAAGAATGGCAGACCGGTTCCCTGTCTTCAATGGACGCGGCACGGCGGGCCAAATCGGTGGACGTGGTGAAAAAGGCCATGGATTTTGCCGAGAGCATTGGCGTTAAGGTGATCAGCCTGTGGCTGGGACAAGACGGGTTCGATTATGTCTTCCAAAATGATTATGTAAAATCGTACCAGTATCTAGTGGAAACGCTGACCGAGTGCGGCCGGCACAATCCCAATGTCAACATTGCGCTGGAATACAAAACCTCCGAGCCCAAGATGAGTTGTATGCTGAAAAACGCAGGCATGGCGCTGGCCGTGGCCCAGAAGACGGGTTGCTCCAATGTAGGTGTGCTGCTGGACGTGGGGCATGCCTTCAACGCGGGGGAAAACCCCGCCGAGGTGGCTGCCATTTTGATGGCGGAGGGGCGACTGTTTCATCTGCATCTGAATGACAATTACCGCATTGCCGACGATGATATGCCCGTGGGCAGTGTGCACTGGCCCCAATACTTCGAGTTCTTTTACTGGATGGAGAAAATGGCTTACGATGGCTGGTATTCCCTGGACATGTACCCCTATCGGGATGACCCGGATATGGCCTGTATTTCTTCTATCCACTTTATTGAGGGCGCTCGCAAATTTGTGAAGGAAAAGCTGCCGGCCGACTTTGTCACCGGCACCGAAAAAGCGCCAGGGCGGATTTTAGACACGCTGTTCACCCGCTTTTTTGCCTAGTCGCCACGCCAAAATTAAGTTCAGTTTAGGAGTGCAATTTCATGAAAGCAGCCGTATGGCATGGATATAAAGACATTCGCATCAGCGATGTACCGCTGCCCAGCGCCGGGCCCGGGCATGTTGTCATCAAAGTGGCGTACGCCGGTATTTGCGGCACCGACCGCCATGAATATGTTGGGCCCAACTTCATCCCTACCCAAAAGCCCCACCGGCTGACCGGCAAAATGGCACCCCTGACCCTGGGGCATGAATTTGCCGGCACCATTGCCGAAGTGGGCGACGGCGTGGCGGGGTGGACTGTGGGTGACCGGGTGACCGCCAACGGCACGCTGTGCTGCGGCGAGTGCCCCATGTGCCGCTCGGGACGATATAATGTCTGCGAGAAGCTGGGTTTTGTGGGCGTTGGCAAAGACGGTGCTTTCGCCGAATATGTGGAGGTGGAGGCAGCCCGCCTTTTTAAAGTGCCGGATGTTGTCACATTGCGGCAGGCGCCGCTGGCCGAGCCGATTGCCTGCGGCATACACGCCACCAACCTTTTAGGCGACATGGCCGGCAAGGATGTTGTCATTGTCGGGCCGGGCATTATTGGGCTTGGGTGCTTTTTGGCCGCCAAGCTGGCCGGGGCCGGCCGCCTTTTGGTGGCAGGCGTGGGTGAAGACCGCAAAACGCTGGTGGAGCATTACGGCGGCGTGTATATTGATGTGGCCAACACCGACCTAAACAACGCCGTGGCCGAGTGGAGCGGCGGGCAAATGGCCGACGTGGTCTATGAATGCGTAGGCAGCCAACGGACACTGGACAGCGCCATTGGCGTTATGAAGCCAGGGGCCAAGCTTATGGTGATGGGTGTATTTGAAAAGTCCCCCGTCTTCCCCATGAACTTATTCCAGGAAGGCGAGCGGGAGCTTTATACCTCCCAGGCCCATTTGGACGAGATCGGTGTGGCACTTGCTTATTTTGCCAAAGGGCAAATTGACCCGGACGAGTTGATTACGCGGGAAGTTACACTGGACACCCTTGTGGAGGACGGCTTTGAGGAGCTGATTCGCAACGGGCCCCGGCATATCAAGGTATTAATCAAAATTGGCGGCTGAGGCGGCTGAGGCTGCTGTGTTCCCTATTTATTTCAGATAAGGCGAGGTTACAGAAATGGATTTGAAAAAAGCAAAATTTGGCACGAAGGCGGTACATGCGGGACAGGAAGTAGATCCGATGACCAAGGCGCTGCTCTCCCCCATGTATATGACCAGCACCTATGTGTGGACACCAGAACTGCGGGAGCGGTATCTGGCCGGCGACAAGGAGGGTATTTACACCTATGGACGGTCCCGCAACCCCACCCAAAATGAATTGCAGGCCAAAATTGCCGCGCTGGAAGGGGCGGAAAACTGCCTGGTGACGGCATCGGGTATGGCGGCCATTTCGCTGGCGCTTTTAAACTGCGCCCATGCCGGCGACCATATCATTGCCTACAAGACAATTTACAGCGGTTCCTTTAAGTTTTTGACCAAGATTTGCCCGGAATTTAATATTGATGTGACTTTTGTGGAAAAGCTGGACGCCGCGACGTTGGATGCCGCCATGAAGCCGAACACAAAGGCCATTTATGCCGAGACGATTACGAATCCCACCATGGAAGTACTGGATTTGGCCGCCTTGGCCGCCTATGCTAAGGCACACAACGTAACCTCGATTGTAGACAGCACCTTTACCACCCCTTATCTGGTGCGTCCGCTGGAGCACGGCATCGACGTTGTGGTGCACAGCACAACAAAATACATCAACGGTCACGGAGATCTGGTGGGCGGCTGCATTTGCGGCACCTTTGGTTTTGTTGATAAAATCCGGGCCAGCGCTTACCAGGAATTTGGCCCCGTGCCCAGCCCTTTCAGCTGCTGGCTGATGCTGCGGGGACTGAAGACGCTGCACTTGCGGATGCGGCAGCACAGTGAAAACGCTATGACGATGGCCAAATGGTTAGAGAAACAGCCTCAGATTGAAGAGGTGTATTACCCCGGTCTTGAGAGCCATCCCCAACACGCGCTGGCCGAAAAGCTCTTTGAGGGCAAAGGCTTTGGCGGTATGATTGCCTTTACGGTGAAAGGCGGATTGGAGCCGGCCACAGAACTGTGCGATCATTTGGAGATTGCCAAGTACTGCGTCAGCCTTGGGGATTGCGACACGATGGTGCAGCAGCCGCCGCTGATGACACACGGCATGCTACCCAAAGAAGAGCGGGCCAAAATGGGCATTGACGACCGGCTGGTGCGGTTGTCGGTGGGCATTGAGGATGTGGAAGACATTATTGCCAGCTTTGAGCACGCTTTTAAAGCCATGTAGCATTGTTCAAAAGCAACAACAAAAACGGGTGGGCTACTGTTCAGTTCAGTAGCCCACCGTTTTATATGTGATGGGCCACAAAAAAAGCGTTTGCCTTACGGCAAACGCTTTTCAAAAAGTATGTAAAAATATGTATGATTATTTTTTAAGGTCGTTCAAACAGTCTTGACAAATGTTTCGACCCTTATAATTCTCAACATTGGATGCGTTCCCACAGAAGATACAGGCGGGTTCATACTTTTTTAGAATGACTTGATTGTTTTCTACAAAAATTTCGATTGAGTCTCTTTCGTTGATGTCAAGTGTACGACGCAATTCGATCGGTAACACAATCCGCCCTAATTCGTCAACTTTTCTTACAATACCTGTCGATTTCATTGTAACATTTTCTCCTTTCTTTTGTATATATGTCATGAAATGGGGTTATATGTATCATACTGTATTTCGAAATGAATTTCAAATGTTTCAATGGTTTTTTTTGGATTTTCGTGTATTTTAGTCGATTTGCCGGAATATGTATTAACTTGTGGTCCATTTATTGTGAGTTTTTTGAAGGCGGTTGAGTCGGCATGATGAACTGGATTTTCACCTTTATGATTCTCTTTGGCATTGTGTGGGGGGCCTTGAACGGCAGAATGGAAGCGGTTTCCAGCGCGGCGATGGGCGAAGCGGGCAATGCCGTGCAATTGGTCATTACGCTGCTGGGGAGTTTGTGCCTGTGGAGCGGCATTATGAAAGTGGCGGATGAAGCAAAGCTGACCCAAAAGCTGGCCAGGCTGTTTTCCCCGGTGTTACGGCTTTTGTTTAAGGGACTGGACATGAAGTCGCCTGCCGCCAAGGCCATTTCGATGAATGTGGCGGCCAATTTGTTGGGGCTGGGCAACGCGGCCACACCGTTGGGGCTTAAGGCAATGGCCGAGCTGGAAAAGGAAGCGCGCAAACCCAAAAGCGCTACGAACCATATGGTATTGTTTGTGGTGCTGAATACAGCCGCACTTCAGCTGATTCCCACCACCACCGCCATGCTGCGGATGAACGCCGGGTCACAATCACCGATGGATGTGGTGCCTGCCGTATGGATTGCCTCGGCCGTGTCGGTCGTGACAGGAATTGTGGTGGCCAAAGCGCTGGAGCGATTCTGGAAAGAGTAAGGGGGGGCGGCAGCATGGGCGCGTGGAACTTTTATATTATTCCGGTTGTGATGGGAAGTATTTTCATATACGGAATGATATGCGGCGTTAAGGTATTTGATGTTTTTTTAGAAGGGGCTCGGGAAGGTTTAAGCGTGGTTATCCGCATCTTGCCCGCACTGGTGGCATTGATGACCGCCATTGGCATCTTTAAGGTGTCGGGGGCACTGGATATTTTGACATTGGCGCTGGAACCGGCGGCACAGCTCATCCAGCTGCCCAAAGAGCTGATTCCGCTGGCGCTTTTGCGGCCACTGTCGGGCAGCGGGTCGATGGCCATTTTTCGGGATGTCCTGACTACATATGGGCCGGACAGTTATATTGGCAGGGTTGCCAGCGTACTGCAAGGCTCCACGGAAACAACGTTTTATACCATTGCCGTCTATTTTGGCGCCACCGGCATTCGCAAAACCCGTCATGCCCTGCCGGCCGCTTTGGCTGCCGACGTTGCCGGGTTTATCATGAGCGTGCTGACAGTCAACTTATTGTTTCGATAGTGCGCAACCACATTAGCCAAATTCCCGGGTACCGTCGGTATCCGCCATCTCCCCTGCCCTGATCATCCGTTCGGCCAGCAGGGCGGCGCTGGCATTGAGATAGGGCAAGACATAGAAGAGGGGCAAGACAAAGACGCAAAGGGCAAACCAAGGCAGAAAACTGAGATATAGTCCCGCGATGGTCAAGATATTGCCTTTTGTGTAGCGGACGGACAGGCGTATGGCCTCCCGCACCGGGCGCTTATAAGGTTCGCAGATGTAGTATTTGGCCAGGAAATAGCGACAAAGGAAGACAGGGCAAAACAATGCGGCCGCCAACAACAGCACCGCACTGACAAAGAGCCCCAGACTGCCCAGATTCTGTTCGTAAAAATTGACGGCATAATCCCGCACGAAGGCAATGCTGGTATAGGCGCATATGGCCGGCAGAGATACCATTAGCAGCAACCAAAGCATACTGCGCCCCGTAAGCAAAAGACGAAGCCACAGGCCCTTGAAGTAGGCGCGGGGGCTGGCAAAAGCCCAGAACACCCGCAGCATGGAAGGACGGGTGGCGGCTGTGACACGGAGATACCAATTGGCGCTGCCCAGCCACAAGGGCGTGAGAATGACAAAAGCGGTGAGGGTGTTCCACAGGGAGAGACCGACGGCAGGCGGGGCCGTATTGACCACATCATCGGCGTAGACCCCGGGAGTTGCCCACACATCTACAAACGCGGGAACAGACAAAATCGCCGCTGCCTGCGCCTCAATGACAGTGATGAGAATGTGTAGCAGGACGATGAGGATGAGAATGCCGATGGCGGCGCCCCAGTTGCGCTGCATAAGCTGCCGGGCATCTTTTTTCAGTTGTCTGTGTACAGGGATCACCACCTTTTGGCCAGATCAGAAGAAAACAGGCAGAGCGCAAGCCCCACCTGTTTATTATGGCAATGTTTAGCTTTATTCATGCAGATGGGCGGCAAGATGGCTACCCAAGAAGCTCCCCTACACGGCGGCAGACAAAGGCGCCGGCGTCTGCGGTAGTGAACCGGTGGAGACCGTCCTCCCACAAATCGGGGGTACGGCCGGCGGACAGCGAAGCGGCAACCGCATCTTCGATGGCGGCAGCCGGAACCGGCATGTCAAACGTATAACGAAGCATCATGGCCACCGAAAGAATGGCAGCCAAGGGGTTGGCTTTGTTTTGCCCGGCAATGTCGGGGGCAGAACCGTGGACAGGCTCATAGAGCCCGAAACTGCCATCCCCCAGACTGGCGGAAGGCAGCATGCCGATGGAACCGGCTATCATGGCGGCTTCGTCGGAAAGGATGTCGCCAAAAAGGTTGCCGGTCACGATGACATCAAACTGGGCGGGATCGCGCACCAACTGCATGGCGGCGTTGTCCACATACATATGGGTTAAGGTGACATCGGGGTAATGGGCGGCCACACGGCTGACAGTTTCACGCCACAGACGGGAGACCTCCAGCACATTGGCCTTGTCGATGGAGGTAAGGCGGTTTTGGCGCTGGCGGGCCAGGCGGAAGGCGGCATGGGCCACCCTTTCCACCTCCGGTACCGTATACAGCATGGTGTCGAAAGCGGCGAGGGCGCCGCTTTTCATGGTGCGGCCTTTGTCCCCAAAGTAGATGCCGCCGGTGAGCTCCCGCACCACCAGCACATCCACATCTTTGATAATGGCGTTTTTCAGGGGGGAAACTTCTTTGAGGGCGGGAAAAATGCGGGCGGGACGCAGGTTGGCAAAAAGGCCCAAAGCCGCCCGAATGCCCAGAAGTCCGGTCTCGGGCCGTTTATCGGGGGGCAGGGCATCCCATTGGGCACCGCCCACCGCACCCAGCAACACGGCATCGGCACCGCGGCAGAGGGCCACCGTTTCGGGGGGCAATGGGTCCCCAGTCAGGTCGTAGGCCGCACCGCCAATGGGCGCTTCTTTGTACTGGAGCGAAATGCCGAGGCAGCGGGCAACAACTTCCAGCACCTGTACTGCCTGTGCTGTCACCTCGGGGCCAATGCCGTCACCTGGCAGCAAGCAAAGGGACATCTTCATTGAATTGCTCCTTTAAATTCATCGGGGCTGGGGGCGTTGGCGCTGTCCAGCCGATTGAGCCATTCGGGATTGCCGGCGCTGACATCGCCATCCCCCTCGGGCAGCGTGCACAACAGCTCGGCTTTTTGATCCCGCATCCAAAGCTGGGCACTTGTGGCAAGGGCAAAACCCCGGCCATTGCCCACCATACACCGGATATATTCGAGTTGAGGCAACGCAATGGCATAGACAAGGGAGGCAATGACACCGCCGTGGGAAATGACGGCCGCATCGGTGATGCCCTTCGCCATCATATCTTTGAGAACATTCTCCAACCCCGCCATAATACGCCGGGTGAAATCGGTGCCGCTTTCGCCGCCAGGGGGCGCCGTCATCATATAGCTGTCGATCCAGGCTTGAAACTCCGGGCGGTGTTCCACATCTTGCAGGGTAAGGTTTTCAAATTCGCCAAAGTCGATCTCCCTTAAATCCTCCTCCACCTTGGGAGGCAGGTTTGGGTATAAAATCGCCGCCGTCTGGCGGCAACGCAGCATCGGGCTTGTGTAGACTGCCTCCACAGAAGGATAGCGGAAACGTCCGGCCAGATCACCCAACTCGCCTATGCCCACGTCGCAGAGGGGGATGTCGCTTCTGCAGCCGATGTAGGCGCCCCTTAAATTACCATCGGTAACGCCATGACGGATTAAATAGAGTCTGTAATTTTTCACATGATCACCATTTTCTCTTGTGTTTGGGGTAAAAAAATGTTTTGATTTACTATTTTTTCTTAATTTCTACCTAAAAACTACATATTTCTTCACTTTTCTTTCATCTTTTGTTAAGAATGCGTAAATATTCTATTTACAAACATAAATGTATATAATATAATTGTCTTTACTTACGGTAATGGTGGAGGGGATTGTTTGAACGCGGATTTTCCACGAATTTTAACATTGTTGCGCAAGGAACGTGGAATCAGTCAAAAAGATGCCGCGGCTAAATTGGGAATCTCCCAGGCACTCTTATCCCACTATGAAAAAGGCATCCGGGAGTGCGGGTTGGATTTTATAGGCCGCTGCGCCGATTTTTACGATGTTTCCTGTGATTACCTGCTGGGACGCTCGCCTGAGCCGACCGGACGGGCATTAAAGCTTGAGGATATTCCCGATTCGGACGCAGGCGGCAAAGAAAACACATTCCAGGGCAGCATTATGCCCATACTGAACAAAAAACTTATCTCCAATTCATTGAATATCCTGTTTGATTTATTGTCGAAAGCGGGTAGCGAGTCTTTAATCAAGGACATCTCTGACTTTTTGATGATTAGCGTGTACCGTATGTTCCGGGTTGTTTATAATGTAAACCCCAAGAATCAAGCAGGCATGTTTACTCTTTCCGACCAGCTTTCATCCTTTTATGCCAACGCCGCCATGCAGGTAAGCGAAGGCCAGGCGATTTCTGTAGCATCGGGACATTTGCTGCCAGGACAGGACGAGATTCCGTCGCCGGAAAGGCTGACGATTTCCACTGACTCTTTGCCCAAGGATTATCCCCAGTTTGCTTCTTCCCTGTTAAACCTGATCCGCAATTCGGAAAAAACAATTTCGGCGGTGGCGCCTTCGCCGTCCAGAAAAAAATAAGCAAAAGCATAAGGCGGCCATTTCATTTTAGCATTTTTGAGGGGAAAATAAAAGCTATCTGATATTTTTTTATCACGATGAAGAAAAAACATCGGCTCTACATTTGCCGGTTTAGGGTGGGACCAAAAGGTTCCACCTTTTTTTGCGTTTTGGGGTGGCGGCGTTTTATCGGTCAGCGGGGCGGAATGATTGACACCAGTGGGTGAATGTTATACTATATATGAAGAGTTCTGCCGCGTTTTTCGCAGGAAGATATTTGGTGGTCAAGAGGGCCCTAAGGTTGTGCAGAGCTTAGTTTGGTGGACAGGGGGATGGACATGCTTCGCAAAATTGCGTTTGTTTTGGCAGGCTGCCTTTTGATGTCCGCCTGTACCCCGATTCAAGTAAGCCCGGAGGAATTATTACGGCCACCCAAGTTGACCGATTTGCAGGCACAGGTGTACAGCGCCTTAATTAGCTCGACTGGTTCCAATATTAAGCTGAAATATCCCAAAAGCGGTGATTACCGCTCTGCTTTTACATTTGCAGACCTGAATAATGACGGGCAGGACGAGGCCCTTGTTTTTTATACTTTGGGCAGCAACGATCCGCTTGTGCGTATTAAAGTGCTGGCCCAGGAGGAAGGTACATGGCAGACCGTTTATGATATGAACGGCGGCGGCAACAACATTGAATTTGTCCGTTTTGCCACGATGACCTCGACTGAAGGCCGCGATATTGTCATTGGGTGGGAGCAGCTGGGCAACAGCCCTATGACTGTATCGGTATATCGATACAGGGACAAAAAGCTGCTTTCCCTGTATTCGGATAGTTACACTGCCATGGCCATTGCCAATTTTGATGGAACACCATTGGAAGAGATGGTGCTTTTTGAATCTTTGAGTAACTTTCGCTATACGTATGTCCGCCTGATTCACGCGGTGGGAAGCCGGTTGGAAGTGGCCAACGAGTTGGAGGTCACCCCCAACATCATTGGTTACCACCAAATTGCCACCGGCAACATTACTCCCGGGCAGGTTGGCATTGTGTTGGACGCCACTTTAGAAGATGAACAGACCGCGACTTTCTTTTTTTCTGTGGACGACGGAAAGTTGCGGATTCCTTATTCCTCCCCTGCCATTCCGGAAGACGACCAGGATTTCAGCGCTTCGGCCCGGCCCCAAATTGTGTTATCACGCGATATTGACAAGGACGGCGTGATTGAAATTCCCACCCAAACGCCGCTGCCCGGATATGAAGATATGGAGGATCCCCAATATTTGACGCATTTTTGGCAGGCAAGCGAAAATGGGCTTGTGAAAAAGCTGGACGCTTATGTCAATGTGGCGGCCGGATATATGGTGGCTTTTCCCCCAAGGTGGGCAGGGCAAGTGTCCGCTGTGCGACAGGAGGAAAACGGGGAAATTGAGTTTTTTCGTTATGTGGACACATTGCAGAACCGGTCGATACCGCTTTTGCGGATTCGCGTATATTCTCAGAAGGATTACCAGGACAATTTGGAAATGGCCAATTATCAGCGTGTGGCACGCAAAGGCATTTTTTCTTACTACGCCTATATCCCCCCGGATGTGAAAGACGACCTTAACATTACTGAAAAAGAGCTGGCCGACATGTTCAGTCTCTTAAGCTGAAAGGGAGTTGTGTATGAAACGGATTTTAGTTTGTGAAGACGAAGACGTCATCCGAGATTTTGTAGTCATCAATCTGAAACGGGCCGGTTACGAAGTGGTGGATGTGCCCAACGGCGAAGAGGCGTTGCGGGTATTTGACGAACAGCATCAAAATTTTGATGTGGCGCTTCTGGACATTATGATGCCAGGTATCGACGGGTTCGCCGTCTGCAAGGCTATCCGAGAAAAATCCAGCTCCATCGGCATTATTATGCTGTCAGCCAAGACCCAGGAGATGGACAAGGTGAGCGGCCTTATGCTGGGCGCCGACGACTATATGACCAAGCCGTTCAGCCCGTCAGAGCTTGTGGCCCGGGTGGATGCGGTGCACCGCCGGGTGGTGATGGCCAAAGAAAAGAACCAGCCGTCGGGCGATGTGCAATCCGGGCCGTTTGTCATCAATGAGCGCAGCAGGGCGCTGACCAAAAACGGCCAGCTGATTGATTTGACCCAGGTGGAATTTCAAATTATGGAGCTGTTTATCTCCAACCCCAATGTGGCGCTGGACCGCAGCGAAATTTTAAGCCGCGTTTGGGGCGAAAACTATTTTGGCGACGTCAAGATTGTGGATGTAAACATTCGGCGGCTGCGTATGAAAATTGAGGATGAGCCGTCCCAGCCCAAATACCTGCTGACCGTATGGGGATATGGTTACAAATGGAGCGTATAGGCCGATTTTTATATTGGACATAAAGGGGGTGGTGGCGAATGGCTGTCAACAAGATTACCAAGCGGTGGCTTTACAACAGTTTTTCTGTCATTCTTGCCATCATCATTGCTTTTGTGCTGATTTTTTCCTATGGCATTCGCGCTTATTTTTACAACAATGTAGAGCAGATTTTGATTTCCCGGGCCAATGTCATCAATACGCTGATGGTCAATTATTCGGAGGATTCCTCAGTGGACTTTGCCTCCCAGGTGCGGCAACTGGTGGAGAACTTTGAGGACAAGGATAAAATCGAGCTGATGGCCATTGACGGCAGTGGTAAAGTGATTATCACCTCCAGTGGATTTAAACCGGAAGGCAATCCCGTTATGCCGGATTATGAGGCCGCCCCCAACTCAGACGATTTGATTGGCCATTTTACCGGCACCATTAACGGTGAAAAGGTGATGGCAATCACCCGTATGTCGGACGTTGCCGATGAAAATGTGGCCGGGATGCGGTATGTGGTATCTCTTGACCTGGTGGACCGACAGATTATTCTGTACATCATCCTGATTACCCTTGTGGGAATGGCGATTATGTTTTTCGTCATCTTCACCAGCACATACTTTATTCAGTCGATTATTTTGCCGGTGGAGCAAGTGGGCGAAACGGCCCGCAAAATTGCCGGCGGCGACTTTGGCGTCCGGCTGGAGAAAAAGAACGATGATGAAATAGGCCAACTTTGTGAAACGATCAACTATATGGCCGAAGAACTTTCGACGACTGAGAAGATGAAAAATGATTTTATTTCCTCGGTTTCCCACGAGCTGCGTACGCCGTTGACCGCGATTAAAGGATGGGGCGAGACGCTGCAAAGCGATGTAAGCGGCGACCATGAAACGCTGCAAAAAGGCATGCGGGTTATTATCAGCGAGACCGAACGCCTGTCCACCATGGTGGAAGACCTTTTGGACTTTTCACGGATGCAAAGCGGCCGGCTGAATATTAAGCCGGTTAAGCTGGATATTGTGGCCGAGCTGTCGGACGCGGTGCTTATGTTTACCGAGCGGGCACGGCAGGAAGGGATTGGGCTTATTTATCGGGAGCCAGATGAATTGGTCACTATTATGGGCGACCGAAACCGGCTGCGGCAAGTATTTGTCAATATCCTTGACAATGCCCTTAAATATTCCGACAAAGGCGACAGCGTATCTGTCTCCGCCAGCCGCAAGGGAAATAAGTATATCGTGACCATTGCGGATACGGGTTCCGGCATTCATGAGCACGACCTGGCCAAAGTGAAAACGAAGTTTTACAAAGGCGATTCCAGCCGGCGGGGCTCGGGCATCGGGCTGGCGGTGGCAGACGAAATTATCGCCATGCACGGCGGCAACCTGGACATCAGTTCCAAAAAAGACGTGGGTACGACGGTGACGATTACATTGCCTATCGACGCTCCCGCTTCCCATAAATCGTAGAAATGTATTGTCAAAACAGAAAGGTGCACCCTACATGTCAACTGAAAACGCAAATTCTAATCTCATTCACAAAACCACCATCGGCGGCCAGGCGCTCATTGAGGGCATTATGATGGTGGGGCCCAACCGCAACGCGATGGCCGTGCGGCTGCCGGATCAAACAATCGATGTGGAAACCTGGGACAAGCCATCAGGGCAAAAGCCTTTTTACAAAACAACTCCTTTTATCCGAGGGAGTTTCAATTTTGTCGAGACCATGATCAACGGCTACCGCTGCCTCATGAAATCTGCCGAGAAGGCGGGGCTGGAAGAGGAGCCCGGTAAATTTGAAATTTGGCTGGCAAAAACCTTCGGTGCCAACTTATCCAAAGTGATGGGCATTATGGCCGCTGTACTGGGCGGCGGACTGGCCATTTTGATGTTCATTGTTTTGCCGACGGTCGTCTCGCGGCTGCTGACCCCTTTTATTCCCAGTCATGTGGCGTTAAGCGCTATTGAGGGTTGCCTTAAAATTGCCATCTTTATTATTTATTTGGCGCTGGTATCTAAAATTCCGGACATCCACCGGGTATTCCAGTATCATGGCGCCGAGCATAAGACCATTTCGTGTTACGAGCACGGCGAAGTGCTGACCGTAGAAAATATCCGCAAATATACCCGGTTTCATCCCCGCTGCGGCACCAGCTTTTTGCTGATTGTCCTTGTCATTTCGATTTTGGTGTTTTCGGTGGTGACATGGTCCAGTACCGTCATTCGCATTCTGCTGAAAATTGTGCTGTTGCCTGTTGTGGTCGGCATCGCCTATGAAATCATCAAGCTGGCAGGGCGCTATGACAACGCACTGACACGCATTATTTCTGCCCCCGGACTTTGGTTGCAGCGGCTGACCACCGCCGAGCCGGACGACAGCATGCTGGAAGTGGCGATTGCCTCGGTACAGCCTGTAATTCCCGAGGACAAAGCCGATGACCAATGGTGATGTGACGCTGCAAGCCCTATACCAGGAAGTGAAAACCGCCCTTGGCGCCGACGCCTTATCCCCTGCCGAAAGGCGGGGGCGGTCGGTGCGGGAGGCGGCTTTTTTGTTTGCCCATGTATTCGGCTTTCGGCCGGAAGAACTGGTCATTCGCGGCAATGGACCAGCTGACCCGGAAAAGGCGGCGCAGTTGCGAAAGCTCACGGCTCTGCGCCTGGGGGGAGAGCCGCTCCAGTATCTTTTGGGGGCGTGGGAATTTTACGGTTTGGATTTTGCCGTGGGCCCGGGGGTGCTTGTACCACGGCCTGAAACCGAGCTGCTGGTGGATTTGGCACTGCGACATCTGCCGAAAGGCGGGCGGCTGGTGGATTTGTGCAGCGGGAGCGGCGCGGTGGCCATCGCGGCAGCTTCCCAGCGGCCAGGCGGGCAGTGTTGGGCTGTGGAACTCTCCCCTGCCGCCTACGCTTTTTTGCAGCAAAACGTCAGCCATCATGCCGCTGTCCGTGTGCAGCCTGTCTTGGGTGACGCGCTGGCACCGGCTGAGTGGCTTGGACAACTGGGCGCAACAGCTGTGGATGTCATTACCTGCAATCCCCCTTATTTGACCAGCGCCGAAATGGAGACCCTTGACGTGGGAGTGCGCCATGAGCCGAAAGAAGCTTTGGCAGGCGGGGCGGACGGGCTGCATTTTTACCGTCATATTCCCGCACTTTACCATCCTGTTTTGAAAAGCGGCGGGTGGCTGCTTTTGGAAATTGGGTGGGCACAGGGGGCGGCGGTTCAGGCGCTTGTGGCCGAAGCCGGTTATGCGCAAGTCACTGTACACAAGGATTTATCGGGGCTTGACAGGGTGGTTGAAGGGCGAAAAAAATAAAAAGGAGAGCATTTGGGGTATTGTTTGATAAATATCGTAAGGGGGAGCACGATACGGCTCGCCTACAGGTGGTTACAGGACGTCTCTGCTCAATGGCCCTTTTGCGCCCCTTTGCCTGTTATACAGCCTTTTCTCCTTATCATTTATATTACAGATCAAACAGAATATATTTAAAGCATAGGTGAGCGAAGTAAATTTATAGTTTGGGAGGAATAAGCCATGCATGGTGACGAGTTCGAACAACATGATGAACAACCGCAAAAAGACAATGGCCAGGATGAGCATAGCGGCAATTATATGATTTTGGGCATGGCCATTGGAATGTGCCTTGGAGTCGCTGCAGGTCATTTTGTCTTTGATGAAATGGCAACCGGTTTGAGCGTTGGAATGTGCCTAGGTTTAGCGATTGGAATAAGTATCCCAAAAAAGAAATGAAGTGCGTTAGCATTATTTTCTATCCTACATGAAGAATCAGGCCAAAATATAAACAAGGCGAAGCACGAGGTTAAGCTGTTTCGTCTTGTTTATATTTTGGCTTGGTTTCAGGTTTTCTGTTTTTATCTTTATTTGCCTTTTCGACGCCATGGGGAAAGGATTATACAGCCGCTTCGCTTTGCGCTATATATACCACATTGCCGGGAGAAAGGCCGGAGACGATTTGAATGTATTCGCCGTCAGAGATGCCGGTTACTACATCGGTGACAACCGTGCCCACAGCGGATTGCAACAGCACGGTGCTGCGGCGGCCCGCCCGGGTAACCGCCTCCACCGGCAGCAACAGGGCATCTTCCTCCCAAACGGTAAGGGTAACCGGCAATGTACCGCCCCACCGCACCATATCCGGCAATGTATCCAGCTGGAGGTATATGCGGCCGGAACCGCTGGCGGGCAGAGGGGTGCCCTCCGGCATTTGAGACAAAAGGGTGGCCTTATGTTGCTGACCTTCCAGCTCCATGCTGACTTGTAGCAGGCTGTCCCAAGTGGCGGTCTGATACATCGAAAGGACAAACACCACATCCTCTCGGCGGACCATGGTGGCTACCACCGCCGAGGGGGTAATTTTCATCCCCTCTTTAAAAGGGGCGGTGCTGATGAGATAGCCATCCCAAGGGGCGCGTAGCATGGCGTTTTCCGCGCCGAGGGTGTTACGCTTGTTTTGCAAATTTTCCAGCTGTTGCCGTTGCTGGGCCAGGGCTAATTCGGCAATGTGCAGTTGGCTTTGCAGCATGGTGATTTGCTCGGTGCGATAGGAAAGTTCCTGCTTTCGGTCGTCTCGGTTTTGCTCGTCAGTGAAAGGGTCATCTGTTTCAGGCAGTGGTTTTTGGCGCAAATCTTCATATTGCTGGATGGCCAGATCAAGAGTGTCCTGGGCGCTTTGACGCGTCAGAGAAGCCATTTGCACATTGGTGGCGGCGGCCGATAACTGCTCGGCCAGATCGGTAAGGGCGGCTTTGGTGCCGATAGATTCATTGGGGGTGCACAGGGCGATCACATCGTCTTTGGCCACCGAGTCGTATAGATGGGCACTGTAGGAAAGAAAGTTGCCATTTCCTTCAAAGGTGAGGTCGTATACTTTGGTTGCCATATATTTGCCCTCGCCGTGCAGGCGTTGGCTGATGGGGCCGGTAGTAACGGCAACTGTCGCCATAGACGTAATGGCAGGCAACACGTCGGCGGCAGTTTGGGGATTGGTTGTTCCAAAGCTGTCCGGCAACAAATTGGGACTGCCATATAAAAAAGCGGCCGTCAGCAGCGGCACGATGAGGCCAAATCGTATTGGCGCCAAAAGATTGGAGGACATGGGCATGAACGCTTTCCCCTTTCTGCAGTGCTATTTGATGCCGATCATATCATACACTTCCCAATGAGGCGGGGCCGAAAGAATATTTTGGTAACTGAGGGCCTTGCCATCCAGCGGCAACAGCGTATAACTATAAATGAGGTAACAAGCGGCCAGGACACCACCCACTGCCAAGTTGAGTTTTTTGTCGGTGAAGAGGCGGAGAAAGTAGGGCAGCAGCAGCAAGTTATACATGAGAAAATAGAGGGCAAGACGGGCAAAAAAGACCTGTTTTTGCGACATAAACATAATGAGTGCACCCAGGTAACACAAATTCACCAACACATCCACCGACGCAGACAGTTCCCGCAGACGGCGGCGAAACAAAAAAGCCACTCCTACCGGCAAATAGGCCACGGCCTGGCGCAGGATATTGACGCCTTGAGTGCTGTTTAACATGATATCTTCATAGCGGCCGTATTTGCCGCCGATATGAGCCATAACAAAACCCATGACCAAAGGATAAAGGAGAACAAAGGCCACCGCAGCAGCCGCCAGCCCCCACATGAGTGGGGACCATGCCTTTTGGTGGGCAATCAAATAGGCGGGAATTAAAAGAAGCGCGCTGAGGTGAAAAAGGGCCGCCAAAACCGCAACGGCACAAAAAGGCCAAAAACGCTTTTGAAATAGATATCGACTGCCCCAAAACA
This sequence comes from Oscillospiraceae bacterium, assembly GCA_031551485.1. Lineage (GTDB taxonomy): Bacteria > Bacillota > Clostridia > Oscillospirales > Ruminococcaceae > JAVBNO01. The sequence goes on from JAVBNO010000014.1 coordinate 37,119, forward strand.
GAATGGCCATGGCCATGCCCTGGCGCAGGATGTTCATGTTCGTATAAAAAAGATTGGTGGTAAAGTAAAGAAAGATGGAAAAGGCAAAATTCCGGGACAGGTCCCGCATGCCCAACACCATGACAAGATTGGTGGCAGCAGAGGTGAGAAAGAACATTAAAAAGGGTTGGATGCTGATTTTGCTTAAGAGAAAACAGAGGACAGCAAAGCCAATTTCCACCGTTTGGCCGTTGGGGGACGCAATGCCATAGCGGGCAATGTCACCATAAATTACACAATAGGTGAGATAATCTTCGCCTACAAAAAAGCGCAGCCCTGACACCAGCGTCATGCATAAAACGGCAACAAGGGCCAGCCAGATGAGCGGCGGGTGGGGTACAATCAGCCCGCCGCCGCTGCCGTTTGCGCCGGATGCCAGTGAGGAAAGGGGGCTGCGATTACAATACATCTGGGCCAGCGCGGCCAGAAGAACACATAACGCCAAATTGACAGAATAGACGAGCATACAAAAGCCTCCGGTAGGTTACTGGGTGCGGCGGCGGATGGCGTAGATGACACCTTGCGGAATCAAGCCCACCAGCACCGGCTTGACCGCATAGAACAAGCCGCCGGGCAACAGGCCCAGGGTCTTGAAATTTCGAAAACGTATGCGCATTTCGGCCACACGATAGCGGAACAACCGCCGCCGATAGGCGTCAGCGCCTTCGTAGTAGAGATAAAGCGTTTCGTCCATGACAAAAGCGTTGAAGCCTTTGGCGTACATACGCATTAACATATCGTAGTCTTCATTGCGGCGGAATGTATCGGCCGTTACCCGGTACCCTTCTACGGCCGCAATGGCCTCGCGGCGGAACATGGTTACGGGGTGGCAAAGGGGCATACCCCACAAAAAGTCGCGGGGTACAATGGGGCCCGGTGTTCCCCTTGTGGCTTTTGAGGTGCTGCCATCATCATAGAACATGCGTATTTTGGCACTTACGATGGCATATTCCGGGTGGGCATCCAGAAAGGCAGCCTGTGCCTCCAACCTGTGGGGCAGGCTGAGGTCATCACCGTCATGGATGGCAAAATATTGCCCCCGGGCCACGGCAAAACAACGGTTTCGGGCTTCTGCCTGACCTTTGTTCACCGCACTGCGCAACAGGATAATGCGGTCGTCGGTCTTGGCCAGTGCGGCGACCAGATCGGCCGTGTTATCGGTGGAACAGTCGTCACAGACGATGACTTCAATGTCCCGGAGCGTCTGGCTCAAAAGGCTTTGCAGACTTTTTTCAATGCAGTGGCTTACATCATAGGCAGCGACAATAATCGATACTTTTGGCATACTATTTCCTCATCTTTCACTGGACGGCCGCTTCGGCGGGCACAGACAAAGGGGTTCCCTCTTTGCCGGAGACGATTGCCACCGGCGTTTCGTCGTCGGGCGCTGGCTTTGGCGAAGAGGCGTCCTTGCGCTGTGCGATCACCACCCGGTAGATTTCCCGCATTTCGGCCAACGTATTGGCTAGGTGGAAGGGGTGTACGGAATCGCGGGCATTTTGGCATAAATCGTTGTAGAGGGTTTTGTCTTCGTAAAGACCGATGATGGCGTGGGCGGCTTCCTGGATATCACCGGGGGTGAAAAGGAATCCGTTTTCCCCGCTTACGACAAGGTCGCGGTGGCCACGGATGTTGGAGGCCACCACCGGCAGCCCCGTCGTAAGCGCCTCGATGAGGTGGGTGCTGAGGCCCTCGCGGCGGGATGTGGTCACATCCAGGTCGGCAGCATGGTACAGCGTCTCCATATCGGGGCGGAAGTTCATGATTCGTACTTTGTCGATGATACCAAGGCCGTAGATAAAATATTGCAGGTTCACTTCTTCCGGGCCGCCGCCGGGGAGCAGCAGCAGCAAATTGGGGATGCATTCGCCAATGGCAGCTACAATCTCCAAGAGAAGCTGGTGATTTTTGTTGGCCGTTAGCTCGGCGGGATAGAGAAGGACAAACGCATCCTCTGGAATATCGAGTGCTTGGCGGGCCTGCTTTTTATTTTCGAGGGTTTGGGGGGTAAAGCGATCAGGATCCACCCCTACACCATGGGTCAGCACAACTTGTGGCACCGCAAAATGTTGGGCGGCTTCATAGTCTTCATTGTTGATGAGAATGAGACAATCTGTGTAATGAGCAAGCCATTTTTCCACTGCTTTATAGAGGGTTTTGGCCACCAGCCCTGCGCCTTTGTAAAAGTGAAAACCATGGGCGGTATACAGCACTTTGGTGCCTGCCCCGCGGGTTTTGCGCGCCGCCAGCCGGGTTAGGACGCTGGCCATGGGGGTGTGGCAGTGAATGATGTCAAAATGCTCCTTTTCCAGCAAAGCGCAAAGTCGGCGATAGGCTTTTCCATTTTCGGCGGCCAAGGGGCTGCGGCAGAAAGGAAGGTTGTGGTGGTGAATGAAGGTTTCCTTTTCTAGGCCCCGGGCGGCCGTGTGTACTTCCCAGCCATTTTCATGCAACCAGCGCAGGAACGGCATGTGGAAGGTGTCCATGTGGAGTTGGATGGAGGCCGTGAACAGTATTTTGCCTGCGGGCTGGTCAGGGGACGAGAATGAAGAGGCCGCGCTGGCGGGATTCGGTAAGACGATTTTCAAGTTGATGCCCTCTCTTTCGCGGCTGTGTGGGTACGCTCAAATACGTTGTAGATGACATCGACCACCTGCGCCTGCTGCAGGTCGGTAAGGGAGGAGCCGGAGGGCAGACAGATGCAGCTGTCAAACAAAAATTCTCCGGCCGGCTTGCCGAGTTCGGCTGTGAAAAAGGGATATTGCTTGAAGACCGGCTGAAGATGCATTGGCTTCCAAAAGGGACGCGCCTCGATGCCTGCCGCTTCCAATGCCGCCAAAAGGGCTTCTCGGGTAACGGGGGCATTGTCACATAGGCCCATGACCGTAAGCCAGCAGTTGGGGCGTGCCGCGGCGGCCACAGGGTGAAAGAACACCGGCAACCGCGCCAGGGCGGTGCGGTATGCCTCATTCATTTGGCGGCGGCGGTCCACATGATGATCCAGCACTTCCATTTGGCCGATACCGATGCCAGCCGCCACATTGGAAAGGCGGTAGTTATAGCCAATTTCTTTATGCTCGTAATGGGGGGCGCGCTCCCGGGATTGGGTCGCCCAAAAGCGCATTTTGTCAATATAATTTGTATTGCGGGAAACCGCCATGCCGCCGCCGGAAGTCGTGATGATTTTATTGCCGTTGAAGGAAAAAATGCCAATGTCGCCAAAGCAGCCGCACTGGCGGCCGCCAAAAGTGCTGCCCAGCGCCTCGGCCGCGTCCTCTACAATGGGGATATTATATTGCCAGCAAATTTCTTTAATGGCGGTGTAGTCGGCGGGCAGACCATAGAGGTCGACAATGACGGCCGCCTTGGGCAAAGTGCCCGTTTTGCGGGCGGCATGGAGCGCCTGTTCCAAGGCGGGCGGCGACATGCACCAACTGGTGGTGTCGCAGTCCACAAAGACAGGGGTGGCCCCCAGGTAACGGATGGGATTGCAGCTGGCGGCAAAGGTAGCGTCGGAGCAGATTACGCTGTCCCCCGCTTTGACCCCCAGCGCCATGAGCGCCAAATGGATGGCCGCTGTGCCGGAAGCAAGGGCCAGGGCGCCAGGGATGTCGATATAGTCTGCCACCCGGTTTTCAAATTCCACCACATTGGGGCCAAGGGGGGCAATCCAATTCTCGTCAAAGGCCTTCTGTATATAGCGCAGCTCGGCACCGCCCATATGGGGTGGCGAAAGATAGATTTGGGGTGCGGCGGCGACAGTTTTTTGGCGTTCCTGTTTTGGGATCATGGACATCCTCCTTTTGTTGCGGGAGCAGAAAAGCAGCACCGTTTATAGTTTGGCGCGGTAGAAGGGAAAGAAACTGGGGTCAGGCAGAGTACCAGCCTCCGGCTCTATTGCAGCGTGTCTTTGGCGGCACAAAGTATCATAGATATTGGGCAGGTGGATTTTACGGCCGGTGTAAAAAGGAAACAATCCGCCATCGGCCGTATAACACTTTTTGTAACGCAGAAGCCCGTCGTCGGGGGCATCGGTATGCCCACCGCCCAATATAAACCACTTGTAGCCCTCGCGGGCAAACCGGCGCGCCACATCGTCGTGAATGGCGGAGAAGCCTTCGTAAGGGTAACACTCTTTGCGGGTGCCGCCCAAATGGCTGTGGACAAAGTCGCCGTAATACATGAGGAAGAGGGAGGCAACGGTCTCCCCTTCCCTTTTGGCGTTGACAATAGCCGTGTTTTTTGGAAATTGCCCCATCAGATTTTCAAAGTAGCGACGGGAAAAGTAGTAATAATCGGCAGCACTTTTTTTATCCATAGTCATATAGTAGATATCGAGAAAATCGTTTAGTGTATCTCCGCAGGTGTCATAAGATACCGTGACACCTTTTTTGACCGCTGTCCGAAGTTTGTGGCGCAAGTTGGCGTGGTAGTTTGCCTCCACATGGTTCGAAAGGTTGATCGCCACCACAGGATGAATGGCCTCCACATGATCGAAGGCAGCCATAAAATCGGGACCGTTGTCTATGATGGGGTGGAAGCGAAAAAAAGTGGAGACAATACCCTCCCTGCAGCAGTAGGCGTTATAGGCGGCGGCAAACCGTTTGGCCAGACCGGCGCGGGCGGGGACAGAGCCGGCACCATTGAGGATGAGGGGGCCGCCGTAGCCATAGGGGGTCGTGGCATCCGAATATGATTCAAAGCCGGGAAATTCTGTAAGCCTGCGGCGCAGAAACAGCATATAGATTTCGCCTTCCGCATCATCAAAATGGAACACTTCTTCTTTGGCATTTTCGGCTTCGTTGTAAGCGGCGGCGTAGCGGGGGGAAAAGAAAATATCGGGGATCCGGGTGGAAAGATCCGGCAGGGGCACAAGGGTTGGCATCTTCATCTCTCAACCTCCCTTAAGCAGGTTTGAAGGATGGCGATAATTTGATCCATATCCTCGGGGGTATAGCGCTGGTCACAGGGCAAAGAAAGGATATGGTCCTCGATGTCTTTTGCTCCGGAAAAGCCGGCATCGAGTTCCTCTGCCTCCAGAAAGGCGAGGGCGGGGGTTGACCAGTGGGCCGGGCAATAAACCCGATGTTCGGCCAACAGCCGCTGAAGCTTGCGGCGGTCGTTGTTTATGTGCAGCGGAAAAAAGAGGGGGCTGTCCTGCGGCTGGAGATTGCAGAAGAACAGCTCGGCGGCCGGTGTTGGGTGCAAATGGCTTAAGAGTCTGGCAAAATTACGCCGACGCGCCATGATAATGGCTTCGCTGTCCACATGGGCCCACAGTCGGGCGGACAGTGGATCGATTGCATAGGGAGCCGGATCTTGCCAGACGACGGCATCCGCCTGCGTAAACATTTGCAGATAGCCTGGATTTCGGCTCTGGGGACTGGGCACATCACCCAGACGGGCGCTGCCCAAAAGGTAACAGCTCTTAAGGCGCATGGCCGCGTGACGGGGCTCATAGAAAGCGTGGTGAGGCACCAGCGGCGCGGGCGCCAGCGGATTGCCGTCCATGGCGACAGCGGCACCGCCACTGGGCATTCCCATCCATTTGCGCAGGCTGGCCGCCAGATAGTGGGAGCCAGTGTGGTCAACATCCCGGCAAAAAACGGTATGGGTGATGTCTTCGATGATCACCGCATCGGTTTGCTTTGCCGCCGCCAACAGCGGGGGCGGCAACCTTGTGGAGGCAATGCCGAAATAACCCATATGTACGAACACCGAAGGGCACACCTCCAGCATACGCATAAAATCGGCAGTGTCGGGAGAAAAATCTTGGTGGATATCATAAAAATAGATATGGTAGCCATGCGTCTGGAAAGGCAGGCAGACGCTGCCGCAGGTATAGGCCGGAAGCAGGGCTATTTTTCGTGTGTCTTCAATGGAGTCAAGAATGAGCGAGATGGCGCCCCGGCCGGATGAGAGAAGCCTGTGGTCCATGGCGGCCCATGCGGGAGGATGGGATGGAGGAGGCGGTTCCGTTTCCTCCAGCCAATCGGCGGGGGGGAGAAAAAATTCGCTGCCGTACTCTTGGGTCGCATTGGGGGCATGCAGTTCCGACTGGACAGGCACGTGGCCTCACCTCTTCCACAAATTTAGGTCTTTAGAATCCAACATTACCGAGGCGTAACATAGGAGCCGCTTTGTCTTTTGGGGGCAGACAGGCGGTAGTTGGGCAACTCGACAATATCCATGTCGCCGCTGTCCACCGCCTTTTGGCGCAACACATCCAACCCCAGGGCACTTTCACCACCCGGGCAGGGCATGACATGACTGCGTTGGAGCACTTTGCCGGCAGTTTTAAAAAGAATGTGCAGATCCAGGGCAAGATTGATGTGGTCGACGTAATAAGTATCGTAGGAAAAGCGTCTGGCCCAATCCAATTGGGCCCGGCCATTGATTTGGGCCAGACCGGTGACACCGGGACGCACCAGGTGGCGTCGATTTTCTTCCCGGGTATAGTACGGGTAATAGGAAGGCAGCAGGGGGCGGGGGCCGACAAGGCTCATGTCCCCTTTTAGTATGTTGTACAACTGGGGCAATTCGTCCAGGCTGAATTTGCGCAGCACATGGCCAACTTTTGTCAGATTATCTTCGGTAGGCAAACTAGCGTCGTAAAGGCCGGTACGCATGGTGCGGAATTTATAAATACGAAAGAGGCGGCCCTTTTTCCCCACCCGCTTTTGGGTAAAAAAGATGGGATCTTTGGGCGTTTCAATTTTAATGGCAATGGCGGACAGAAACATCAAAAGCCCGCCAAGCGGCAGCACCAAAAGGCACAGCAGGATATCAAGCCCTCGTTTAACCGGAAGGTACACGGAGGCCAACCCCCTTTGCGGATTGTTGTCAGCCGTTTTGGCTGCGGCGGCACCATGGCTGTACTGCGTAATCCTGCGCTGTCAGCGAAGTGACGACAAGATCGTGACGCTGGCCAAATTTGTAGATGCGCTGGCGAAGAACACCTTCTTGGACAAAGCCCAGCTTCTTGGCCAGGGCCGCGCTGGCCGCGTTATAGCTTAAGTAACACATGGCCACACAGGCGAGATCAAGGTGGTCGAAAGCCGCCTCCAGCAATGTCATTAGCGCGTCTGTGCCCAGGCCTTTTCCGCATTTTTCCGGCCGCAGTTTAATGTTGAGTTCGGCAGTGCGGTTTTTCCAGTCCCAGCCGGTGAGAGTGACGGTACCCACTGCCTGGCGGTCTTCGTTGCTTTCAACCATCAAGCGGAGCACTGTTTTATCTTTGCGCATATTGGCAAACCATTCCTGTTGGGCCGCAAAGGACACCGGCAATGCGTCGCCACCGGTGGTGGAAGCCGTGGCGGCATTGTTAAGCAGGAATTGCAACAGGGGCAGGTCGTTTTCTTCCACGGCCCGCAGCGTCACCAGTTTTCCCGTATAGTTCATGAGATTCCCCTCCTTATTTATGAATGAGCGCGCAGCATACGGTAATAGCTGTACAGTCCCGCTGTGCTCACTTTGGTTAAGACAGTGCCCCGCAGCGTCAAGCCACAGCGTTTTAAACACTCCTGCTGGCGCAAGGCGGTCTTGACGGATGTATGATTATGGCTTAGCACCAGTACCGCCTCATGAAAGCAGTCTTCCGCTTGTTGCAGCTCCCAGTGGTTCTCCAAGCTGGGGAAATCCACTACGACCATATCATAGCGCACGGATTGGCGGCAGACAATTTTTTGCAATGAGCCTATGTCGACCTGACTGTCTTTTTGCAACGGGAGGATGATGGCGGCAGCGTTTGGTTCGCCGTTGGCGTCCACCCCTGCTTCTTTGATAAAGTTCTGGACAGGTGTATGAAGACGGGCAATGTCACTTTTGGACGGGCCCGCCGCAATGAAAAGCGTTTGGTCTCCATTTTCCATTGCAGCTTGTGCCAATGCAAAAGAGACCTCCAGACGATCCTCGGTATCAGACGCGCTGGTGACCAATATAGGAGCGGCGGACTGGCGGACATTGAAGTAAAGCTCCCGGGCTGCCGTTTGGCGGCGCCGGGCCGTATTGGCTGTGGCAAAGACGGGATGAAAAGCATCGCTTGCAAAAAGGCCAAAATTTTCTGTGTGCAGATGGTGGCTGACATCTTCCTCGGTGCGAAAACCGCCATAGAGCAGCTCGTCCAGCAAGACAGCTAAAAAACCCAAAATAAAGCCCCCACCCAGGACGATTGCCGCCAACATGAACGGCGCCATGTGGTTTGGGGCATCGGCAAAAGAAGGGCGGTCGATGACGACCAATGTGCCATCCAACCCTGAATCGGCTACAACGCCGGGGAAAATGCCAATGATGCTTTGTGCAATGTCAAAGGCGGTCTGGGGGTCGTCCCAGCTCACATCCAACTGGATAAAAGGAGTGCCTGGAACTGTATGTACATTCAAGCTTTGCAGAAAAGCGTCGGCAGTTGTGGGCAGTGCCAAATCGTTAATCGTCTTTTGCAACAGCGTTTCCGATTTGAGAAGGTGGACATAAGTATCGGCATTTTGGGAAAGTTGGGAGATAACGGCCGCTTTGCTTGTATCGGTAATGACAAAGCTTGCTTGCTCGGACACATTGACCAGAAGAAGAGATTTGGAGCTATAGGTGGGGCTTATGAGGGTTGCGTATATGTAGTACGCTGTCACCACCAGCCCACAAGCCAAAAAGGCCGCTAAAAAGTAGTGAATATTCCGCAAAGCGGACTTGATGAGGGCGGACAAATCCAGCGTATTTTCAAAAGGTTGCAACGGCGCTTCCCCCTTGTCGTGAGATCTTTTTCCATTTAAAGGTAATTTCTCCATCCATAAATTACCATATATTTACAGCAAAGTCAAAGATAGCATGTCGACATTTCCCGACAATTGCGGGACGCTTTTAAGCCAAACCGCAGGGTAAAGAGAAAAGTAATTTCTTGTTATTTATGGGAGTTTGGGCGGGAAATGTCGATGTAAAAAGGAGGTAACTTTTGCAATCTGACAAAAAAACAGGCGAACGATGGGTAAGATAATGATATTGATTTTCCTTTTTATTCCATATTGGGAGGTGGGTGGAATGGTCGGCAGAGTCGGACTGTCAAGGCGGCGGATTCGAAAAGCGGCGCTGCAGTTGGCCGGAGGCAGTGCCAGTATATTGCTTGCTTTATGGCTGTCTGCCGCATCTGCCTGCGCTGTCAGTATCGCAAACCGCCCGGCGGATGAAAACGGACTGATCAGCAATGTTTATTTTGGCCTCTACGCCGACGGTACCCACCCTACCACTACGACAAAAGGGTTGAATGCGGCGCTTGCCTGGGCCGGAGAAAATGGTATTCGTTATCTTAAACTGGCGCCGGGAGAGTATGCTTTGGACGGCAGTCACAAAAACGGTGGTTTTATGAGCAACAGCGGCGTGCACTTTCCTTCCGCCCTCACCCTTGACTTAAACGGCGCCACCCTGCTGCAAACGGCTACCTCCTCCCCTGCTTACAGTATGCTCTGCCTTTACGATGTGGAAAACGTAGTCATCGAAAACGGCACGCTGGCAGGTGACCGGGATAAGCACGATTACAGTGAAGACACCGATTATGCCACCCATGAATTTGGCTTTGGGATTGATATACGGGGCAGCCGGGGCGTTCGCCTGTCCAACCTGAACATATACGGTATGACGGGGGACGCCATCTTGCTGAGCGGCAACGACAAAACGGTGGCCGGGGGCGGCGCTGTGTGCCGGGATATCACCATTGCAAACTGCAAACTTTACGATTGCCGCAGGCAGGGCATCAGCATTGTGGGGGCCCAAACGGTCAGCATTACCGGGACAAGCATATTCGGCATTGAGGGTACGGCACCCCAAGGGGGCATTGATATGGAAAACGAGTTAGACTGGCCGGTCAGCCAAGTGGCTATCACCAACTGCAATATCATCAATAAGCAAGCCGTTATTTTTCAGCGGGGCAGCTACGCATGCCGGGTGGAAAGCAGTTATATTCAGGGGTTTGTGGGGTTTGTGGAGGGAAGCAGTAATAGCGTGATTGACTGCGACATTGTAGACGGCGGCATTGTAGGACAGGATACGCCCAAGGTCCGGTTTGCGCTTGTGCAGGATAACCGCCTGACCGGGGCCGACATCTTGTTTAAGGACAGCCGAGACACCATCATCAGCGGCAATGTGCTTGAAAACGGGCAAATCGATTTTAATGCTTCCAGCGGTGCGGTGTGCCATAACGAGGTACGGCAAAACGGTGAAAGCAAACATTACGCGATGCGGGTGACTGGGTGTGTGGGCAAAGAGCCGGTTGATATTTACTGGGCGCAAAACCAGACCGAGGGGATATTCGCGGTACCTGTGGTGTGGAATTACGACAGCGGGTTTCGGGTGATCGGTGACGAGAAGGCGTGCCGCGCTTATATGGAAAAAGTATTGTCGGAGCGACAAAGCGTCACCGTCGGGGAGGACATTATCATGCCCACCGTGGCCGCCACCATCGTCAGCAATTTGGCCGGGGACCATATTGTAAAGCGTAACAACGGCCCCCAGACAGGTGCCATTTATGCCGTTTGGCTGTTAAGCAGCGGCGGTGTCATTATGCTCATCCTGCTGGCTGCCCGCCACAACGGTATGAAGGCGAAACGCCGCATGAACCGCCGGAGAAATCAAAAAGCGGACACCCGGCGGGTTTGGCATATTGAAAATCAATAAACAGGGTGAGACCATTGAATCTTGAAGTAAGGAAGAGGCCGAGATGCAAAAAAGAGGGAGACGCATTGTTATTTGGATGCAAAAATACAGCTTGCTGGTGGGAGACTGTGCCTGTGCCGGCATGGCATTGGCACTGAGCTTTTTGTTGCGGTTCGAGGGGCAGATCCCCTTTGTTTATTGGGAACAATTTCGCATTTATTTCAGCATGCTGGGCATTGCGCTTTTTCCGATGCTGCTGGTCTTTCGGTGTTACGACGAGCCAGTACGCAGTTTTGATATTCCCAGTACAATGCGATTGGGACAAGCCCTGATCAGCGGATTTATCATTTTTGCCGCTTTAAATTGGGGGGTCGCCGGTTACCCGATGCCCGGCGGCATCATCATCAACTGCCTTTTGCTGACACCGCTGTTTTGCGGCGGGGTACGGCTGTGTTTGCGGGCGGGGGTATGGTTGTATGGCCGGCATCTGGCCCCCAGCAACGGTGAAGGGAAAAACGTGTTGATTGTGGGGTGCGGCGATGCCGGGCGTTTTTTAGCCGGCGAGGCCGCCTACCACCACGGGCATGAAATGAAAATTGCCGCCTACATCGACGACAATGAACGTTTATGGGGAAGCACCATTAAGGGGATTCGCGTCATTGGCGGGCGGCAGACAATTCCCAGTGCCGTGAAAGAATACGGCATACAGGAAATCATCATCGCTGATCCAAGTCTTGATAAAAACAGCTTTCGGGAGCTTATCTCCCTGTGCTTTTCGACCAAATGCCAAGTACGGCAATTTGCCGCCATGTCACCCTATACCCCGTCGGATTTTTCGAAAGCGCGGATTACCGACCTGCGAGTGGAAGACTTACTGGGCCGGGATGCGGTGGAGCTGGATTCCCAAAGTGTGGCGGCCATGGTGCGGGGCAAAATGGTGCTGGTGACTGGAGGGGCAGGGTCTATCGGATCGGAAATCTGCCGGCAGGTCCTGGGGTTTGGGGCACGGCATCTGGTTATTTTTGATATTCACGAGAACGGCCTGTTTGAAATTGACTGTGAGCTGGCAAAGCTGTATACCCGCAAAAGGTACTCCACCTGTCTTGGCTCCATTCGGGATGTGGCCCGGTTGGACGAGGTGTTTAAAGAATATCGGCCGGATATTGTGTTTCATGCCGCCGCCCACAAGCATGTGCCGATGATGGAATATAATCCCCTGGAGGCAATTGTCAACAATGTATTCGGTACCTACAATACCGCTACCGCCGCTGTTAAAGCGGGGGTGCGAAAATTTATCCTCATTTCTACCGACAAGGCTGTCAATCCCACCAATATTATGGGAGCGTCCAAACGGTTGGCTGAGCTTGTCATCAAAATGGTGGATCATAGCGGCGACATGGAGTTGGCGGCCGTGCGGTTCGGCAATGTTCTGGGTTCCAACGGCAGCGTCGTGTCCATTTTCCGGCGGCAGATTTTGGAGGGCGGGCCGGTGACGGTGACCCATCGTGACATCAAGCGGTATTTCATGACCATTCCCGAAGCGGTACAACTGGTATTACAAGCGGGGGCAATGGCCAGAGGCAACGAAATCTTTGTGCTGGATATGGGCGACCCGGTACCTATTTATGATTTGGCCGAAAGTATGATCCGGTTGTCGGGGCTGGAGCCGGGGCGAGACATTCCCATTGAAATTACAGGGTTGCGACCGGGTGAAAAACTGTTTGAAGAGATATCCTTTGATGAAGAAAATATGACGCGCACCCAAAACGATCATGTCTTTATACTGCGAAGCGCCGAAGACTTCGACGATTTCCACTTTAGCCGGGATCTGCAAGCGTTGCGAGAGGCGGTGGTCGCCCGTGATTTGCATGAAGTGTACCGGCAAGTGGGGATGTATGTGCCCACCTTTGCGAATAAAGTACCAGAAGAAGCGGAAAGTATTTTGGCAACGGGATAACATGTCGATTGTCTTTGACATACAAAAACAGAAACAGGCCGCCAAAGCGGCCTGTTTCTGTTTTTCAAAAGGAAGGCAAGGGAATGAAAGTCCCTGCATCAAATATTACGTAACTTTTGTGCGCTGGCCCCAAGCAGTGCACGTTTCAACACCGCAACGCTGGGATGGTCATATGTGTTGTATTGCCAGATCAAATTTTCAATATTTTGAAGGGTTTATGCTTTTGTCATCCAGGCAAGGCCCAAGACATCCATGCCCAAGTGAATGCCCAGCACCGGGCCAATGGGGCAAGTTTCCACCGCCATACCGCGGTCGGCCAATGCCTCTGTCGCCTTGTGGAGAGCGTCGACGGACTGCGTTTCCCGAATGTAGTGAAGGATAACCGATTCGGAATTGGAAGGAACCGCGTTCACCAAGGCTTCAATTTGAGCGCGGGTACCCCGCACGACGCCGCCCGATACAATGGTGCCCTTTTGGCAAAGTAGGATAGGCCGCACATTTAAAATGGTGCTGACCGATTGGCCCACCAGGCCAAGTCGTCCGCTTTTGCGCAGCGGTGTCATGTTTTCAACGGAAAAGGCAATGCCGACTTTATCCCGCAGGCGTTCGATTTCGTCGGCGGTACGCTCCAGGGAAAAGCCTTCTTTTGACATGGCACTGGCCCTTTCCACCAACATCCGCAGTCCCCCGCCGGTGGAAAGGGAGTCCGCCACCATGATGCTTGTCCCCGCGGCATCCAATTCACGGGCCGCCGACATGGCGCTGGCAAAGGTGCCGGAAAGACGGGAGGAAATTGTGAGGCAAAATATATTCTCGCCGCGGCGGCGCAGCTCGGAAAAGACACTTAAAAACGCACCCACGCCGGCTTGGGATGTATGGGTGCTGTAGCCGCTTGTTTCGATTAAGCGAATGTAGTCGCCGTTTTCGCCAATGTAATCTTCCAAAAACATTTGGCCACTTACCGAGTAAGACATGGGCACAACCCGAATACCCAGCGCCTGTGCTTCGGCGCGGGTAAAATAGGCGGTTGAATCAGTCACCACTGTAAACATTAATCCACCCCCATTTTGCGAAAACGTCGGTAACGCGCATCGGTCAGTTCCTCGGGCGACAGGCACAGCAGCTCGGCAAACCGGTCATGCAGCTGGCGTTTAAGCTCAGGGAACACTTTATCAAAGCCGTTTTCCGGCACAATCTTTTCGATGACGCCAAAGCCAAGCAAGTCCTGCGCTGTGAGTTTGAGGCATTCGGCGGCTTCCTGGACACGGGTGGGATCTTTCCACAGAATGCTGGCGCAGCCTTCGGGAGAAATGACAGAGTAGACGGCGTTTTCCAACATCCAAACTTCGTCGGCCACCGCCAGTGCCAGTGCGCCGCCGGAACCGCCCTCCCCGATCAGAACCGAAAGAATGGGGGTGCGCAGCGTCATCATCTCCATGAGATTTTCGGCAATGGCCTGCCCCTGGCCCCGTTCCTCGGCACCAATGCCGCAGTAAGCGCCGGCGGTATCCACAATGCAAAGCACCGGGCGGCCAAATTTTTCGGCCTGCTTCATCAGCCGCAACGCCTTGCGGTACCCTTCGGGATGGGCGGAACCAAAGTTGCGCTTTACTTTTTCCTTGGTGTCACTGCCTTTCTCCAGAGCGATGACTGTGACGGGCATATCCAAAAGCCAGCCGACGCCGCCGATAACGGCTTTATCGTCGCCAAAGCGGCGGTCGCCATGGAACTGGGTAAAATCGGTGATCATGCGGCCAATGTAGTCAAGCCCGGTCGGGCGGTCTTTGGCGCGGGCGGCCAGCAGACGATTCAATGCATTCATGCTCCGCTTCCTCCTTTTTGGTGGAGTGCCAGAATGCGCGCCAGATATTCCTTATGCTTGGGACGCTCGACAATGGCGTCCACAAAGCCTTTTTCCAGCAGGAAATCCGCCCGTTGGAACCCAGGCGGCAACTTTTGGCGTATGGTCTGCTCGATGACCCGAGGGCCCGCAAAACCGATGAGGGCACTGGGTTCGGCCAGAATGATATCGCCCTCCATGGCAAAGCTGGCAGTGACGCCGCCGGTGGTGGGGTCGGTCAGGACAGTGATGTACAGTCCTCCCCCGTCGCTGTGGCGTTTGACGGCGCCGCTGGTTTTGGCCATTTGCATCAGGGACAAAATGCCCTCTTGCATTCTGGCACCGCCGGAAACGGTGAAGCCGATCACCGGCAGGTTGTGTTCGGCGGCATATTCAAAGAGATGGGTGATCTTTGTACCCACCACGGTACCCATACTGCCCATCATAAAGTAAGGCTCCATGACAAAGAGTGCGCAGGCAAAACCTTTGATGGCGGCGGTGCCGGTGATGACGGCCTCGTTTTCACGACTTTCCAGCGCGGCTTTTTTCAGCTTTTTATCATAGCCGGGAAAATCGATGATGTTGCGGGAGGTGGCATCGGCGTCAAACTCCTGAAAGCTGCCTTCGTCCGTTAGCATATGAACGCGCTGGCGGGCTGTAATGCGAAAATGAAAACCGCATTTTTTGCAGGTGTGGTAGGTATCCTCCATATCGTCCGCCAAAATAATGGCTTTGCAGGATGGGCAGGTCAGCCACATCTCGTCGGGCACCGACGGCGATGTATTCAAATATTGGCGGCCAAAGGCCTCCAGCCGGTTTTGAGGCTTTTTAAATAATCCTTTTGGCAACATTGGCATGGCTTATCCCCTCTTTGCTAAAAAGTCGGTATAATAATCGCCGGACATAAAATCCTTGTCGGCCAATATCCCGGTGAGGTATTCGCTGGTATGATCAATGCCTTCGATGACAAGTTCACAAAGGGCGGCCTGCATTTTGCGTATCGCCTCTTCCCGCGTTTTGGCGTAGACAATCAGCTTGCCGATCATCGAATCGTAAAAGGGCGGGATTTGATAATCCTGAAAAATGGCACTGTCAAACCGCACCCACGCCCCGCCGGGAATATGCAAAAGGGTGATGCGTCCTGCGCAGGGGCGAAAATTTTCCAGGGGATTTTCCGCGTTAATACGGCACTCGATCGCGCAGCCCTGGGGGGTAATATCCGCCTGCGTGTAGGAAAGGGGCATGTCGGCAGCAATGCGGATTTGCCACTTGACCAAGTCGATGCCGGTGACCATTTCAGTGACCGGATGTTCAACCTGGAGGCGGGTATTCATCTCCATAAAGTAGAAGTTGCCCTCTTTGTCCACCAGAAATTCCACGGTACCGGCGTTGCGGTAATCCACCGCTTTGGCCGCTTTGACCGCCGCCTCGATCATACAGGCACGGATGGCCGCCGGCAAAACGGGGGCGGGGCTTTCCTCGATCAGCTTTTGGTTTTTGCGCTGGACGGAACAGTCCCTGTCACCCAGGCAAAGGACATTGCCGTGGTTGTCGCACAAAAGCTGCATTTCGATATGTTTGGCGGGGGATAAAAAACGCTCGATGTAAACGCCGCCTTCACCGAAATTGGCAAGGGCTTCGGCTGTGGCATTGCGAAACGCCGCGTCAAACTCTTCGGGGGCATTGACTTTGCGTATGCCCTTGCCGCCGCCGCCGGCCTTGGCCTTGATCAGCAGCGGGAAACCGACTTTCATGGCCTCGGCTTTTGCCGTAACCATATCGGAAATAGCATCGACACCCGGAATGACAGGCACACCCGCCGCCCGCATTGTGCGCTTGGCCTCGTCTTTATCCCCCATCCGGCTGATGACGTCGGCGGAGGGACCGATAAACACAATATTGCATTGGGCGCAAAGGTCGGCAAATTTAGGATTTTCCGACAAAAAGCCGTAGCCCGGGTGGATGGCCTGGGCGCCGGTGGAAACAGCGGCGGTCAGAATGGCCGCCATGTTTAAATAGCTGTCTTTGGGGGCGGCAGGGCCAATGCAAATGCTTTCATCCGCCAGACTGACATGAAGGGCATCACGGTCGGCCTCGGAAAAGACGGCGACCGTAGAAATGCCCATCTCTTTGCAAGCGCGGATGACACGCACGGCAATTTCGCCCCGGTTAGCTACCAAAATTTTAGAAAACAAGGTCTCATCATCCTCATCAAAAAGCATCGGGAAATGAAAAGAGCGCGGGTTTGGCTGTTTATTTTACAAGGGCGAAAGAAAATTCGCCGGACACGCAGGTTTTGCCCTCCACGCTGCCCTTGCCTTTGGCGAAATAAAAGACGCCCATTTGGCGGGTGATTTCGCAGGTGAAAGTGACGGTGTGGCCGGGGAGGACTTTTTCGCGGAACTTGACATTGGTCAGCCCGGTGAAATATGGGGTGGCCCCCTCGGTCTGGCCGGCCAGCAGCACGCAGCAAGTCTGGGCCATCATTTCGCAAAGGATGACACCGGGCACCACCGGGTTGCCGGGAAAGTGACCCTGGAGAAAATATTCGTCCCCTTTGACCGTATACTTGCCCACGGCGGCACCGCTTTCGCTTAACGCCACCTCATCCACCAGCAGCATAGGGGGACGATGGGGCAATATATTTTCAATGTCTTTTCTTGTCATTTTGATTCACCGGCTTTTAGCAGATTTTGAACATGGTTTGGCCAAATTCAACCACTTGGCCGTTTTCCACGCAAATGTCGGCAATTTCGCCGTCCTGCTCGGCCACCAGCTCGTTCATCAGCTTCATGGCCTCGATGATACACAGGACATCGCCTTTTTTCACTTGATCGCCCCGCTTGACATAGGGGGGGGCGTCGGGAGACGGCGCCGCATAGAAGACGCCCACCATGGGAGACTTGATCTCGGTCATGCGGTTGAAGTCAACAACAGCTTCCTCTTTGACGGCACTGGCAGTGTCGCCCTCGGCAAAGGGCAGGGCGGCGGATGTTGTCACCGCCACAGGCATGGCCGCCGCGGGTGCCGCAGCCACGACCGGGGCTTGTCTTTCCATTTTGATTTTGATGCCTTCCTCCTCAATTTCCAAATTGGTGAGGTTGGCCGCGGTAAAAATTTGGGACAGGGCTTTGATTTCTTTGATATCCATACGTTTTCAGCTCCGATTCGGATAGCGTTCCATATACGACAACATCGGGGATGTTGTTTGGTTCATTTAGTCGCATTTGGCTACGGCGATGCAGGCATTGTGGCCGCCAAAGCCGAGAGAAGTGGAAATGGCCAGATCGACATCGACTTTCACCGCAGTATTGGGGATATAGTTCAGGTCGCAGTCAGGGTCGGGCTGCTGGTAGCCGATGGTGGGCGGCAAAGTGCCTGTGCTGACCGCCATAACCGCGGCAATGGCCTCGACAGCGCCGGCCGCGCCCAACATATGGCCGGTCATCGATTTGGTGGAGCTGATATAGGCTTTATAGGCCCGCTCGCCCAGCACCTTTTTAATGGCCAGCGTTTCGCCTTTGTCATTAAGCGGCGTCGACGTGCCGTGGGCATTGATGTACAGTTTTTCACCGGGGATGTCCAGCGCACCCGCTTCGGCAAGGGCGCCTTTGATGGCGTTGGCGGCGCCCACCGCTTCCGGATGGGGGGCGGTGATGTGGTGCGCGTCACAGCTGTTGCCATAGCCTTTTACCTCGGCATAAATGTGGGCACCGCGGGCTTTGGCATGTTCGTATTCTTCCAAAACCAGCACGCCCGCCCCTTCGCCCATGACAAAGCCGTCGCGGCGGGCATCAAAAGGAATTGAGGCTGTTTGGGGATCGTTGCGGTCGGTAAGGGCCATGCAGCTTTGAAAACCCGCAATGGACAAGGGGGTGATGGCGGCCTCTGCACCGCCGGCAATGATGGCGTCGGCATAGCCGAATTTGATGGTGCGAAAAGCCTCGCCTACTGCATTGGTGGAAGTGGCGCAGGCGGTGACCACCGGCAGGCTGGGGCCCTGGGCATTGTAGCGAATGGCAATGTTGCCCGCCGCAATATTGGAAATAATCATGGGCACAAAGAAGGCGGAGACGCGGCGGGGACCTTGCTCCATCAACTTGGTATGTTCGGTTTCAATGGTATGCATACCGCCGATGCCGGAGCCGACATAGACACCCAGACGCTCCGGGTTAACGGCACCAATGATGCCGCTGTCCTCCACGGCCAAGGAAGCGGCGGCCAGCGCATATTGGCTGTAGGGATCATTTTTACGGGCCTCGCCTTTTTCCATGTAGACCGTCGGCTCAAAATCCTTGACCTCGGCGGCAATTTTGACTTTGTAGTCCGCCGTGTCAAACTTGGTAATGGCGCCGATGCCGCAAACCCCGCTTGTGAGGTTTTCCCAAAAGGCATCAAGACGGTTGCCGACGGGCGAAATGACGCCCATGCCGGTGATGACGACACGTTTTGTTTCCATTAGATATACAGTCCTCCATCCACCTTGATCACTTCGCCGGTAATATAACCGGCTTTGTCGGAAGCAAGAAAAACAGCCATGTGGGCAATATCTTCCGGGCTTCCCATATGCCGCATTGGTATTTCCGCCACGGCCGCCTCTTTCACCTTTTGTGAAAGGGTCGCGGTCATATCGGTTTCAATGAAGCCGGGGGCAATGGCATTACAGGTGACACCCCGTCCGGCCAGTTCCTTGGCAATGGTTTTGGTCAGGCCGATCATGCCCGCCTTGGCAGCGGCGTAGTTGGCTTGGCCGGCGTTGCCCATCAACCCGGAAATGGAGGTGATGTTGATGATACGGCCCTGCCGTTTCCTCATCATATGGGGATAAAGCTGCTTAATCATATAGAAGGCGCCGTTTAGGTTGACATCCATGACCGCAGCAAAATCTTCCGGCTTCATCATGGGCACAAGCGCGTCCTTTGTGATGCCGGCATTATTGACCAGAATGTCAATGCCGCCAAAGTCCTCCAACACAGCTTTGACCGTTTCGGTCACCGCGGCATAATCGGCCACGTTACAGCAGTAAGCTTTCGCTTTATCGCCGTGATTTTGCACCAGGCGAACCGTTTCGTTGGCCGCTTGGGCGTTGCCGGCGTAAATGACAGCGACGCTGGCGCCCATTTTCGCCATTTCGATGGCAATGGCACGGCCGATGCCCCGGCCCGCGCCGGTGATAAGAGCAGTTTTACCAGATAGCATATGTGTTTCTCCTTACAGCGCGCCTAATGTTGCCTCAAGAGAGGCGACATCCTCGACATTGTATATCTTAGCATCCGGCAATGTTTTTTTTACAAAGCCGGACAATGTTTTACCAGGGCCCACCTCAATAAAAGTATCGGCACCCGTGGCCGCCATGCTTTCCAACGTCTCTTGCCAGCGGACGGGGCTGACGACCTGACGGGCAATGAACCCGGCGATGTCCTCGCCATAGGGCTGGGCAGTCACATTGGCATATAGCGGCAAGCGGGGCGGGCGGATGCTTTCCAAAGAGGTCAGATATTGGGCAAGTTGGGCGGAGGCAGTTTCCATAAAAGGGCTGTGGAAAGCGCCGTTCACCGCCAGGGGAATCATTTTGCCGCCCGCTTCTTTCACTTTGGCACCTGCCGCGGCAAAGCAGTCTTTGGCGCCGGCAATGACAATTTGGCCGGGACAGTTGTAGTTGACGGCGTAAAGGGCGGGAAAAGCCGCACAAATTTCAGTCACTGCAGCGGGGGTAAGGCCCAGCACAGCTGCCATGCCTCCGGGGGAGGTTTCGGCAGCGGCCTGCATCCATTCGCCGCGCTTGCATACAAGACGGAACCCGTCTTCTGGCGGGAGGGTATCGGCAAAGATGAGAGCTGGTATTTCACCCAGGGAAAAGCCGGCCGCCATATCGGGGCAGACGCCCTTTTCGCGCAGCGCGCCTGCGGCAGCCAACGCCACGCTGGCCACACAAGGCTGTGTATTCACCGTCTGGCTCAGCTCGGCCTTATCGGCGGTAAAGCACTGTACCGATGTGCCAGGACGCAAACGGTCCGCCATATCGAAAACGGATTTGGCGGCGGCGGAAGCTTCATAAAGCTCCTTGCCCATGCCTGTATACTGGGCCCCCTGGCCTGCGAATAGAAAGGCTATTTTACCCATTGTTTTGCTCCGTTTAAAATGGTTTCGGCCTGGGTGAACAGGTCGCGGATAATGACGGCGGCGGGTTCCTCTTTGGCAACCATGCCGGCAATTTGGCCGGCCATGAAGCTGCCTTTTTTCTCGTCGCCCTCTTTGGCGGCCAGGCGGAGGGAACCGGAGCCGAACTGTTCCATTTCCTCCAGGCTGATAGTGGAATCAAAATCCATCCGTTGCATTTCACGCGTAAAAGCGTTTTTAAGAGCGCGCACAGGGTGGCCCAGACGCCGGCCGGTGGCCATTGTGTCAATGTCGCCGGCTTTTATGATTTTGTCTTTATAATTTTGATGAATGGTGCATTCGGTAGCCACCAGAAAGCGGGTACCCACCTGAACACCTTTGGCGCCCAACATAAGGGCCGCCGCCACGCCCCTGCCGTCGGCAATGCCGCCCGCCGCAATGACGGGAATTTCCACCGCGTCACAGACCTGTGGCACCAGCACAAGGGTGGTCAGCTCGCCAATGTGGCCGCCGGACTCGGTGCCTTCGGCGACGACAGCCGTCGCCCCTGCCCGCTCCATCCGACGGGCCAGTGCCACCGAAGGGATGACAGGAATAACTTTGATGCCAGCTTCCAGCCAACGGGACATGTATTTGGCGGGGTTGCCCGCGCCGGTGACGACAACCGGTACCTTTTCTTCCAACACGACCTCGGCTACCTCGTCGGCAAAGGGGCTCATTAGCATAATATTGACACCGAAAGGTTTGTCGGTAAGAGCTTTGACCTGGCGCACTTGCTCCCGCACCCAATCACCGCCGGCATTACCTGCCGCAATCAGGCCAAGGCCACCGCCCAAAGAGACGGCCGCCGCCAATGAAGCGTCGGACACCCAGGCCATGCCGCCTTGAAAAATGGGGTACTCGATGCCCAAAAGGTCACAAAGGGGTGTCTTGATCACTTTTGGCCACCTGCCGCTTCAATGAGAGCGATGAGATCACCCACGGTGCGGGCCTGCTCGCTCAGCTCCAGCGTGACGCCGAATTCATCTTCCAGGTTCATCATCAAATCGGCCAGATCCAAAGAATCCAGGCCCAGATCCTCCATTGTGGTGTCAGTGGTGATGGCCGAAGCGTCGGTGTCGACAGTGCCGGCAATAATCTCGATTATTTTTTCCTGCATGATGTTGTCCTCCAATTCATTTTGTTTCATATCGGAAATATGAACGATTTACCATGTTAAAACAGCGGCGCCGGTGGTAAGACCGCCGCCAAAAGCGGAAAGGACCAGAATGTCGCCCGGTGTAAAGCCGCCTGCGCGATTGTGCTCGTCCAGCATGATGGGGATTGTGGCGGAAGAAGTGTTGCCGTATTTGTGAACTGTGAGCAAGAATTTTTCATCCGCAATGGGCAGCTTTTGTTTGGCGGCATCAATAATACGCTTGTTGGCCTGGTGCACCAGCACCCAGGACACATCTGTGGGGGGGACGCCCGCCATGGACAGCACCGCTGTAATGTCGTTTTGCATGGCGGTAACAGCGAATTTGTAGACCTCCTGGCCGGTCATATGGGTAACCGGCGGGTCGTAACTTCCTGTGTAAAAGGGCGACGGTGCACCCTGCCGGGGAATGTAAAGAATATCCTTCTCCCCTTTTGCAGTCAGGCGAATGGCTTTCAGATTGTTGCCTGGGCCTAGCACTACAGCGCCGGCCCCGTCGCCAAACAAAACACAGGTGGACCGGTCGGTCCAATCGGTCAGCAGACTGAGCAGCTCGACGGCGACAATTAAAATATGTTTGGCTTTGCCCGCTTTATAGTAGGCATCGGCCAGGTCCAGTGCATACAAAAAGCCGGTGCAGGCGGCGTTGACGTCAAAAGCGGGGCAGGTTGCGCCAATGGCTTTTTGAATCATGCAAGCCTGGGAAGGCGTATGATTGTCGCCAGCCACGGTGGCACAGATAATCATATCGAGATCACCGGGGGCGAGGCCCGCATTTTCAAGGGCATTTTGGGCGGCAGCTGCGGCAAGATCGGTCACGGTTTCGCCACGGCAGATACGGCGGGTTTGAATGCCGGTGCGGGTGGTGATCCATTCGTCGGAGGTATCCACCATTTGGGACAACATATTGTTGGTGAGTGTGAAAGAGGGCAGCATGCTGCCGGTTCCCAATATCTTAAAACTCATTCTCGTTTTCAAAGCGTCCGGAGGCCATGCTGCGCTTGAAAAATCCGTTTAGATTTTGCAGAGCCTTTTGCATTGACGCCATCTCCTCCTTGTTTAATTCCTCGCAGATAGCCTCAATCATTTGGCGGTGAAACCGCTGGTGGAGCCTGTCTACAATTTTGCCCCGGCGGGTAAGAGCGACCAGGACAGTGCGCCCATCGTCAGTGCCACGGGTTTTTTCGACGAAGCCTTTGTCAACCAATTTGCCCACGGCAATGGTGACAGAGGGCAGCGTTACACCTAAATCTTTGGCAATTTCGCTGATGGTAGTCCCGCTCCGGTTGGTCTTTGCGATCGATTCAAGTAAGTGGATTTCGTTCATAGAGAGGTCAAGATCGCCGTTTTGCACAAGCATAACTGACTCGATTTTGAGAATGTCGCGAAATATATCCACAAGCAGTTCGTTAATGGTGCTTTCAAATGCATTCACGGTGGTGTTTCCTTGCCTCCTATTCTACATTTTAATTAGTTTGATAAACTAATTATATGCTTTTGACGTTAAAATGTCAAGCAAAAGGCGGGCCAACGGCCCGCCTTCAAGGCATCATTTGCGCTTTGCACTTGTCAATTTGACGGGCCGGCGCCAATTTGGGGCAGGCTTGCGGCGGCGACAGATTGGCCGACGCGGCGGCTGCTTTCATCGGGAAGATGCAGGATGACGGCTTCGCTCAACACAGGATACTCTTCACGAAGAACACGCTGCGCCTGAGATAAAATCAGGTTGCCCCCCTGACCCGACATCACACGGCCCAAAAGTAACATATGCTTGATGTCATAAAATTTGCTGTACAGATAAATGCTGTGGCCCAGGTAGACACCGATGGAACGGAAAATGGCGGCGGCCCGCGGGTCGCCTTGCTCCATCAGCGTTTGCACCGCTTTCAGCTTTTCAGCAGGCGAGGCGTCGGCGTCCAAGGGAATGCCGGCAGCTGGAGCCAGCTTGATCACGGCGTCCTGGGAAAAATATTTGCCGCCCACACCCACATCACCGGACCAGTCGTCCACCATCGCGGCGGGGTTGGCATCGACAGGCACAAAGGCAAGCTCGTTAAGCCAGCCGGTAATACCGCCGTTTGCGTCCACGTAACCAGCGGCCTGCGAGGTGCCCATGGCAATGCCCAGCACCCGGTTATCCTGGAGCTCCATGGCGCCGGCCAGGGCGGTCACATCGCCGTCGTTGGCCACCACAAGGGGGACATTGCCAAACTGGGCGGCGGCGCGGATGTAAATATCAACACATTTTTCTTGATAGACGTCCTCCGGCACTTTGAGGAAGAGCGAGGTGGCTTTGGTGCAATTGTCCACAAATATGCCCGCCGAGCTGACACCAATGGCGTCGACCCGGGGCATTTTAGATGCGGCGGTCCACATGGCCTCCAAAATGCCGTTGAAGTGGTAATCGGGATCGCTGATCGTTTTAG
>JAVBNO010000004.1:0-43216 GCA_031551485.1 Oscillospiraceae bacterium
TGTATATGTTGTGTGGTAACTGCATTTTACACCTTGGTTGCCATGTTTGCCTTTTTTATTTCACTTTCTCTTGTTGCACTTGATATTATATTCTGCCCTAGTGCCCCCACGAGGCACGCCTGTGAGCGCAGGGCGCGAACGCTGCGGCTTTCGCAGAAGCCGCGCGTGCCATGGGATGGGGGTTTTTGCATATTTTTTGCGCCAAAAAGGATGCGCCGGTCGCGGCCCGAGCGACAGGCTAGATACTTGCCGGAGAGGTTGCGCGTCTACTGTAATGCTATGATAGACCGGTACCAACGCTTTTCCCTTTACCGCAAAAACATCTCTGAACCCTGCGTCTAACATGGGGTCTGGACAAAAGAAGAAAAGAGCTGTGTCCTGTTGGGCACAGCTCTTTTAGGTTGCAAATAAATGGCAAAATAAATCCCCGCATATTGGCGGCTTAGGCCTTTTGCTTGCCTTTCCAACCCGAAAGCACCATGCCGCCCACAATAATGACGCCGCCGATGAAGGCAAGGGGCGTCATCCGTTCGCCGATCCAAAAATAGGCGAAAAGGGTTGCGATGAAAGGCTCTAAATACATAAACGAAGTCACGTGACTGGTCTTGTCCGCCAGCGACAGGGCATAGCTCCACGAAAGATAGGCCAGCGCCGCCGGGAAGACACCCAGATAAACAATAAGCAGACTGGCCCCAGGCGGCGCCAGTGGAAGCTCTTTGCACAGCTTGGGCAGGAAGACAAGCATGAAACCCGTGGCGATGCAGATGGCGTAGACGGTGGCATCCAGCGCCGGATAGCGGGCCAAAATTTTGCGCTGGAGGATATTGTACAGGCTGGTGCAAATGGCGGCAGCCACCAGCATGGCCACACCCCAGTTGAAGGTGAAGCCGGTTACCTGGCTGATGGCCACAAGCACAAGGCCCGCGCCGCTGATGAAAACGCCTACCCACCCCCGAAGGCTTACTTTTTCCTTGAGGATGAGCACCGAAAGCACCAGGGTAAACACCGGCATGGAGGCGATGATAAAGCTGCTGGCGCCGGAGGTGACAAGGCCCGTTCCGGTATTAAACAGCCACATGTAGAGAAAAATACCCACAAAGCCGCCGGCAGCCAAAAGGGGGATGTCCCTTTTGGCCGGACGTTTCATTTTGCGCGCCACAGCCAACACAAGCATGACGCAGGAGGCCACCAAAAACCGCAAGAGCATGATAGACTCCGGCGAATAAAACCGCAGCAGATATTTGACCGCGGGAAAAGAAGACGCCCAAAGGGTGATGGTGCAAAAAGCGGCGGCCATGACCCTCCATCGTTTATGTTTCAATTTGGCCCATTCCTTATGTAAAAGTCGGTAGCATTATTTTTTGAGGGCATCGCGGATTTCCCGCAGAAGCACAATCTCTTCGGGGTCCGGGGCGGGTGCGGCGGGCTCTTCTTTCTTTTTCCGCATGATGGTATTGATCATTTTGATCATGATGAAAATGCATAAAGCAATAATCAAAAAGTCAATGATGCTTTGGAGAAAAGCGCCGTATTTGAGCACAAGCTCGGGGTTGTTGGGGGAAAGGGCATAGGCATAGGTGGAAAAATCCACATCGCCCATCAACAGGCCCACCAAAGGCATGATAATGTCGCCCACAAGGGACGAGACGATTTTGCCAAAAGCGCCGCCCATAATCACGCCGACGGCCATATCCATCACGTTACCGCGCATGGCAAATTCTTTAAACTCTTTAAACATACACTCATCTCCCAAAATCTGATTGTTTGGACTCCCATTAAGAATAGCGGCATATGGATCTTATGTCAACCATTAATATCCATTTTAGAGCAACCGTATGCTCTTGACAAAACTGAAATACGCGGCTACAATAATATACTATACGGGGGTATAGTATATTATTGTAGCACGGCAGCTGCCCGAAAGGAGTTTTGAATATGGCGCAACGAAAAAATATGGTGGAAGACCGCACAACCCTGCGGGGCCACGCCCTGAAACAAAACCTGCTCACCCGGCTTAACCGCGTGGAGGGTCAGGTGCGGGGCATTAAAGCAATGGTGGAGGAAGACCGTTATTGCGATGACTTGCTGCACCAAATTGCGGCCGCCCGCTCGGCGCTGGACTCTGTTGCCAAGCTGGTGCTGGAAAATCACATCCGGGGCTGCCTTGTCAGCCGCATTCGCAGCGGCGACGACAGCATTGTGGACGAGCTGCTGGTCACCATTGGCAAAATGTTGTAATGACACGATGAAGATTTAGGTGAAACGATGATGAAACAAATATTTTCCATTACCGGCATGACCTGCGCCGCCTGTTCGGCTCGCATTGAAAAAGTGGTAGGGCGGCTGGAGGGCGTTTCCACCGCCGCCGTCAATTTGGCCGCCGAAACGTTGACGGTGGAATATGACGAGACCCGCCTTTCCCCTTCCAATGTGATCGACGCGGTGCAAAAGCTGGGTTACGGCGCCGCGGTGCCGTCATCACTCAATCATGGAGTGCTGTCGATTGGCGGCATGACCTGCGCCGCCTGTGCCTCCCGCATTGAAAAAGTGGTAGGACGGCTGGAGGGCGTTTCCGCTGCCGCCGTCAACCTGGCTGCCGAAAGCCTGGCAGTGGAATACGACCCCAAAATCATACGCCTGTCCGCCATCCGTGCCGCCGTGGAAAAAATCGGCTATCGGGTGTTGGAGGCGGAAAAGAGCCAGGACGAGCGGTTAAACCGCCGTGCACAGGAGGCCCGGGAACTGTGGCGCCGGTTTATCGGGGCGTTGTGCTTTGCCGTTCCTCTTTTATATTTGGCCATGGGCTCGATGCTGGCGATGAAGGGTTGGCTACCTGTCCCCATTCCCCCGTTGCTCCAGCCCATGGACTACCCCCTTCACTACGCCATCTGCCAAATCATATTGGTGCTGCCCATTGTCTGGATTGGCCGCCGGTTTTACACCGTCGGCTTCAAGGCGCTGTGGCAACGCAGCCCCAACATGGATTCTCTGATTGCCCTTGGCACAACCGCCGCCCTTGTTTACAGCTTTTACTCCACCTGGCAAATTGTGGGCGGCGATCATATGGCAGTAGATCGGTTGTATTTTGAGTCGGCAGGTGTTATCATTACACTGATCCTTTTGGGCAAAGCGCTGGAAGCCCGGGCCAAAGGCAAAACCAGCGCCGCCATCCAAAAGCTGATGGGCCTGGCCCCCAAGACGGCCACCCTTTGGCAAGACGGCGCCGAATCGATTATCCCCATTGACGAAGTTGTACCCGGCGACATGCTGGTTGTCCGGCCCGGCGAAAAATTGCCGGTGGACGGCGTCATAATGGAAGGGCAGACGGCAGTGGACGAATCGATGTTGTCCGGCGAAAGCATGCCCGTGGACAAAAAGCCGGGGGATCATGTTTATGCCGCCAGCCTGAACGGCTACGGTCTTATCCGCTTTAAGGCCCAAAAAGTGGGCAGCGAAACGGCCCTGGCGCAGATTATCAAGCTGGTGGAGGAGGCGCAGGGTTCCAAAGCGCCCATTGCCCGACTGGCGGATGTTGTGGCCGGTTATTTTGTTCCCGCCGTTTTGTTCATTGCCGTCATTGCCGCTGTGGTTTGGCTGGTGGCGGGCCAAAGCTTTGATTTTGCCCTGACGATTTTAATTGCCGTGTTGGTCATTGCCTGTCCCTGTGCACTGGGTTTGGCTACCCCCACCGCCATTATGGTGGGCACCGGCAAGGCGGCCGAATATGGCATTTTATTTAAAAACGGAACCGCCCTGGAAACCGCCTGCAAAATTGAAGCCATTGTGCTGGATAAGACCGGCACTGTAACCGAAGGCAAACCGGCCGTCACCCGCATTTTGCCCGCGGCCGGCATTGCGCCCGGGCAGCTGCTGCAGTGGGCAGCCGCTGTAGAGCAAGGATCAGAACACCCCTTGGGCAAAGCCATTGTGGAGGCGGCAGCCAAAGAGCATCTCCCCCTTTCCGCTGTCAGCGCATTTAAGGCGGCCCCCGGCCACGGTGTGCAAGGCAAAGTGGACGGCGTTTCCCTGCTGCTGGGCAACAAGGCGCTGATGACCGAAGCCGGCATTGGGGTGGCGGAAGTGGAAAAAGAGGCCGACGCCATGGCCGAGCTGGGCCAGACGCCCATCTATGTGGCCGCAGAAGGCCGTTTGGCCGGGGTGATTGCCGTGGCCGACGTTTTGAAAGCCCAAAGCGCCGCCGCCGTCCGCCGCTTGGAGGCATTGGGCCTCCGGGTCATTATGCTGACCGGCGACAACGAAAAGACGGCAAAAGCCATTGCCGCACAGGCTGGCATTGCCCATGTGCTGGCCGATGTGCTGCCCGCCGACAAAGCCCGGGAAGTGGCGAAATTGCAGGCGGCTGGCCAAAGAGTAGCGATGGTAGGCGACGGTATTAACGACGCCCCCGCCCTGGCCCAGGCCGATGTAGGCATCGCCATCGGCTCCGGCACCGATGTGGCGATGGAATCCGCCGACATCGTATTGATGAAAAGTGATTTGATGGACATTCCCGCCGCTATAGATTTGAGCAAAAGCACCATTCGCAACATTAAAGAAAACCTGTTTTGGGCTTTTGGTTACAATGTGGCCGGCATTCCGGTGGCGGCGGGGCTTTTATATGCGTTTGGCGGGCCGCTGTTAAGCCCGATGCTGGCCGCCGCCGCCATGTCCTTTAGCTCTGTATCGGTGCTGACCAATGCCCTGCGGCTGCGGGGCTGGAAAAAGAAAAACGAAGCTTAATTGTAAAAAGGAGATTACCCATGGAAACCATTACACTGAATGTAGAAGGTATGTCTTGTTCCCATTGCGAAGCCGCGGTGAAAGGCGCTTTGATCACTTTGCCCGGCGTTGTGAACGTCACGGTATCGCTGGCGAGCAGAACCGCCACCGTGGAATTTGACGCCGCCAAAGTGACCCCCGCCGAAATGAAAGCGGCGGTGGCGGGACAAGGTTACGACGTTGTATAGCCCAGCCGTTCGAATGGGATTTTTCTTGCCACGGGGGCTGTTTTTGGGTATAATACCATAAGGTATCCTGCAAAGAAGGAGAGTTCCCAATGGAAGAAATAAAGTCAAATTTTATTCACGAAATCATTGACCGGGACCTGGCCGAGGGACGAGAGGACCATGTGCATACCCGATTCCCGCCCGAGCCCAACGGCTACCTCCATATTGGCAGCGCCAAGGCCATTTGGATTAACGCCCACACGGCCCAAAAGTATGGCGGCCTTTTTAATTTGCGGTACGACGACACCAACCCGGAAAAAGAGGACGACGAATATGTTCGTTCTATTGAGGAAGATTTGCGCTGGCTGGGGGCCGACCCCGACGGCGGTATCTTTTATGGCTCCGATTATTTTGACAAATGCTATGAATTTGCCGAAAAGCTGATTCTGGACGGCAAGGCTTTTGTCTGCGATTTATCCCAAGAGCAGATGAGCGAATATCGGGGCACTTTGACCGATCCGGGCCGGGAGAGCCCTTACAAAAACCGCAGCGCCGAGGAAAACCTGGATTTGTTCCGCCGGATGCGGGCCGGGGAATTCCCCGCGGGCAGCCGCACACTGCGGGCCAAAATTGACATGGCCTCCCCCAATATGAACATGCGCGATCCGGTCATCTACCGCATTGTGTATACGCCTCATCACCGCCAGGGGGACAAGTGGTGCATCTACCCCATGTACGACTACGCCCACCCGATACAAGACGCGTTGGAGGAGATCACCCACTCGTTGTGCTCCATTGAATTTGAAAACCACCGCCCCTTGTATGACTGGGTGGTGGATAACATCGACTTTGCACATAAACCCCATCAATATGAATTTGCACGCCTGAATATGACATACACCGTGATGAGCAAGCGGTATTTGCGCAAGCTGGTGGAAACCGGCAGCGTGGACGGCTGGGACGATCCCCGTATGCCCACGCTGTGCGGTCTGCGTCGTCGGGGATATACGCCTTCCAGCATCCTTGATTTTATCGCCCGCTCCGGCGTATCCAAAACCACCAGCATGACCGACGTCCGCTTTTTGGAATATTGCCTTTGCGAAGAACTGAATGCATCCGCTCCCCGCCGGGTAGCCGTCATCGAGCCGCTGGCGGTGGAGATTATCAATTACCCGCAGGACAAAACGGAAAGTTTCACTTTTTCGAATCATCCCCAGCGCCCCGAAGAAGGCAGCCGGGAGCTTCCTTTTAGCCACAACATATGGATTGAACGCTCTGATTTTATGGAGGAGCCTGTCCCCGGATTTGTCCGCTTGATACCCGGCGGTGAAGTGCGCCTGATGAGCGCTTACCTGATGAAATGCGAGGAAGTCGTTCATGGGGAAGATGGCCAGGTGGTAAAGCTGCGGTGCACCGTCGATTTGGAGACCCGCAACAACAAACCCGCCGACGGCCGCAAGGTTAAGGGTACCATCCACTGGTTGGCCGCCGATTACACAGAAGACAGCGACATCCGTTATTACAACCAGCTGTTCAACAAAGAAAATGTGGCCACCCTGCTGGAGGACGACAACTTCGAGGCGTTTTTGGCCGATGATTCTTTGGTGGAGTACAAAGGCTGCAAGCTGGAGCCCGCGTTGGCCACGGCAAAAGCCGGACAGCAGTTCCAGTTCGTCCGCATGGGTTACTTCACCCGGGACAGCAAGCACCCCGGCGTTTTTGGCCGTATTGTGCCGCTGAAAAGCAGTTTTAAACCGGAGTAAAGTTCGAGACCATTACAATACCCCTGATCCTTAATGGGTCAGGGGTATTGTGTCGTAAAACAACGAATTTTCGTATATTTAATTCCAATTATCCATTTTGTATAATTTGGCATGGAAGGCGGCGACATCGTCCACGTCGTGGGTGGCCAGCACCACCGCCATGTCGCCATACTGCTTGATCAGGTCAATGGCCTGCCCTTTGGCCGCGGCGTCCAGGCCTTTGAACGGTTCATCCAACACAAGCAGAGTGGGTTCCACCGCCAGCGCCCGGGCCAACGCCACCCGCCGCCGCTGGCCCCCGCTTAGGGCGGAAACGTTCTGGCCGGCGGCTTCGGCAATGCCCAACGCCTGCAAAAGCCCTCGGGCACACGCTTCCTTTTCCCTTTGCTCCGCTGCGCTGGGCAAAACGACCAGAATATTCTCAAGGGCCGTATACCAAGGCAACAGCCGGTCTTCCTGAAAAACCACAGCCGGCCGCAAACCGTCAAGGCCGGTGATGGTGCCGGCGTCGGGGCTTTCCAGCCCCAGCAAAAGGCGCAAAAAGGTGCTTTTGCCGCAGCCGGAGGGGCCCATAAAGGCGGTGACACCGGCGAGGGGAATGTGGGCGCTGAAATGACGAAGGATCGGTGAACTGCCCGGTGCGTAAGCAAAGGTGACATCCCGCACCACAATATCCTCAGGCATCCTTTTCGCCCCCTTTCGCCAGGGTGGCCGCTTGGCTGCCGCCGCTTTGCAAATAACGGGACCAGTGGATGACAAGCTGCTCCATGGCGACGCTGAGCAGAACGACCACCACTGTCCACGCCAGCAAATCCGCGTTGGAGAAATAGATTTTGGCGTTGTACAGATTGATGCCAATGGTGTTGTTGGGCAGCGTGATGACCTCGGCGGCAATGCCCGATTTCCACGCAAAACCCAAACCCACCCGGCAAGCGGTGACGAAGTAGGGTGCGATGGAGGGAATATAGATGGAGGAGAGCAGCCGGCCACCGGGCATGCGAAAAACCCGCGCCATTTCCAAAAGTTTGAGATCGGTCTGCTCGATGCCGGTGAGCACGTTAAAATAGATGACCGGCAGCACCATGACAAAGGCGATGAAGAGGCTTAAATTTTGGCTTTTAATCCACAAGAGCGCCAAAATGCTGAAGGAGGCCACAGGGGTGGACTGGATGAGGGCCAACACCGGCGCAAACAGCGTGCGCACAAACCCAAAGCGAGCTGACAGCCCCGCCAGCAGCACGCCCCCTGCAACGGCCAGCATAAGACCTGCGAAAATGTGCAAAAGCGTGTTGGCCACCGCCAGCCAGAATGCGCCTTCCTGCACCAAAGAAAAAAGGCGTACTGCCACTTTCACAGGAGATACGAGCAGTATCTCCTGTGAAATGAGTACGCTTAACAGGTGCCACACCGCCACCCAAAAGGCAATGACCAAAAGGGTGCGAAGAGGCTTTTGAATGGGTGTGTTACCGCTGATAGTAGAAATTTTCATCGGGCAGTTTTCCTCCCACGGATTGGGGATTGGCCGCCAGCAATACTGACAAGTAACCGGTCAGATCGGCTTTCATGTCGCTGCCGTCGATATAGACGATGCTGCAATTGGGAATGGCCTTTTTTGCCAAAGCCGCTTTTGCCACAATGCCGTATTTTTCCACAAGGGCGGAGGCGGCGTCAAGGTCGCTGTTGACAAAATCGATGGAGGCTTTGTACTCCTGCAAAAAGGCATCTACCGCGTCTTCATGGGCTTCCAAAAAGTCCTGGCGCACAATGACGGTGCCGGTCACTAGCTTGCCACCCTCGGCCCCGCTGACTTTTTGCCATTCTTCGCCCACATTCAAAGCCACCCGAAGTTTGTCGTTTTGGGCCAACGCCGAAGTAACGAAAGGTTCCGGCAGCATGGCGATGGCCGCGGCATCCTGGCTGAGCAACGCCGCCAGCTCGGTGGCTTCGCTTTTGAACTCCACCGTCACATCGGTACCGGGGGTGAGGCCATTTTTCGTCAGGATGTAGTTGAGGCTGTATTCCGGGGTGGTGCCTTTGCCCACCGTGTAAATGGTTTTGCCTTTAAGGTCGGCCACAGAATGGATGCTGTCCCCCGATTCGACGAGGTAAAGAACACCCAGGGTGTTGATGGCCAGCACTTTTACTTTGCCCTCGGTTTTATTATACAACACCGATGCAAGGTTGGCGGGCACAGCGGCGATATCCAGTTCGCCTTTGACAATTTTGGCGGAAATTTCATCGGCGGTACCTGCCAGCGTAAAGGTATAATGGTTGGCGGCAAGGCCCTGCTCATTCTGCTCCATCAACTGCACCATGCCCATAGCGGTGGGGCCTTTAAGGCCGCCGATGTTGATATCCGCTTGGGGCTGAGCAGGGGTTGATTCGGCCACAGAGCTTTCGGCCGCCGCGCTTTGGCTTTGGGGCAGTTCCTGTGTGCTGGAAGAAGACTGGTTGGCGGAAGTGCATCCCGCCAGCAAACCGATTGTCATGACAAGAGCAAGCAAAATGCCGCCCAGTTGATATTGTTTTTTCATGGAGAGCCTCCTGTTATTTTCATGGGTTTCATCGGGCGATTTCTCTTCAGTGTGCCCGCGCATCCGCGGCTTATCCCGGCATGGGAAGAATCTGTTTCACTTATATTGTAGCGGATTGAATAATTGAAAGTCAATTGTATCGGTATACTTTGGGGCGTGCGGTGGCACATTTCGGAGCTCTGCCCGAGAAATGGGCGGTTGCGTCCATATTACTGTGCATAACCGCCAATAAACGATCATCATTTTTAGTGATAATGAGAATTATCATGATCATTTAGCCAAAAGACCTTTCGTCGTAGACCCCGGCGGCAAATCATGATACAATACAAATATCATACGCGGCCGCCACACGGCCCGGAAAACGCACATTCCATGATCCTACCACGACTGTGTATTTCGTGTAGCTGTCGGGAGGCCAACCATGCGCCAAAGTGGTATTCTCATGCACATTACCTCACTGCCCGGTTCTGACGGCATTGGCAGTTTGGGACAGGAGGCCAGGTCCTTTGTGGACTTTTTGGCTTTGGCCGGCCAACGTTTTTGGCAGGTGCTGCCTCTTGGCCCTACCGGACCGGGATATAGTCCCTACAGCGCCCATTCCGCTTTTGCGGGCAATCCTCTTCTGCTGAACCTGGACAGTTTGCGGGCCGACGGCCTTTTGCAAAAAAAGGAGTTTGCCTCGCTTGACTGGGGGCGCAACCCCGGCCGGGTCGATTATCAGAAAGTGGCGTCCGGGCGGCAGGAACTTTTGATGCTGGCGGCCCGGCGGGGATTGTCCCAGCCGGCAGAGGCCCTGCGGCCTTACGCCGCTTTTAAGGAGAACGCTCAAGATTGGCTGCCCGACTATGCCCTTTTTGCCGCTTTGACCGATTATTTGGGCACCCACCAAAGCGGCGCCGTCGGTCATGTCTCGTTTGCCAATTGGCCCGATGACATCCGCCGCCGCCGCCCTGAAGCCATAGCCCATTACGCCGACCTGCTGGCCGACCGGATCGAACGCATTTGCTACTTGCAGTATCTGTTCGCAAAGCAGTTTACCGCCCTGAAGCAGTACGCCGACGCCAAGGGAGTCGCCCTGATTGGCGATATGCCTATTTATGCGGCGGCTTATTCCGCCGATGTATGGGCCCACCCCGATTTATTTGTGCTGGACTACAGCCTGTCCCCCAAAGAGGTGGCCGGCTGTCCGCCCGACTACTTCTCCCCCACCGGCCAGCGGTGGGACAACCCCCTGTACCATTGGGAGGCACATGCCATCGACGGCTTTGATTGGTGGAAACGGCGTATTGCCTGGCACGGGCAGTGGTTTCACACCCTGCGCCTTGACCATTTTCGGGGATTTGACAGTTACTACGCCATTCCTGGCCACCTGCCCACCGGCGAACACGGCAGCTGGCGCACAGGCCCCGGCCTGCCCTTCTTAGAAGCCATCCAACAAGCTTGTCCCGAACTTGGTTTCATTGCCGAGGATTTGGGGGTGCTGTTTGATTCGGTGGAAGCCCTGCGGCAGGCGGCCGGTTTTCCCGGCATGAAAGTGCTGCAATTCGCTTTTGACCCGCGTGAGGAGAGCACCCACCTGCCCCACCGCCATAAGAAAAACACGGTGGTGTATACCGGTACCCATGACAACGATACCATCCGAGGTTGGTTTAAAACAGCCCCGCCGGAGGTGGTCAAATATTGTTGCGATTACCTGCGCATTGGCCGATACGACAATTGGGGGATGATAGCCGCCGCCTGGCGCAGCAACGCCGATTTGGCCATTGCCCCTATGCAGGACTTTTTGGGGTTGGGCAGCGAAGGGCGGATGAACACCCCTGGAATACCCGAAGGCAATTGGCAGTGGCGGGTGTCGGGGCGTAAGCTGGGCCAGGACTTGGCCCAGAAAATTGCCAGTATGACCGCCGTTTACCGACGCGGGGTCCTTTTGCCCGGCAACAGGAAAGAGATGGAGAAAAAATGGTTACGCAAGAAAATTTGATTGCCTACTGTCTATCTCTTCCCGGAGCCTATCTGGACTACCCCTTTGATACTGTAAGCCCTGTGCTGCGGCACCGGGGCAATCAAAAGATGTTTGCTTTATTGATGATGCTGGGGGGCAGCCCATGCGTCAATTTGAAATGCGACCCTCTGTGGTCCGATGTGCTGCGCCGCGCTTACGCCGGAGTCACCCCGGGTTACCACCAGAACAAAGAGCATTGGAACACGGTGAAGTTGGGCAGCGACCTGCCCGACGAAGAAATTTATGCCATGGTGAACCACAGCCACGCCCTGACCAAACCCCGGCAGTCTAAATGATGCTGGTGTCTTCTTCCGTTGTAACCAGTGAGCTGCCGCCCATCAGGCTTCCCTGCGTCTGCGTTTCTATGCCGGCTTGGCGGGCTGCTGTTTGAATATGTACCACAAGACAGACGCCCACATATTGCAAAAAGGATGCGAGTATGGACAACTGGCCTAAACTGAACTGGGTGGTCAGATATTTGGAAAAAGCGAGACCGGTGGCATAGATCTGGTTTTCATTGGTAAACATAATGATCTCCCCTTGTTGAATCCATACCAGCAATATATGCAAAATGGGTTCGAACGGCCATCAATCTATCTTTTTGCGATGGTATTTTGAGAAAAAACAAACGTTTCGTCGTTTTGCCGCTTTCCGCTTGGTTGCAAATAAGGCATAAATGATGTATGCTTATAGGAGAAGTATAGGATACTAAATAGGCAAATGAAGCAGGAGGAATAATGATGAAAATATTGGTGGAGACTTCTGCCCGGCACATTCACGTGTGCGATGCAGACCTGGAAACATTGTTTGGCAAAGGCGCCAAGCTTACCCACAAAAAAGACCTTTCCCAGCCCGGACAATATGCCTGCCATGAGCGGGTTGATATAGTCGGCCCTAAGAAAACCATTGCCGGCGTTACCATTTTGGGTCCCACCCGTAAGGCGACTCAGGTGGAAATTTCGCTGACCGATGCCCGCAGCATCGGCGTGGACGCCCCCGTGCGCGAGTCGGGCATGATTGCCGGTTCCGGCGCCTGCAAGCTCGTTGGCCCCGCCGGTGAAGTGGAGCTGACGGAAGGCGTCATTGCCGCCAAGCGCCACATCCACACCACCCCCGAGGATGCCCAGGCCATGGGTGTGAGCGACAAGGAAATTGTAAAGCTGCGCCTTGACACCCCCGATCGTTCCCTTGTATTCGGTGATGTAGTGGTGCGCGTCTCCCCCGAGTTTGCCACCACCATCCACATTGATACCGACGAAGCCAACGCCGCCGGTTGCGCGGGCGAAACCTGGGCCGAAATTGTAAAATAAATACCGGCGTTTAAGCCGCACAAAACCGCCCGGAAGCGACCTGCTTCCGGGCGGTTTATCATATCCTGTCTATGATGACGGATTATCCGATGTGACGTACAGTTCCAGGGCCGGGAATTGATCCTGGTCTGGGGGATGGGTGATTTTGTTTTTGGCCACATTGAGGTAAGTTAGCTTAGGCAGTTTGGTAAGGGTATCAATGTTGGTAATTTCGTTGCTGCCAAGGCTGACCGATGCCAGATTGGTCAGCCCTTTGAGCGGGGAAACATCGGTGAGGCCGCAGTCCTCTGCATTCAGTGTGGTAAGGGCTGTCATACTTTCGATTTGGTTTAGCGTAAAATAGTGGTTATTATACACCGAAAGGGCGGTGAGCGTCTGGCAGTGCAAAAGCGGCCGAAAGTCGGAATAATAGGGGCTGGCCAGCACAAGCTCATTTAAATTGCGAAAATGAATTAAATCCACAATATCGTTGGGCGTTTCGAGAAAGGTCATATCCCCTTTTTGGCCCGATAAAGCAAAATTGTCGGGGATAAGGGCCAAAAAAGTGACGTCGTCCAGCTCGCTGACAAGAATGGCGCCCTCCGGTTTTTCCAGCCATGCGCGCACCGCGTTTTCGAAATGATGGTCATACCACTGAATTTCATAGTCGCCTTCGCCAATGTAATCCTCCAGCACCGGCAAATTGGCGTTGGCGAAACCGGAGGCGGCGGAAGAAGCAGGTTTTTGGCAGGCGGCCAAAGGGAAACAGAGGGCCAGGGCCAGACAAACCGCCGCCAGTTTATATCCAAAAAATGTTTTCATTGGCTTGCTTCCTCCCCGCTGGATTCCGGCGCGGAGGCCGACGTTTCGGTTGTGGGGTCGCCCAACAGGTCGTGGGCGAGAAAGCTGTGGGGGTTGACCCACATGCTGTTGATGGTGACGCCGAAATGGAGATGATTGCCGGTGGAAAAGCCTGTGGTGCCCACAGCGCCGATTGGGTCGCCCTGGTTGACCATGGCATCGGTTTGCGTATGCAAAGCACTCATATGGAAGTACCAGCTTTTGACCCCAAAGCCGTGTTCGATGACCACCGTGTTGCCTGTCATTTGCAAAAAGCCCGCGTACAACACCCGTCCGCTGGCGGTGGCATAGACCGGCGTGCCGGCCGGGGCGGCGTAGTCGATGGCGTCGTGGCGGGAGGGATTTTTGTTGTTGTTGATATAGCGCACGAGGCCGTATTCCGAGGTGATGGATTTGATTTTATCCTGGGGCAAAGGCACCATGAACGGCCCTTGCCAATATTGCTTGGCGTCGGATATCTTTTTGAGGGGGGCGGTGACCCGGGTGTATTCCTCCTGGGCGGCGGCGCTGTTGATGGTGCTGGAGGTCACCGATTCTTCCACCTGCAGGTGCTCGACTTCCCACTGGACATCGTTGACTTTAATTTGATAATCGTAGGCTTTGTCGTTCACTTTGATTTGCAGCGCGTAGTTGCCCGGAGCGCCGTTATATTGTACGGCCAAAAAGCCTACTTTGCCCCCTTCATAGTCGAAAAATGTGGGGGCCTGCTTTAAGTCGGTGGTGGCGGTGACTGTGGCGCCGGCGGGAATGTGATAACCGTAAATAACCATGACTTCCCCAAGGCTTACCGTGCCCGGCTCGAAGGCAAACTGGGGCTCCAGCGCATAGTTGGCCTTAAAGCGGTAAACGCAGCTGCCATAATAATCATCCTCTTCCCATTGGCCGGTAAGCGTCACTAAATAATCGACACCCGTTTGAGGGGTAAACTGCTTCAGATTGGCAAAGGCGTCGGTAAACACGGTCTCGCCGTCTTTGGCCATTTCCACCTGCAACGAGGCATAGGGCAGCTGGGCGATAATCTGAAAACCATCGTTGCCCAGGGAGACAGCCTCGGATTCTTCCGAAGACGATGGGGCGGCTGTCCGGCTCTCCTGCCCGATGTCGCCGTATTGATCAACGCTACTCCAGACATATTCCTCCGGCTGAAGGGCAAAACAGCTGTCACCCGCGGTCACCGAAAGCTCGGGCGGAGTATAGCGGGCCACCGGCGGCGGCAGCGAAGGTTCCGGCGGCGGCGCGGAGGAACTTTCCGGTGGCACTTCGCGGGAAGTGCATCCCGCCAAAAGAAGACAAAGCGCCAGCAAAAAAGCGCCGACGCGAATGCTGTTACGGACGGACATAGTAAAACCTCTTTTCCAAATGGGCTGGCGCGACAGCGGCACAGGCGACAAATGGCGCGCCATTTTTACAATATCTATCATAGCAAAAAATGGATGCGAACGCAATGGACATCTGCCGCCAATAACCCTTTGCAAGATACGACAGTTTATACTATAATAACCATAACAGAAACCGAGTCTGTGGAGAGGGGTTTTGCCAAAATGGCCAAGACATCGTCAGGCAAAAAAATTACGCCTGTGCAAGAAGGAAAGGAAAAGCAGACCGTCGTGGTGATTCAGGAAAGCAAGCGCGGGGGCAGCCTGAAGCGCACACTGTACGCCATTGCGTTCTTTGCGATTGTGGCAGTGGTGGTGGGGCTGGCTATCAGCAGCCGGTTGAACGAATGGCTGGCGCCGACGTCCGCGCCGGTGGCGGTGATTGACGAGATGACCGAAGAAGAAAAAGCCGAACTGCTCAAAGATAAAAAGGTGGAAATCCAGAACATCGTTTTGGGCGAGGCGCGCCAGCGCAAAGAGCTGCTGGTGCTGGAGCAGGATGTACAGGTAGTAAGCCTGTGGGAGACGACCTGGGGCAACATCGATTTGTTTAAAAAGTCCCAGGAAGTGACCTCTTACGGCACCGGATATTACACGGTGGATTTGAGCGGCATTCTCGCCGACGCCATTGAGGTGGATCATGGCGCCAATTCCGTCACCATCCACGTGCCCCACGCCATCCTTAAATCGATGAGCGTGGACGAGGGTAAAACCGAATTTGGCGAGACCCAGCGCGGGCTGCTGGGCTTTGGGGATATTAAGCTGACCCTGGCACAGCGCAGCGCGCTGGAGGCCGCGGTGGAGGAGAGCATGAAAGAGGAACTGTTGAAAGCCGAGCGGCTGACCGAGGCCGATACCACCGCCGCCCAAAAAATAGCCGAAATTTATCAGCCCCTGATTAATGCCGTTGCGCCGGGTTTTGTGGTACAGGTGAAAGTGGATGCGCCGCCCGTGGCTGCTTCCACCAGTGTGGATGTTTCTATGATTGCCGCCG
Source organism: Oscillospiraceae bacterium (assembly GCA_031551485.1). Taxonomy (GTDB): domain Bacteria; phylum Bacillota; class Clostridia; order Oscillospirales; family Ruminococcaceae; genus JAVBNO01. Next base: position 15,766 of record JAVBNO010000004.1, read on the forward strand.
GCGGCGAAGTTGGCGTGTCCTCATCCGTTGCCGCGGCGGCATCGGCTACCAGCGCCGCTTGACCGCAAGTGTATGATATATATCCCAAAAAGGAGGGCCTTGTTTTGAATCCAACCGCGACTGCAACCCAAAGCTGGGAGGAACTGCGCCGCACTGTGGAAAGCTGTGTTGGCTGCCCTTTGCATGAGACCCGCCACAAGGTGGTGTTCGGTGTGGGCACCCCTGACGCCGAGGTATTGTTCATTGGCGAGGGGCCCGGTGAAAATGAAGATTTGCAGGGCGAGCCCTTTGTGGGCCGTGCCGGCAAGTTGCTGGATTTAATGCTAAGCCATGTGGGACTTTCCCGCAAGCACAACATTTACATTGCCAACATGGTAAAATGCCGCCCGCCGGGCAACCGGGATCCCAAGCCGGAGGAAACCCAGGCCTGTATGGGTTATTTGCGCAGCCAAATTGCCCTGATGAAGCCCAAAATTATTGTCTGCCTGGGCCGGGTGGCCGCCTGTAGCATGATAGACCCTGACTTCAAGGTCACCAAAGCCCACGGCAACTGGGTGGCCAAGGACAATGTGCTGATGATGGGCACATTTCATCCCGCCGCTTTGCTGCGCAACCCTGCCACCAAACCCGAAGCATTGCAAGATTTATTGGGGCTGCGGGACAAAATTGAGGAAATGTGTGAACACACTACACTGGTATATGAAGAGGCATAAACCCTCTTAGGCATATTGGACCACAATGTGCCGCAAAACAAAAGGCTGTACGGAAACGTACGGCCTTTTGTTTTGCCAATTCACCTTTGCCATATCCTGTTTGCGATGTAGCAGTTTGAAGGAAGATTGAATAACATAATTTAGACTGAAAAGCCGCAAAAACAGATACAAACTGGCTTTTGATTTACTGAATGATCGCTGTTAGGAGGATATATCGATGCAGCATGACAATCGCGTCATCCGCTATTTTTTGGGAGCCAATACGCCCCAAGGCTTTGTCTCTCGTTTTGACCAGTTGGGCAGTGGCCAGGAGGGGTGGCGTTGTTACATTATGAAAGGCGGCCCCGGCACCGGCAAATCCACCATCATGAAGCGGCTGGGCGAGCGGTTTGGCGACCGCAGCCAGCTGGAATACATCCATTGCGCTTCCGACACCCACAGCCTGGACGCTTTGATTTGGAAAGACCACAAGCTTTCGATTGCCGATGGCACCGCCCCCCATGTGCTGGAACCCAAATACCCCGGCGCCTGCGAAAACATTGTTCCTTTGGGGGATTGCTGGGACAAAGAGGTTTTATTTGCCCGGCAAAAAGAAATTATGGCGCTGACCGACCAATGCAGCCACTGCCACGAACATGCCGTCCGCTTTCTGACGGCGGCGGGGGCGCTTTTGGGGGATACATACCGCATTGCCCTTGACTTTACCGATACCGCGAAAATTTCCCGTTATGCCGCCGGCGTGGCCGCGCGGGAATTGAAAACCCGCAAAGAGCCCACCCCCCAAAGCGCATCCAAAGAATCGGTGCGGTTCCTTTCGGCTGTGACCAACGAGGATATTTGCCTGTTTGAGGACACAGCCGCCGCCCTGTGTGACCGGGTTTACGCTTTGGAGGACGAGTACGGCGCTTCCTCCCGCCTGTTGCTTGTCGCGCTGCGGGGGTTGGCTCTGGCCGCCGGGTATGATATCATCACCTGCTATTGCCCATTGTCCCCCTTTGATAAAATTGAGCATCTGTTTATCCCCGACTTAAAACTGGGCTTTATGACCTTCAACCGGTTCCATGCCCCCGCCGCCACGCCTTATCGGGTGGTGAACGCCCGCCGCTTCACCGACATGGAAAAACTGGGGCTGCGCAAAAAACGCCTTACCTACAACCTGAAAGGCGCCACCCAAATGATCAGTGAAGCCGCCCGCCTGATGAGCGAAGCCAAAGCCACCCACGACCAGCTGGAGGCCCACTATGCCGCCGCCATGGATTATGAAAAGCTGGAGACGATGTACCGCGAGCTGGAAAGGGAACTGGCCACGATTCTTGGTTAAACCCAAACTGGGAGATGTCGCCCTTATGGCCGGAAAAGCGGCCATAAGGGCGACAATTCGACAAAGGTATCTTTTATACTGATAAAGCAGCCATTTGTACAGGGGCAGGCTGGATTTATGGAAATAAATTTAGTATAATAATGGCAGTATTCATCACATCGTCACCAAAGAGAAACAGGAGACAAATATGGACAAGCAAAAGGCAATCATCATTGGGGCCGGCCCCGCAGGTTTGACCGCTGCATGGGAACTGTTAAACCGCACCGACATTACCCCTATTATCTACGAGGCCACCGGCGTCATCGGAGGCATTTCTCAGACACATAATCACGACGGCAACCGTATGGATATTGGCGGGCATCGCTTTTTTTCCAAGTCACGCCGGGTGCTTACGTTTTGGAAGGACATTTTGCCGCTGGAGGACGCTTCCAAAGGCGTTACCCCCGATAAAATGGATCTGCTTTTTATTATGCGCAACCGTCTTTCCCGCATTTTGTATTTGCGCAAATTCTTTGCTTATCCTGTCAGCCTGACCGGCGAGACGATTCGAAATCTTGGTTTTTGGCGGCTGGTGAAAATCGGTTTTAGCTATTTGAAAATTTGTCTTTTCCCGCCCCGGAACATTCGTTCGCTGGAGGACTTTTATGTCAGCCGCTTCGGGCGTGAACTGTACAACACTTTTTTTCGGGATTACACCGAAAAAGTATGGGGGGTGCCCTGCTCTCAAATTAGTCCCGACTGGGGGGCCCAGCGGGTGAAGGGTTTGTCCGTTTGGAAGACGCTGGCCCATGCAGTCAAGCGGATTTTTACCCCCAAGCAAAAAGTGGACAACCAGAAGGTGGAAACAAGCCTGATCGAAAGCTTTCAATATCCCAAGTTTGGCCCCGGCCAGCTGTGGGAAGAGGTGGCCCGCCGGGTGGTCGCCAAAGGCGGCCAGCTGTATCAGAACGCCTGTGTCACCGGCCTGGAGGCCAAAGACGGCCGCATTGTCGCCGTGACAGTGGTGGAAAACGGCGTGGCCCGCCGGGAGGAGGGGGATTACTTCATCTCCACCATGCCTGTGCGGGAGCTGGTAGCCGCCCTGTCCCCCGCCCCGCCCGCCGATGTGCAAGAGGTAGCCGCTGGCCTTGTCTACCGCGACTTTATGACGGTGGGCCTGCTGCTTAAGTCGCTGAAGCTGACCGACCCCAAAGCGGCGGACGGCCGGGTGAAAGATACCTGGATTTACATCCAGGAGCCGGATGTGAAAATTGGGCGCCTTCAGCTGTTCCACAACTGGAGCCCCTTTATGGTCAAGGATCCCAATCAGCTCTTCATCGGCCTTGAGTATTTTGCCAATGAAGGGGATGAATTGTGGACGATGGCCGACGACGCCTTTATGGATTTTGCCGTTGGAGAGCTTGTAAAGCTGGGTGTCATTGAGGCCGCCGATGTGGTGGACAGGGTGCTGCTGCGCATGCCAAAGGCTTACCCCGCCTACTTTGGTACTTATGACCGCTTTCCCGTCGTACAGTCCTATCTGGACAGTTTTTCCAACCTGTACTTACTGGGCCGCAACGGCCAGCACCGTTATAACAACATGGATCATTCCATGCTGACCGCCATGGAGATGGTGGACAATTTGGTGGCCGGGCGGGCGGATAAAGCCAACATCTGGGCTGTAAACACAGAGGAAGAATACCACGAAGAAAAGCAGGAGAAAAAAGCATGAAGCTTTGGGAACTGATTCGAAAGTGGATGTGGGAACCCACCGGGAACACCCTGATCCAATTTTTCCGTTCGCTTTGGGTAGGGGCGATCGCCACAGTGGTGGACATGGGCATCATGGCGGTTTTTTTCAGCGTAGTGGGGCTGAACGAACTGTTGGCCGCCGCCTTTGGCTTTATTGGCGGGCTGCTGACCAACTATTTCATCAGCACGTTTTGGGTATTCAATAGCTCCAAATTCGCCGACCGCAAAAAAGAGTTTGGCGCCTTCACCGTCATTGCCGTCATCGGTCTTGGGCTGACCGAGCTGATCATTTGGATTTTTGGCACCCCGTTATTTAACGCGGGGCTGCTGGGGACGCTGGCCCAGCCCACCTATGTCTACATTGGCAAAATGGCAGCCGTCGTGCTGGTATTCATTTGGAACTTTGCCTCCCGCAAAATTCTGATATACGGATAAGCGCGCGGCCCGAAGGTCACGCGCCAAATTCCACTAAAAATTCCCGGTATTTCAGCGGCACAAACTGCTGTTGGAGCCGGGTGTTTTTGCGCGCCGGGTTGGCGATGATGGTAAAATAACGTTTCCACAATACCTCGAATTCCCCTTCTTGGGGCAGGGGCAGTACTTCCTGAAGCTGGGTGATGGCCCAGCGCCGACCGTCGGAAACGATAGCCTGGCGCCGCCCCACATCCTGAATGATCAGCCGCTGGTCGCCGTACCGTTGGCAAAAATGCGCGCCGATCAGCGGCAGGATATGGCTTTCGGGGCGGATGTTGGCCATGTAAATATCCTCGCCGCCGTGCACAAAGCGGATATAGCCTAAAAAGCGATGGGCCTCGCCGCCGGTTTTGATGGCCGCCTTGTTGACCCGTTTGACGGCGTCGATCTGCCGCAGAGGCAAGGGGTTGGCGCCGCTTTGAAAACCCAGCTGCAGCACCTGTACAATATCGTCCTCCACCCCGCGGATATCGCTGAGCCAGGCGCGGTACAACACCTCCGGCATTCTGCTTTCAAAAAACAGGCGCTCGGTGTGGGTTTGCTCCCGCAGGCCGGCAATGCCTTTGGCCACCCGCGCCGCCCGGGCGGTGTCGGCGGCCACCCGCACCACCGGATAGAGGCAGGCGCCGGTGGTGCCGTCATCACTTTGCCGCTGGAGGGTGACGGCTTCGTCTTTGCGCAAAAAGACCTCGAAGACAGCTGACAAAAAACCTTCCCAACAGTTTTCATAAGACAATACAATCATAATGGCGTCCTCGCATTGGCTGGCATCACATTTGGCCGGTGACGGCGCTGCGGTCACCGATGGCCGGCAGCAGCACCGGCGGGTCGAACAAAGACAGCTGGTGGATGTTGGGCCGCTGCACCAGCTGTTCCCGCAGCATGGGATGGCCCGGCTCCACCCGGCCGGTGAATTTGCCCCCGGCGGTGAGGAAAAACTGGGCCCGCTTCATCAGCACACCCAATTTCTTAAGATCCTCCGGCCTCAGGCTGCCCTGGCGCCGGGCCTCGATAATGCGCCGGGCCGACTGCACCCCCAGCCCTGGCACACGCAGCAGTGTTTCGTAGTCCACGGTGTTGACCTCCACCGGAAAAAATTCCGGATGCTTAAGGGCCCATTGGCTTTTGGGGTCCATTTCCGGGTCCAGCTGGGGGGCGCAGTCCTCCAGCAGCTCGTCGGGGGTAAAGGAGTAAAACCGCAGCAGCCAGTCCGCTTGGTAGAGCCGGTGTTCCCGCAAAAGGGGCGGGGCGGCCATATGGGCGGGTGGCAGCGCGGGGTGCGCCCCCACCGGGATATAGGCGGAGAAATAGACCCGCTTCATTTGATATTTGCGATACAGCCCGTGAGACAGCCGCAGGATGGCCAAGTCACTTTCCCTGGTGGCGCCCACAATCATCTGGGTTGTCTGCCCTGCCGGGGCAAAGGAGGGGGCGTGGATATATTTCCGCTTGTCCTCCAGGCACATGCCCAGCGTGCTGCGCACGAACTGCATGGGGGCAAAAATCCCCTCCGGCCTTTTTTGGGGTGCCAGCAGCGCCAGCGAATCGGAGGAAGGCAGCTCGATATTGCAACTCATCCGGTCGGCCAACAACCCCGCCGCATGGACAAGGCGGGCGTCCGACCCCGGAATCACTTTGACGTGGATATAGCCCCCAAAGCGGTGCTCCTGCCGCAAAATTTGCATGGTGCGGATCATAAGCTCCATGGTATAGTCGGGGCTTTGGACAACGCCGGAGGAGAGAAACAGCCCCTCGATGTAATTGCGGCGGTAAAACTGAATAGTCAGTTCCGCCAATTCCTCGGGGGTGAAGGTAGCCCGGGGCGTTGGGTTGGAGCGGCGGTTCTGGCAATAGGCGCAGTCGTATAAACACGCATTGGACTGGAGCACTTTGAGCAGTGACACGCACCGCCCGTCCGCCGCCCAGGTGTGGCAGATGCCGGCGGAATAAGGGTTGCCCAGCCGGCTGCCCTCCGGCGTGGGCCGGCTGCTGCCTGAGCTGGAACAGGAGGCGTCAAACTTGGCGGCGTCCCCCAATATGGTCAGCTTTTCTTCCAGGGAAGGCATTGCCTTCATCTCCTTTGAAAAAACTACTTTAAGTTGTTATTCCCATCATATCACATCTTTATGTTGTTGTCAAAGTTTTATTTTTGTATTTTTGCGCACCAGATCGGGGAAAATATACGAGCTAAACTGCCGGCAATAGGGCAAACTAAAATCATGGTTGGTTTGTTAAGACTTTATTTTTCCTTGCACTGCATGCATAAATGGGGTATAATGTACACCATACCGTTTATGTGAACAAATTGTTACGTTTACATGAATGAATTGTGATAAAAGGAGGCAACTTTATGGACAATCAAAAAAGAGGGCAATGGGCGGGAAATATCGGCTTCATTCTGGCCGCTGCCGGTTCAGCGGTCGGTTTGGGCAATCTGGTTAAATTCCCTTATTTGGCCGCCAAACACGGCGGCGGCGCATTTTTGCTGATTTACCTGCTCATCGTCGTGCTGATTGGTTTCCCGGTTATGTTAGCTGAGCTTACCATCGGCCGCAAGACCAACAAAAACGAGATTGGCGCATTCCGCCAGCTGAATAAAAAATTTACTTGGGTAGGCGCCTTGGGCATTTTGACCGGGTTCCTGATCAACTGTTATTACTGCGTCATTGGTGGTTGGACGATCAAATATCTGATTACCTATGTGACCGGCGCCAACTTTGGCGGCGACACCGACGCATTTTTTGGCAACTTCATTTCCTCCGGGCTCCAGCCCGTCCTTTTCGCACTGGTCTTCTTTGTCGCCACCGGCTTTATTGTCTGGAAAGGCGTTGCCGGCGGCATTGAAAAAGCCAGCAAATTTATGATGCCCGCATTGGCAATATTGCTGGTCATTATCGCTATCCGCTCCTGCACACTGCCCGGTGCGATCGAGGGTATTAAATATTACCTCATCCCCGATTTTTCAAAAATTACCGGCGGCACCTTCATTGCCGCTCTGGCGCAGGCTTTCTTCTCCCTTTCTTTGGGCATGGGTATTATGGTAACCTACGGCTCCTACCTGTCCAACAAAGAAAACCTGGCGAAAAACGCCCTGATTGTGCCGGCGTTTGACACTATCATTGCGATGACTGCCGGCTTTGCCGTGCTGCCCGCCATGTTCGCCACCGGCTATGAGCCTGCCGCTTCCACCGTCGGTTCGCTGTTTGTGATTATGCCCGGCGTTTTCGACAAACTGCCTTTGCCTTTTGTATTTGGCAGCCTCTTCTTCATTTTGGTTATCTTTGCCGCGCTGACAAGTTCCATCTCCCTGATGGAAGGCACTGTCGCCTATGTCAGTGAGGAATGGAAACTGGGCCGGACAAAAGCGGTTTTGCTGGTTGGCGCTGTCGAGACGGTGTTGGGTATTTTGGCCTCCCTCTCTTTGGGCGGCAACATCAACTGGATGAACTGGCTGCCCACGGTGCAAGCCGGCGGCATTAAGATGATGAGCTTCTTCGACTTCCTGTCCGAAAACCCCGACAAACTGTTCATGCCCATTGGCGCGATGATGGTTTGTATCTTTGTGGGTTGGTTCTGGGGTCTTGACAAAGCCGAAGAGCATATTGAATCCGAAGGCAACAAGTTCATTTTGAAAGGTTACTGGAGATTTGCCGTCAAATGGATTGCGCCGATTGCCATTTTCATCATTTTCTTAAGCGGCATTGGTGTAATCAACTTCTAATCTTACGATTATTTTTAACCCCCGAAAATGGAAAGGGGCCGGCTATGCCGGCCCCTTTTGTTTCGTCTATTTTTCCCTGTCGCTATTTTTTTCAAAAGTATTGACAACGCATTCACAAAGGAATAAGATGTGGCTATGGCACAAAGTGACTATACAGTCACTTTCGAGCAAATGTTTGAACCGGCGGGAGGGAGAACCTTGCCAAAGCAAACCTTTTTTAACTTAAGCCCTGAAAAACAGGCGCATTTGCTGCGCCATGCGGTAGATGAATTTTACGCATACGGTTACGACAAGGCCAGCCTCAGCCGCATTGTGGAGCGGGCGGGCATTGCAAAAGGAAGCTTTTACCAGTACTTTGACGGTAAAAACGATTTGTACCGTTACATCGTTGAAGAGTTGATGATTAAACGCAAGCTGAACAAATACAAAGAGCTGCGCAGCCGCGCGGCCGATTTTTCGCTGACTGATTATTTAACCTTTACTTCTCAGAGCATCATAGAGGACTTTGCCGACGATGCCAAATTGGTCAAAATGGGATTGGAATTCGCCCAGCATCTTGACTCCCCTTTGGCCCAGGAGATTTTGAAGCAATATGCGAATGTGCAGGCTAATTTTTACGTACCCATTATTGAGGAAAAGCAACAGCAGGGACAGGTGGACCCGAATATTGATCCGTTGGTGCTCAATTACATGCTGATGGGACTGAGCACACTTTGGACCCGGCTGCTGGTTACACGGGGCATGAATCCGGAAAGCTACGACTATATTATGGACTGCTTGGATAAGGTAAAATATATTTTGAACCATGGCATCCTGCCTGACGGCGGAGAAAGCATTCGGCCAGTAAACAGGTAAAACAGCGCAAAGCCAGGGAGGCGGCCAATATGGAAAAAACAAAAATTTTAGAGATAAACGGCTTGACCAAAGAATACCAAATGGGTGAAGTGGTAGTGCATGCCCTGCGGGGGGTCAATTTTGATATTTTTGAGGGGGAATTTGTTGTGGTGCTGGGCCCCAGCGGCTCGGGCAAATCCACTATCCTCAACATCATAGGCGGCATTGACACGGCCACCGGCGGCGAGATTTTGTACCGGGGCAAACCCTTGGCCGACCAAAACGACAAGCAGTTGACCCAATATCGCCGCAAAGCGGTGGGGTTTGTCTTTCAGTTTTATAATCTGATTCCCAATTTAACGGCCATTGAAAATATTTCGATGTCCGCCACCCTTTCCGACGATCCCATTCCCGCCCGGACGCTGCTGGAGCAAATCGAACTGGGCGACCGGGCCGACCACTTCCCTTCCCAACTTTCCGGCGGCCAGCAGCAGCGCATTGCTGTGGCCCGGGCGGTGGCCAAAAATCCCGACCTCCTTTTGTGTGATGAACCCACCGGCGCTTTGGATGTCGCCACCGGCATTGGTGTACTGCGGCTGCTGGCGGATTTTAACCGCCAGTACAAAAAAACCGTGGTCATCATCACCCACAATGCCGGAATGGCCGCTATGGGCAACCGGGTGATACATATTAAAGACGGCCTGATCGACCGCATTGATCACAATAAAAAGCCTGTCTCCCCGGAGGAGGTGGTCTGGTGATCCTTTTAATGAAAAAGGCGGCGCGGGCGATTTGGGGCAACAAAAAAGCGTATATCGCCTGTATATTCCTTTTGAGCATTGGCGTGGCAATGTTGGCTGCCTTTAGCGCCATTGTGGCGAACCTGAATACCTCCATGGAAACTTTTTATACCGATTATCGCTTTGGCGACGTCTTCGCCCAGGTGAAAGCAATGCCGGTGACCGGTCTGGACCGGCTGCGCAGCATACCGGGGATTAAATCAGTGACCGGACGCATTGTCCGCGACGCCCGGGTGCTGCTGGGCGGCGACAACGAAAAAGTAGTAAAGCTGCGTTTTCTTTCCTGCTTTAATGAGAGCGACGAGCCCCTTGACCAGTTTATGTTGGAGGAAGGGCAGTTTCCCAAAAACGGCCAGATTTTGGTGGGAAACCGTTTTTTAAAGGCCAACGGCCTGGCGGTGGGCGACAAGTTAAACGTCATTTTGGACGGGCGGGAAGTCACGCTGGAAGTGAGCGGCTCGGTAAAAAACCCCGAGTACATATACATCATTGAAGACGCCGCCAACATGTTGCCTGATGAATCCGCTTTTGGTTACGCCGGCATGCCCGACGCAGAGCTCCGCTCCCTGACCGCGATGAACGGCGCAGTGAACGACATTGTATTTGCCCTGGAGGACGGCTACACTTTCGACGACGTCAAAATTGCCCTGGAGGATCAACTGGGCCGCTACGAGCTCCGCTCGCTGATCGCCCGGGAAGACCAGCTTAGCCACTCGATGCTGGATCAGGAGCTGACGAGCATTGCGGCCATGTCCAGCTCCATCCCCCTTGTTTTTGTGATGATGGCGGTCATTATCTTGTACATCATGCTCAAGCGCGTCATTGAAATGGAGCGCACCCAAATCGGCACCTTAAAAGCCATGGGGTATACCACCTGGGAAGTGTTGTTCAACTATATTTCCTACGGGCTGTTCATTGGCCTGGTGGGCGGCATATTGGGCATTATTTTAGGATATATGATGGTGGACGGCATGATGGGGCTGTATGCGATTTACTTCGATATGCCCATGGGCGTGCCCCAAATTCAGGTCCCCATTGCGCTGCGGGGAATGGCCATTGCCGTTGCGGCCGGCGCCGCCGGCGCCTTTGCCGGTGCCCGGGGGCTGGCCTTTCTCACCCCTGCCGTTGCCATGCGACCGGCGGCCCCTCCCCTGATCACCCGGGATGTGCTTTCTTCGCTGCCCCGGCGCATTCAAGAATTTTTAAGCCAGAACTTCAAGGTGGCTGTCCGCTCGATCAGTCGCAACCGTTTTCGCAGCGCCTTTGTGGTGGTGGGCATCGCTTTTGCTTACAGCCTGATGGCATTTATGCTTTCCTTTTCGCCGATGATTGATATGATGACCGAGCAATTGACAAAGGTGGCCGGCTACGACATTAAGGTAACGCTGGAGGCCCCGCAATCGCTGAATAGCGTCGTTGACGCCGGCCAGCATTTACCCGATGTGAAAATTGCGCAGGGCATTTTGGAAATTCCCTGCGAGCTGTCCGCCGGGCATTTGAAAACCGGTGTCATGCTGACAGCCGTTGAAGCGGATTCGCCTCTTTACTACATTTATGACTCTAAATTGGCTGCCAATATTCCGCCGCCCTCTTCCGGCATTATCATCAGCAACGGGTACGCCCGCAAGCTGGGGGTAAGCGCGGGGGACAGCATTACCGTTAAGACGCCCTATGCCAAAGAGGACTTGCAGCTGACCATTGCCCAAGTTGTCAACCAGTATGTGGGCGGCGGCGCTTATATGGAATTGGGGGCGCTGTGCGACCTGCTGGGCACCCAAAAGACGGTGACCGGGCTGATGGTGACCACCGGCGATATGAGCGGCGTGAAAGTCGCCCTGGCCAACGCCGGCAATGTAAAGGCGGTGCAGGACCGGGCCGCCGCCATTCAATCGCAGGAGGACACCATTGCCACCTCCATGTCGATGATTTATATCATGCAGGTGGCCGCTGTGGCTGTTGCTTTTGCCATCATTTACAACGCCTCCTCCATTGCCCTTTCCGAACGCAGCCGGGAATATGCCACCATGCGGGTAATTGGCATGACCCCCGGCGAAGTGGGCGGGCTGATGGGCACCGAGCATTGGATTCTTTTTGCCGGCGGCTGCCTGGGGGGCATCCCCTTGGCCGAACTGCTGCGCATTGGCGTGGGCAGCATGGTGGATATGGACGCCTTTACGATGCCGGACAGCACCCCGTTTTACTGCTTTGTGATTGCGGCGGCCGCAACGGCGGTGGTGGTGATTTTGGCCAACTGGACATCCAAGCGGCATATTGGCAGACTGAGCCTTGTGGAAGTGCTGAAGGAACGGGAATAACCGCCCTTTCTGCTCATACAAAACCAATTCTTTTCCCATGTCTATATAGGGGGTATCGTTATGAAGAAGTTTAGAAAAAGTCTCAAGTACATTATCATCGGCATCGTGGTGGTGGGGATCGCCGCTTCGGTTGCCTATAGCATGTTCGCGCCTTTGTCTGTGCCGCTGACCCTGCTGTCGCCGGGGCCCGCCCAAGTCTATTTTATGGAGGAGGGCGCTTACGAAAGTGTCCATGACGTGGCCATTTTCCCGGTCATTGGCGGCAAGATCAAAAGCGTGGCGGTCAAGGTGGGCGACGAGGTGGTGGCCGGGCAGACCATTGCTACCATTGATGCCGCCGACCTGACGGCCCAGATGCGGGAACTGCAGGCGACGGCTGCCGCTTATAACGCCCAAAAGACAACGGCGCTGCAGCAGGAAGAAAACCGCCGGGAAGATTTGGCAAACAACCGGTATGTACTCAATGATCAGTTCCGCGCCGTTTCGGCCCAGCAGCGGGCCAACGACGCCACTGCCGACGCCCAGAGCTATCAGGAAGACCTGCTGGACGAAGCCATTAAAAATTACAAAAGCGAGCTTAAACAGCTGGATACAGAGCTGCAGGCACTTTATGCGGCCGGCAAAACAGATGTTGACCCCGATGTGGTGGCCAAATTGGCTGAAATTGCCCGGGTGGAAAAGTTGTTGGGGCAAGCGGAAAGCCAGTTGATCGCCCTGATGGAAGCGGGCTCCGTCACCCCTGCTTCTTATTACTCGGCCCAAAAAGATTCCATTGCCAAACAGATTGAGCATATTAACGACAGCCTGGAACAGGACAATGCCACCGCCATGGCCAACTACTACAACGCGATGATGGCGGCGGTGAACGCCAACATTGACCGGCTGAAATACAACCAGTCCGACGCCGTAATCACGGCGCTGTATGACGGCCGCATTACCGATTTGCCCATTACCGAAAGCAACATTGCCTCGATGAGTGCCCCCGCCGCCATTATTTCCACCGGTTTTGCATTGCAAAGCTACATTTCGCCCAAAGATGTGACCGGTTTACATATTGGCGACACCGTTGAAATTACCATTCCCGGCCGCACCGGCGACACGGTGACAAATGGACAAATTACGGCCATTGACACCCAGGCCGTGATGCGCACCTCGGCCCTGGGCACCCAGGAGCCTAAAATCAAAGTCACCATGGACGTGGATAACACAGCTCTGCTGGCCCCCAACTACACGGTGGATGTTAAGTTTGTGGTGTATGAGGCGGAGAATGTGCTGGTGGTGCCCAAGACGGCCCTCTTCACCCAGGATGGGCAGGATATGGTCTGGGCGGTTTTGCAGGACGGCAAGCTGGTGAAAGCGCCGGTGACAAAAGGCGTGGAAACCCGCACCGGTTTTGTCATTTCCGGCCTTTCCGACGGCTTTTATGTGGTGAACGACGCCAACAACAAAAACTTAGTGGAAGGAAAAACGGTCGCTTTGCCCAAAGCCTAGATAAAGTAACGTCCGGAAAGAAAGAACAAACAAAGCGAAGCACCCGCCGGCCTTTGGCCGGCGGGTGCTTCGCTTTGCCCCGTTACTTGACAAAAAATACCCCAAATCAGTATATTATGGTTCATCAGACACTTCGAGATGGACGGTGTAAATAAACAGGAGGTATGGACACAATGGTAAAACAAATCGTAGTATTGATTGCCCTGATGTTGGCCCAGAGTTTGACGCTGGCGGCATGCGGCACCCCCGCTGGTGCTGCCGAATCTTCGAAAGCGGCGGCTTCCGGCACCCTGTTGGGGATTAACAGCTCCTCCTTTGATTTTGAAAAAAATACTGATATTGACGCCTGTTACGTGCTCAGCTGATTATAATTAATATATGTATTAATTAAATCTCCATTGTGACATAAGTCCTTAATGTTCATACGACATCTTCTTTTTTGGGCTTTTCAAAATGCAAAGCCCAGATGGGGATCCCGTTCTTAAGCCGCATAAGCTCAAGTCTTTCGTAATATTCGACTGCTTTTTCGTGAGATTCAAATTCTTTCAAGGTTTTTACATAGCTTTTTTCATACCAGGAATCGCCACAGAAATCAACAAGGGCGTTTCCATTAACGCCGAGATGCCATGACTGCATATCCGGGTTTTTGTTGTCATGAGTATTGCTGTTTTTATGGATAAATCCGTTAAATCTGCGTATCATAACGCCTTTTTGGGGGTCATTCCATGGGCTATCAAGTCTTTTGTAGCCGGGCGGCGGACTCGACATCGCCTCAAATAGGTGAACAGCCTCAGCTTCATCATGAAGCTCTAGCCAACAGTGAAGTGTGGGCTCATAGCCGATGGTGGGTGTATGAGTGCCGGTAAAATAAATAATCGAGCGGCCATACCGCTGCACCAAACGATGCTTATATTTTCCTCCCCACAAAACAACCCTGTCATCACATTTTGAGTTCTCGTTTAAAAAAGATGCATCGTTAAAGTTAAAGGAAAAGCGCTTGATCGGTGCAGGTATGATATTCTTGCCATCAAAAAGCAATACTTCATCGTAATTACTTCTAACCCACACAGCGTTCTGTTGGGGATCATAAAACAATATATCTACAAATTCGCCATAATGGTGTGCCCAAAAAATCTGTCCCAGTTCTTTTTCGTCCAGTTCATTGAGCAGCTTTGAAGCAGCCAGGGCCAAAGAGCCTTTTATGTATTTGTCTGTACCAAGCGTCTCCAGCCTCTCCAGGCAATCAGGGCAACCGCAATTTGGATACGGAGCATATGGCTGAGGATTATGACACCTTGGCTTACAGCCTCTTCTTAGCGTCCATTCCAGAGCGACCGGCAGCGCCCGCTTAACAGCAAAGTAAACGCATTCTTCCAAAAATTCATCGGCTGCTTCATATTCCTCAAAATCGGGGCGGCTAAGCATTACTTGCGCAATCTCTTCAAAATGAAAATCCGTGATATGGTTTATTCTGACACAGTTGTCGATTTGACGGCAAGTGATATCCGATCTTGTGGTTAGCTCATACATCAGCGATTTATGAAGCTCAGGCGTAATCTCCTTCAGCTTATTATCTTTGTTTATTAATGAAGCAGGAGGGCAGCTGTAAAGCTCTCCGTTAAGCAGCCTTTTAACGATTGCCTGATGGTTGGCCATATCCATTTTGCGCGCTCCTTAGCCTTTTATTTTATCCATAGCCTCTTTGAGCTTTTGTTTGCCGTCATCAGAAAGATAAGGTGTAATTTGCTCATATAAATCCGCATAAAAGCCAGAATCATCGGACGGCGTATAAAATTTTCCGGGGTAATCATCGTTAATGCCGAAAAACAGGTTGATAACACGGGCTTCCAGGCGTTTTAAAATATCGCCCTCAGCTTTTTTGAATGCTGGTGCAATGGCATAACCCGACATCTCACCGTACTGCGGGTCAAAGTAATCGTTGCCGAATTCTTCAAAGAAGATACAAAACGGCTCGGCTTCCAGCTGCGGCATAAGCTCCTGAACCAAAACATCATATATGAGGCAGCCGAAAGAATGTCCGGCGTCATAATAATCCATAGACTTAATTAATATTTTCACCGCTTCAATTTGCATTTTCACATCACCACGCCGAATAACTTCGGCAAATGCCAAGGTGGCAGAAGTAAATTCCTGTTCGCAGCTTTTAAGGGTCATACCAAGAACCGCCATAAGCGCTTTGTCCGAAAGTGTTTCTGCATTGTTTTCCATGAACTCATCCAGCTCCGGAAGATCAATGGGGCCTTCATCATATTCGTCATAGTCATCTTGAACGCCAAACAGTTTTAGAAGCGGATGTTTCCATTCTTTGTAGCGTTTTTTTACAATCTCCGCCATTTCAAAAATCGCCACTTCCACTTTGGCCAAATCCCGCGATGCAAAAGCATCAACAGGTCCGCCGCTCTCTTCGCCGCCATCTTCACCATCCACTTCTGTATATCCCTTCTTAAGCTTGGAATTGATAAGCTTTTCTGCTTCTTTCATACATTTTTCCTCATCGTCAAACTCTTTTGTCTGCTCCTGTCCGTCGGTTCCGATTTTGCCGTAGGTTACTGTGAAGCAGTCCTCTTCTATTTCGATGTTCCAGAACTTGGATGATTTTTCATCCTCATAAATAAAGAATCTCTTTGACATGTTAATTTGTCCTTTCGATTTTATTTTTTCATATTCGGACGCTATGAATATTTCATAGTAGGCAGTATCACTGCGGTTCATTATCCAAAGATCGCCATACATCAAGTCAACAAATTTCTGTTCATGACGATAAGGATCAAATTCAGAGGCTTCAAAGTTTTTAGACGTTTTTCCTGTGTTAAGCGCAGTTTGTATATAATGGTATATCTTTTCGGCTTCGCCAATCTCTGCATAGTGGCAGGCTAAATGGAAAGCGAGAATATGCCACGTCACTTCATCTGGTACATATGGAAGAATTTCCGGAATCACATCCTTACGCCGGAAAGAGAAGCGGCGGCAACCACTTGAGCGAGAATTCGCTCAAGTGGTTTAACATCAAGCTCTATACGTTCAAGACACAGGGCCAAATTGCAGCATTTATCATATCGTTTTGAATATATATGCCATTCTTGCTACCCCTTATAGAACTATCTGTTAAGTTATTTTATAAGAAAGTTGCAACCCGAAATTTTCTTCGTTTATAAACAAAAAAGTTTATGATAATATAACATCATCATAAACTCTAACATCATGTGAGAGTCAAGTATTTTTTTGTATAATGGGAATTTGAATTTCTGTCAGATATTTTGAGGTGTCCGTTTCGTTCCATGATCCTTTGTGGCACACACGCCGGAAAGGTTCATTTTTCATAATAAACACTTCGTGACTCGACAGCCATTCGGCAAACGATAAATATGCCTCGGTAATATTTTCATATTGCCCGTAAACCATGATACACGCCATGGTTTGCGCTGTTTCTGTGTTTTTATATATGAAGCATCCTTTACTTTCACAGGCTTTATCCACGGTTAAGCTAACCTCAACATCAACATCGGATTCCTTATATTCATCGTCATGATAAAGAGCAAAATCATATTCCTCTGTAAGGTTTAAATTTTTCTCTTTTGCGAAACGGAGAAGCTCAGCTCATAATCCGATTCTGTTTGTCTTGTAAAAACTTGACCATATTGTCTGTGCCCATTTTTCCAACACTTGAGCGGAGCGATTTCACAAATATTAAATCCGGTGTCTCTGGGAAAAATGATTCTATTGATTGCCGGGATCTGATCAAGCGCATACAACCGATATCCTGTAAGCTTGTCTACGCAATCAGGTTTTAACAGACCTGTCTCGTCATAATATCGCAACATACGAACAGAAACCTGTGTAAGCTTGGAAAATTCACCTATCTTAAAAATATGAGTCACCTCTTAATAGAAGATACAACACCATAGTTCTGTTACGAAAAAGAAATATTTAGACTATGATAGTGTTTGTAACTCTAAAATTTCAAGGTGAGAAATAGTCTTAGATTGATCTTGATTTTTCACACATCACTGGTACCCGAACACTGAATCACTAACGACATATCACTAAGCCCCTTGACAGAAGTCGTCCTGGGACAACCAAATAGCTCTGAGCGCCTGAAGCGCTGAAAAACCCCGCGTTGACGCGGGGTTTTTGTATAGAGAACGGGTTCATCTTTTTTATTCGGCAAATTCCAGCCGGCGTAAATTGCTGGGGTCAATGCGTTTTAAGAGGGCCAGCTCCTGTTGGGTTGGCGGGGGCGTAAAACGCACGGCCTGATACACCAAAGGGAACCCGGTGTTTGCCTCTACCTCTTCCAGCGAAGAAGTGGGGTGGATACTATCCAATTCCCACTGCCCGTTTTGGAAGGCAAAGACGCACAAGGGGGTGACCAGCCGCCACGTGTTGCCGCAGGTGGTCACGAAATCAACTTTGGGCACAAAGGTGCGGAGGTCGTGTTTCGTGCGCCATAAAATAGCGCGCTTGGCGGTGGGAATCAGCACGGCGCTGCCCGCGCCGCCGGGAAGGCGTACCTTGGGCTTATGATAATCACCAATCACCGACGCGTTGACATGCCCGACCGCGTCAAATTGCACGCCGCTTAAAAAAGCCACGTCCAATTCGCCCCGCATCGAAAGGTCAAATACATCGGCCAAAGGAAAATAGGCTTCTGCGTTGTCAAAATGCGCCGGCCCCGCACTGGTAAACCGGTCACTGGCGCTGAGCTTGGGGTTTACCCCGCCGGCAATGTTTAAATAGACAAGGTTGGGGGCATGGAGGTTGCGGGCCAAATGCATCCCCACCATGGGCAGGTGGGAGGCCACTCCATGAAAAACCCGTTGGCCATCCTCCAAAAGGCGGGCAATGACACAGGCCATGATATCAGCGATTTGCTGGTTTTTTTCAGCGGGTCGCATAGCCCCACCCCCCTTTATGGCCACTGCTGTGATCCTGTTTCAGATAGCTGTTTAAATAGGCCTCCAGCGCTTCGGGTGTTTTCGCTTGCGAAAAGGCCTGGAGCACCTTTTCATCCGGGTCATATTGCTGATAACACGCGGCAGGCTTGGCGCCGCCCGGCAGATGAACCACACTGTGCACTAAAAACCCGGGAATCTGCACCGTTTTCGCCGAGATTTCGCTGCTACTGTCGGCCACAACAGCCTCTGTCGTCACAATGACAGTTTTAGCCGCTCTGACCAAAAGCTCGTCCTCGTACCGGGGACCCTCTATGATGGCATTGCCGCGGCTGTCGCATTTGTGCACATGAATGACCGCCACATCGGGGCGCATGGCGCGCACCACGGCGACAGGCCCGGTGCCAAAGGGATCCTCCACCACCGAAAAAGCCGGGTTTTCCCGCAATAAATCGCTGACCACCAGACCGCGAACAGGCATAAACGGCGCGCCGCTGATTGCTGCCCGCAAGGCGCACATCACTGTGTAGCAAGCGTGTTCGTTGGCCTTGACAACACCCTGTTCAACTGCTCGGCGGTAATGGTTGGCAAGGCCATATTGGGTCTCGTAACTGATAAAGCCGGCGTCGACTGTGGCCACACAGCCGGCCGCACAGAGCAAATCGATATCATGGGCGGCGGCGGTTTTGATAAAGCGCAGATTTTTGACGCCCCGGCGGGCAAGCTCCCGGGCAAAGGCCATAGGGGCACGATTGAGCGTATTACCGCCAAAGGCTAAAACATTGCCGTCGCCGACAAGGGCGACAGCCTCCTGCAAGGAGGTGAGTTTATTTGGCACATCGTTCCCCCATTTCATTTGACAGCGTTGCCTGCAATATTAAGGGCGTCCCAAACCGAAGAAAAAGGAGGGGCGTAGCAAAAATCGGCCATGCCCAATTCCGGGGCTGTCATGCCGGAGGTAATGGCCGCGGCCAAAGCGTCGACCCGCAGCACAGCGCCCTTCTCCCCCACAATTTGCCCGCCCAGAACGCGGCGGGTGCGCTGTTCGCAAATCAGCTTGATCCACAAAGGGGTGGGATTGGGATAGTAAGGGGGGCGGTCGTTGGCTTGCACGAAGGCGACGGTAATCTCACCAAAATATTGGCGGGCGACCGCTTCCCCAAGGCCGGTGCGCGCTGCTTCCAGCCCGCACACGGCAATGGCTGCGCTGCCCAGACAACCCTCGAACCGGGAAGGTTTATCCAGCATGCTTTCGCCCGCAATCCGGCCACATTTGTTCGCCACCGTACCCAGGGCGGAATAAGTTTCTTGCTCCAGAATCCGGTCATAGGTCATGGCGCAATCGCCGGCGGCAAAAATGTCGGGCAAATTGGTGCGCATTCCGCGGTCGACCATAATGGCGCCGTTGCGGGCCAGGCGAATGTCGGTAGACGCTAAAAAGCGGGTGGAGGGGCGCACACCCAATGCCAGCACCACCAGCTCCGCGCTATACTCCCCTTTGGTGGTGCGCACCGCCTGCACACGGCCAAAGGCATCGGGCACAATGGCTTCCAGCGATTCATTCAGGTGGATGGACATGCCCTTTTCCACCATACGGTTTTGTAAAATCTCGCGGATTTCCGGGTCAAAAGGCGCCAAAATATGGGGCGCCGCCTCAATGAGGCGCACCTGTCTGCCTGTTTCCAGCAAACTTTCGGCCACTTCCACCCCAATGTAACCGCCGCCGACGACGACAATGTTGTTTTTACCCTCCAGGTCCTCTTGAAGGGCCAGGCCGTCGGGAATGTTTTTCAGCGTATGCACACCGGCGCTGTCCACCCCCGAAACCGGCGGGACAAAAGCCTCGGCACCGGTGGCAATCAGCAGTTTGTCGTAAGGCTCCGCCGTAAGGACACCGTCGGCATGGTTGCGCACCATTAACATTTTGTCTTTGGGAGAAACCCGAAGCACCTCGTGCTGCAGACGCACATCAATACCCTGCTTAGCAAAATCCTCCGCAGAGCGTATGAGCATACGGCGGTAATCATCGTTGATGCCCGCCACAAAATAAGGCAACCCGCAAGCGCCGTAAGAAATATACTGCCCTTTTTCAAAGACAACCACGTCCGCTTCCGGGCAGGAGCGTTTTAATTTGGAGGCGGCGGACATACCAGCTGCCACACCGCCCACAATGACCATTCTCATAAAATCAACCTTTTGCAAAGGCAGGCGGCGCATCTAAAATGCCCACTACCATGGCATCGACCGGCGCGGGCTTATCCAGCGCGCCCGAAGCGGCACAGCCACAGGTGATCATCACATACTCGCCAACACCTGCGCCCAGTATATCCCCCGCAATCAGGGGAAGTTCTTGCCCCAGGGGTTTTACCACCAACAGTTTGACCCCCTGCAGGGCACTGTGCTTACGTGTCGATACAAGCGTATCGGTCACAACCGCAACAATCATTATATTGCTCCTTCCCAGAGAGTGCCTACGCTGCCTTCGGCAATTAAAAAAGCGTTGGCATCATCTGTATCCAAATGCATATCCAGGGCAAAATCGCCACGGACGCGCACCGCCACATTGTGGAGCACGCCCCCCTTTGGCGAGCGAAGCAAAACCTGCACAAGCTGCCCATCGGCCACCCCATAGCGGGCGGCGTCCGAAGGCGTCATATGAATATGGCGCTCGGCAAGAATAACCCCTTGGGGCAGTGTAACCTGGCCCACAGGGCCCACCAGCGTAGCACCGGGGGAACCAGCCAAATCTCCGCTTTGGCGCACCGGGGGTGTAAGCCCCACACGCCGCGCGTCGCCCATGGCCAGTTCGACCTGCGTTTGTGAACGCACGGGCCCCAAAACCCGCATTTTTTCAATGCTGCCCCGCGGACCGACCACCGAGACAAATTGTCCCGAGGCAAACTGCCCGGGTTGAGAGATAGGACGTTCCACCGTAAGCATGAAGCCTTTGCCAAACAGCGTTTCCAAGTCGGCTTGTGAAAGATGCAAATGGCGTGCCGATATGCTGATTGGAATTTGAGCCGGATGAGATGCAATAGAAACGCCTGCGCGGTGCAGCTCCATTAACACCAGCTTTGTGACCTGCCTGACAGTATCATCCGAAGCCTGTCTCAAAGGCTTTCACCTCGTTTTTGCAAATTGCAGATTACTTGCCAGCTTTCGCGTTGGCAAACAGTTTTTCCACATCGGCATGGGGGCGGGGAATCACGTGGACCGCGACAACTTCGCCAATTCTTTGGGCCGCTTCGGCGCCCACCTCGGTGGCGGCTTTCACAGCGCCCACTTCGCCCTGCACCATGACGCAGACAAGGCCGGAACCAATTTTTTCAATGCCGGCGACCTCAACATTGGCTGCTTTGAGCATGGCGTCTGCCGCTTCAATCGCTGCTGTTAAACCTCTGGTCTCGATCATTCCAAGGGAACCGTTCATGTAATTTACCTCCAATAATTTAATTCATCATGTAATATAGTCATCCGATAAATCGGAACAACTCGGCGTGAGGGTTGGTAATCACCATGGCGCTTTTGAGGCACGGGCAGCTGCCAAATTCGGTTTTGGCCTGCTCCACGGCGGCCTGGGCAGCGGCCACGGTGCCGGAAAACAGAATGGTGACCATGCGTCCGCCCAAATATTTTTTAACGTCCACCACGGTGACATCGGAATTTTGCAGCGCCCCGTTCAGAGCTTTGACCGCGTTGGCATAGCACTGCACATCCAAAACGCCAAGGGCAGCCAACTTCTTTTTGGGGGCTGTCGCCTGCTTGGGAGGCAGCTTGCCGCCCACAAGCAACCCCTGTAACGCCGGGTTATCCGACGGAATGCTGTGGGTGAGGATCAGCTCATCGGGCAAATATTTGACAGCTGCCCGGCGGCCGGCCTCCAGTGCCTGCTGCACATCGGCCACACCGCCGCTGATTTTGACCTGCACCGAAACCGGTACACGGGCTGTTTTCTCGTTCGCCGGGTTATTGGCGTCGACGGCAAGCACGGTGATATTGGCCGCTTTACACATCGCGTCCATACTGATTAAGGCGTGTCCGAAGCCTTCCAGCTCTAAAAATCCACTGGCCATTGTTCTCTCCTCCTCTTAGATAATGCGAAAGCCGCCATCGCCCAGTACACAACGCCGCACCCGCGTAAAGGTTTTGGCACAGGTCAGGCCTTCGCCTGTGGCGCCCGCAATGGTGAATGTGGCATAACCTTCGCCGCCGTAACCGACACCTGCCAGCGTCGCCGCGTTTTTGACGAAAATGGTGGTGGAAATGGCCCGGGCAAAGCGGGTCAGGTTGTCAATATTCAAAGAGAACATAGAGGCCGTATGCCTGTTTCCATGCTCCGCCTTGACCGCCAGCTCGATGGCTTGATCCAGGGTTTTGACACGCACAATGGGCAAAACCGGCATCATTTGCTCCAGCTGGACAAAGGGGTTGTCAAAATCGGCCTCGAAAATAAGCAGGCGGGTGTCGTCTTTGCCGGCAACGCCCAGTTTGCGCAAAAACTTGCCCGCATCCTGGCCGATCCAATCTTTTACGGTGTGCCAGTGGCCTTTTTCATCGCGGCTGAGGGCAAAGGACATAACCTCTTTCACCTGGGCCGGGGAAAGCATGACCGCCTGATGCTTCATCATTTCAAAGATGAGGTCGTCGGCAATGGCCTCCAGCGCAAACACCTCTTTTTCCGCAATGCACAGCAGGTTGTTATCGAAAGAGGCTCCCGCAATAATGGCCCGTGCAGCCAACGCCAAATCGGCGGTTTCATCCACAATGACAGGGGGGTTGCCCGCCGCCGCGCCAATGGCTTTTTTGCCGGAACTGAGCAGTTTGTGTACAAGCCCCGGTCCGCCGGTACCCAACAAAAGCCGTACTTTATCGTTTTTCGCAATCACATCCAGCGACTCGACCGTGGGGGTCTCCACCATTGTGACCAGGTTGGCGGGGCCGCCCGCCGCCACAATGGCCTTATCAATCAGATCAATGGTAAACATGCAAACCTGCTTGCTGGAAGGATGCACATTGTAAACCACCGAGTTACCGGCGGCCAAAAGGCCGATGACATTGTTGATGATGGTTTCCATGGGGTTGGTGACCGGGGAAACCGCCCCGACCACCCCAAAGGGCGCCATTTCTTCAATGGTTATACCATTGTCGCCTGAAACGGCCGAAGTTTGCAGCATTTCCACGCCGGGAGTTTTCGTCGCGGCCAAAAATACTTTATTAATTTTATCCTCGTACCGGCCGATGCCCGTTTCCTCCAAAGCCATGCGCGCCAATGTCTCTTTGTTTTGGACCATCGCGTTGCGTATGCTTTCAATAATCGCTTTGCGATCCTCCATTGTGCATTTGGCCAAGTAGTGCTGCTGGGCTTCATAAGCGCGCTCAATCGCTTCGTTGGCGTCGGCATAGACGCCGGCAAAGCGGCTGGGCTGACTGACCGGTGCAGCTACACTTTTGGCATAGTTGTAAATGGAAGGAGTCTCTATTTTCGGGGAGGCTGGTGCAGCGGGTGCGGGTGTAGCAGGCGCAGCCGGTTTGCTGCCCGTTTGCAGGTTGGCAAGAACTGCCTCCACAATTTGAGAAACCTCTGCTTGTGTTATTTCTACCACGGCAATTTTCCTTTCATTGGTTTCGCAACTGTAATGTCACGGCTTGCGCTACTTGACGCATTAAAGCTTGTTTGGGGTCATTTTGCTCTTGTATGGCCGATGTGCCGAGCATCATTTTATGGTACAAAAAATCGGCCTGGTCGGCATTTTCCAACGCGCTGGATAAATCTTTACCCCAACAAACAAATTTTTCTTCGTGAATAAGCCCTTTATGAGTTTGGGCCGGCACGCAGAGCGGCAATTCTAAATTTACTGCACCGGACGGCATTTCCGGGTATTTTTTTTCGCTTCGTAACAGTTCCATGTATACGGGGCGAAGGACAAAGGCCGCGCCGATGTCTGGCGATTGCAGGTAAAGGCGGATGTGATGGCTTAGCTCGGCAACATTGGGGGTGGCAATGCCAAAGAAGCGCCGGTTGCCGGCAAAGCTGACTCGCACCAGCTTATCCGGGGTAAGCATGGCGGGATGGATGCCCTCGGGCGTGACCCACATTTCACCGCGCCCCGAACGGACACTGAGGCTGCCGCTGTCGGAGCGGATGAGCCGGCGGGCCGAAAGAATGCGCGCCGCTTCGCAAACCCATGTCTTCAGCTTATATTCGGGTATGAATTTTTCTGGCATAGTGGCATCCTTTCTTGCGTTTTTTATTTTGCCTTACCAGAAGAGCCGAACAGCCGCAGCTTTGTTTTAACCGCTTCCTTCATTCCTTCGGTAGAAAGGCGCATTAAGTCTGGGTATTTCATTTGCCCGCCGCCAAGCATGGGCTGCAGCAGAGCCGTAATGCGAGAAACCAGTTCCTCTTTGCTGGCAGCGCCGGTGCCGGAACAGGTTTGGCAAGATTCGGAATAAGGGGCGTTGACCTCGCACTGGATGCGGTTCATGGCCACCTGCACAATTTCGGTGTAAATATTGACCTTCGAGATGCCGCCGGCAATACAATTTCGGAAATCCAGGTCGGAAAGGCCGGAACCGCCGTGCAACACCAGGGGTACCGTGGTTTTGGCGCGAATTTGCCGCAAGCGGGTTAAGTCCAGCTTGGGGGTTTCTTTATAGACGCCGTGCACCGTGCCGATCGATACGGCCAAGGCATCGACGTTTGTCTTTTGAATAAAATCCAGCGCCTGGTCGGGGTCGGTATAGACGGCGCCGTGGCCGTCGTCACCGCCACCTTCGGCACCGCCGACATGGCCCAGCTCGCCTTCGACAGAAGCGCCGAAGATGGCCGCCAACCGGGCAATTTCCGCTGTACGGCGAATGTTTTCCTCGTAAGGCAAAACAGAGCCGTCGTACATGACCGAAGAGAAGCCAAGGTGCATGACACGCACACAATTTTCAAGCTGCATGCCGTGGTCGAAATGCACGCAAACCGGCACTTTCGACCGTTTGGCGGCATAGACCATAATGTTGGCGATGTCCTCCAGCTGATGTACAGTACCCGCATGCACTTCCGCCAGCGCCACAATGACAGGGCTGCGTTCTTCTTCCGCCGCCTCAATAATGGCATTGGTCATTTCCAGGTTGTGCACATCGTACATGGCAACCCCATACTTTTGTTTATGGGCGTCCGCCAAAATATCCTTTAAAGTTACAATCGGCATGACCAATTCACCCTTTTATTGTTAAAATTCTAGGCGTTTACATAATCCGCCATTGCGGCCAGAACAATGGACATGGAGGTAGCCCCCGCATCCTGAAACCCGATGGATTTATCCTGCAAAAATTTGGCGCGGCCTTTTTTGGCCACCATGTCCTTGGTT
Source organism: Oscillospiraceae bacterium (assembly GCA_031551485.1). Taxonomy (GTDB): domain Bacteria; phylum Bacillota; class Clostridia; order Oscillospirales; family Ruminococcaceae; genus JAVBNO01. Next base: position 41,440 of record JAVBNO010000004.1, read on the forward strand.
GCCAGCGCCCCTTCATGGGCGGCTGTTGCGGCGTGCTGCAGTGCGTCGGCAAGCGATACATCGGCTTGAGCATCTTGCTCCAGTGCTGCCACCGCCGGCGCCAGCGCATCCACGAGGGTGCGGTCGCCAGGGGCCGCGCCGCCGATCAGCATGACATTGTCAAGGCCGGCGCGCAGCATGGCCGCCATGCAAGCGGTAGAAACCTCGGTAATGTCGCCTGCTTCTTCACCCATAGCGGAAAAGATGCTGCCAAATATAGGGCCTATGGCACCGCCCATTGTTTCGGACAAGGTATCGCCTGTCAGTTCAAGCAATGCCCCAATACCGTAATTTTCGTTTTCGAATACTTTTGATTTCACAGCTGTAAACCCACGGGCAACCGTAACCCCATGGTCGCCATCGCCTACATGGCTGTCCAATTTACAGAGAAGTTCTTCGTTGGCAATGATGCTGTCGGAAATTTGCACCAGCATTTGTGAAACTTGCTGTGCTGTCAGTTCTTTCATAACCAGGACTCCTTTTCCTCACTACTACAGCAGCAGAGCCGCTGTCTGCCTTGTGGTAATCAGCGTGTTAAAATAGTGCCGCTTGCAAACTTGGCGTAATAAGGGTGCTTTGGTGGATTCGCCTGCAATGCAAATGACATTTTTGGCTTTGCCGATAATGCTTAAGGGAACGCCCGTATACAACTTGTTTTTGCTCCACGCGATTTCTGCGCCGGAGGCATCTAAAAAAGTGCCCGCCAAATCACCGGCCGTTTGCGCCTCTTTAAGTTCCTCAAAGTCCTTGGGGCCGATAACGCCCGATTTGAAGGTGGTAGCCGTTTGGGCAAAGGGGCTCAACCCGATAATGTTAATGTCCGAATGCCTGGCCATGTCGTGTATGTGGAGGTTAGCTGGATCATTCACCAGTTGCTCGCAGACTTCGGGGGTGGAGGCATAGAGGGGCGCGTTGAGCACGTAAATGCGGCTGTTGAGTTTTTTGGAAACTTCGTTGATAATTTGGGTGGGTGTGACGGAGGGATATTGTCCCGAAAAAGCGCCTGTCAGCTGTATTAAGCTGCAATTGTTCGTTTGCACATAGGGAAGCGCGTGGACAAAACGCGAAATGGTATATCCCCACGAAAGGCCCACAATGGCGTTTTGGGGCAAGATTTGCACAAAGTATTCCGCCAAAAAAGCGCCCAGCGTATCGGGGATTTCATTCTCTTGGGGAACGTCGATGGCAAAGCATTCCAACAGGCCGTAACGTTCGGCTACTTTGTGGGCGAGCTGCACGTCCAGCGGCCAAGGCATTTTGACATTAAAAGAAACAATGCCCCTTTGTTCCGCCTCTTTAAGCATGCGGGATACCATCATAGGCGTGATATGAAAACGCCTGGCAATCTCATTTTGCTTCACCTTGTCAATGTAATAGAGTTTTGCAACCATTGCCAAAAAGCTGTCGTTATTCATATCCTTATCCGCCCTTGTTAAAAGTGGCCAACCGCGAGGCCCTAGGCCTAGTATAGTGGCTGCCCCGCGGTTGGTCAAGAAACTAAGCTATTATCTCGTCCAGTAGCCGGGCAAGCTTGTGCTGGTCATATCCAGCGCGCCTTCCTCAAAGCCTTTGCTGCTGCGGCGGCCGTAGTAGGAGGAAGTGTTGTAGTTGTCGGCATTCTCTTTGGTAACGATTGTGGCACCAACCTGCAGGGTGGGTACGCACCAGCCGCTCTTCTCGCCGGGGACAATGTTCCACATGGGGTCGAGCAGCTTATGTTTTTCGCAATAGAGGGACA
>JAVBNO010000017.1:0-15295 GCA_031551485.1 Oscillospiraceae bacterium
CACCCCACACCACACCCACCCCCGCCCCCCCCATACCCCCCGAGTTTCCTGCGCACCCTTGTCCTCCCCCTATGTTTGGGTTGGGGGTAACCCAGGTGGTTCCCCCCAAAAATGTTTTTGCATACTTTTTGCGCCAAAAAGTATGAGCTGGTCGCGGCTTGAGCGACATGCTATATACCTGCCGGAGCGACTGTACGTCTGCTTTATTTCTATATTGATATCGGTATCAAGCTTATTCTTCTGCATCGCCTGCACCCCAAAATCAGAACCAAAACCATCCTCCCGCAAAGCCCGCGCGTTTCCTGCGCACCTATGCCCTCGCCCTAAGGATGGTGCGTAGGGAAACCATGTGGTTTCCCCGAAAAATGTTTTTGCATACTTTTTGCGCCAAAAAGTATGGGCCGGTCGCGGCCAAAGCGACAAGCTATATCCCTGCCGGAGCGGCTGCACGTCTGCTTTATTTCTATATTGATATCGGTATCAAGCTTGTTCTTCTGCTTCGCCTGCACCCCAAAATCAGACCCAAAACCATCCTCCCGCAAAGCCCGCGCGTTTCCTGCGCACCTATGCCCTCGCCTTAAGGATGGGGCGGGGGGGAAACCATGTGGTTTCCCCAAAAAATGTTTTTGCATACTTTTTGCGCCAAAAAGTATGGGCCGGTCGCGGCCAAAGCGACAAGCTATATCCCTACCGGAGCGGCTGCACGTCTGCTCCACTTTGATATTGACATCAGTACCCGCCTTGTTTCTCCACGCCTTGCGCCAGAAAAGTATAAGCCGGTCGCGGCTTAAGCGACATGCTATATATCTGCCGAAGCGGCTATACCCATGCTTTTTCTATGACAAAAAGCCGCCCCGTAAAGGGCGGCCTTTGGATGCGTAAATGCGATTGAAATATTTTTACTTGGCGTACTCAATCGCCCGGGTCTCCCGGATGACATGAACTTTAATTTGGCCAGGATAATCCAGCTCGTTTTCGATTTTGGCCACAATCTCCCGCGCCACAATAACCATATTGTCGTCGCTGACAATTTCCGGTTTAAGCATAATGCGGACTTCGCGACCCGCCTGGATGGCATAGCATTTTTCCACGCCTTCGAAGGAGTTGGCGATTTCCTCCAATTTTTGCAACCGTTTAATGTAATTCTCCAGGTTTTCTCTCCGGGCGCCCGGACGGGCGGCGGAAATGGCGTCGGCGGCCTGAACCAGACAAGCGATAATGGTTTTGGCTTCCACATCCCCGTGATGGGCTTCAATGGCGTGCAAAACTCCTTCGCTTTCCTTGTACTTTTTGGCAATGTCCACACCGATGGCCACATGGGAGCCTTCGATTTCGTGGGTCATGGCCTTGCCGATGTCGTGCAGAAGACCAGCGCGGCGGGCCAAAGCGGCATCGGCGCCCAATTCGGCGGCCATGGCGCCTGCCAACTGCGCCACTTCAATGGAATGGCTGAGCACATTTTGCCCGTAACTGGAACGGTAGCGCATCCGGCCGAGCAGCTTGATCAATTCGGGATGGAGCGCGTGGACGCCCGTCTCCATGACAGCACGGTCGCCGTCCTGCTTGATTTTGGTCTCCACTTCCCGCTTGGCTTTTTCCACCGTTTCTTCAATGCGGGCGGGGTGGATGCGGCCATCTTGAATCAGCCGCTCTAGAGCGATGCGGGCCACTTCCCGTTTGACGGCGTCGTGGCTGGAAAGGGTAATGGCTTCGGGGGTGTCGTCAATGATAAGGTCGACGCCTGTGAGCGTTTCAAGGGTGCGGATGTTCCGTCCCTCGCGGCCGATGATGCGGCCCTTCATCTCATCATTGGGCAATGGCACAACCGAAACGGTGACCTCTGCCACATATTCGGCGGCGCACCGCTGAATGGCTGTGGATATGACTTCGCGGGCCTTTTGATCCGATTCGTCCCGCAGGTATTGCTCGTATTGGGTAATTTTAAGTGCTTTTTCGTGGATAAGCGCGTTTTCAAGGCTTTTAAGAAGATGGTCTTTGGCCTGCTCTGCCGTGAAGCCGGAGATACGCTCCAGCATATCAAACTGGCTTTGCTTGACGACGTCGACTTCTTTGAGTTTGTCTTCCGCGTCCTTAATTTTTTGGGCCAGAACCTCTTCTTTCTTTTCCAGATTTTCTACTTTTTTATCCAGCGATTCTTCTTTTTGCTGGAGCCTGCGCTCCTGGCGCTGTACTTCGCTGCGACGTTCTTTCACATCTTTATCGGCCTCGGAGCGCATTCTGAAAATTTCATCCTTGGCTTCCAACAATGCTTCTTTTTTCTTGCTTTCAGCGTTTTTGATCGCGTCACTGATCATACGCTTGGCTTCGGTTTCTGCCGAGCCGATTTCTGCTTCCGCTACTTTTTGTCTATACTTAACGCCCAGAAAAAAGGCGATGGCCGCGCCAACAGCAAACGACACAAGACAACCAACGATCAGCATAATGGTTGAACCCTGCATGGTGTTCGGTTACCCTCCTATTCTTTTTTATAAGACCAAACCATGATAGGCAGTAATTTCGTTATCAACAGTGTGGGTCGAAAATACCCTCATCAATCAGCAGTATTTGGAAAGTTTGCCCCGCGGTCGGATCATCCGCCGCAAACGGTCCAAACCCGCATTCTATCCGGATCAGTCGATGGGAATGACGGAGAAATTTGCGAAAGTGCTACCCCCTCAAACGGGTAACTTGTGAGCGGTGGGTTTGATAACATTTGTCATTTCACCCACATCTTTTATATTGTATATCTTTGCATAAATTCTGTCAAGAAAATTGTTCACTTGAAATAAAAAACCGCAATATTTTGCCCAATAACCTTAAAAAATGCACAGAAATGGGGAAAGTGGCACAAAAGGCCCTTCCCCCATTGGATACATGAATATTACTTGGCGCGGGTAGCAATTTCCTCTAAAACCGCGGCGGCAAAGGTGTCCAGCGGCATGGCTCCTTTGTCCCCTTCTTTGCGGGAACGCACGGCCACCGTCTGTCCCTCTACTTCTTTTTCGCCCACCACCAACATATAGGGCACTTTCTCCATTTGGGCTTCGCGGATTTTGTAGCCGATTTTCTCCCGGCGGTCGTCTACCTCCAGGCGGATACCTTTGGCCCGCAGTTTTTGGGCTACTTCGTAGGCATAATCCAGCTGCGCGTCGCCAATGGGCAGCACTTTGACCTGGACAGGGGCCAGCCAAACCGGCATGGCGCCGGCATATTTTTCGATGAGCAGCGCCAATGTCCGCTCATAGCAGCCGATGGAGGTGCGGTGGATGACGTAGGGGTATTTTTTCGCCCCGTCTTTATCCACATACTCCATGCCGAACCGCTCGGCCAACTGAAAGTCGATTTGGATGGTGACCAGCGTATCTTCTTTGCCGTGAACATTGCGGATTTGAATGTCCAGCTTGGGGCCATAGAAAGCGGCCTCGCCCTCCGCCTCTTTGTAGTCCACATGGAGGTCGTCCAGGATGCGACGCATCGTGCTTTGCACCGCCTCCCATTCCTCCGGGTCGCCAATGTATTTTTCCCGGTTGTTGGGATCCCACTTGGAGAACTGGTAACTGACATCTTCCCGCAGGCCGATGGCGTCCAAAAGGTAATGGGTTAAATCGAGACAGCCGGCAAACTCCGCTTCCAACTGGTCCGGCGTACAGGCGAGATGACCTTCGGAGATGGTGAACTGGCGCACCCGAATGAGGCCGTGCATTTCGCCGGAGGATTCGTTGCGGAAGAGAGTGGAAGTTTCGTTGTAGCGCAAAGGCAAATCCCGGTAGCTGCGGGTGCGGGTCAGGTAGGCCTGGAACTGGAAGGGGCAGGTCATGGGCCGCAGCGCCAAAATTTCCTCGGTAGGATTGTCCTGTTTGTCGGTGTCCCCCATAACAAACATACCGTCCCGGTAGTGGTCCCAATGGCCGGACACTTTATAAAGCTCCCGCTTGGCCATAAAAGGCGTTTTGGTTTGCAGATAACCCCGCCGTTCTTCCTCGTCCTCTACAAAGCGCTGGAGAATTTTGATGACAGTGGTGCCTTTGGGCAGCAAAATGGGCAAACCCTGGCCGATAATGTCCACCGTGGTGAAATATTCCAGCTCCCGGCCCAATTTGTTGTGATCCCGCTTCTTCGCTTCCTCCTGCTGGGTGAGGTAGGCCTCCAGCATGGCGGCCTTGGGGAAAGCGGTGCCGTAGACCCGGCAAAGCATTTGCTTCTGGGCGTCGCCACGCCAATAGGCGCCTGTACACTGGGTCAGCTTGAACGCTTTGACGGCGCCGGTGCTCATCAGGTGGGGGCCGGCGCACAAGTCGGTAAACTCACCCTGGCGGCGAAAGGTGATGGTATCCCCTTTGGCGGCATGCTCCTCAATAAGCTCCAGCTTGTAGGGCTGATCCTTCATGAGTGCTTTGGCGGCGGCCACGTCCAGCGAAAAGCGCTCGATGGGCAAATCCTCTTTGACGATGCCGGCCATTTCCGCCTCGATTTTTAAAAGCTCGTCGGGGGTGAAGGGGGTGGCGACATCGAAGTCGTAGTAAAATCCGTTTTCGATGGCGGGGCCGATGGCGTATTTGGCATCGGGCCAAAGGCGCAGCACCGCTTGGGCCAAAATATGGGAGGCTGTGTGGCAAAAAGCCCGTTTGCCGTCTTCGTCGTCGAAGGTGAGAATGGCAAGCTGGCAGTCCTCGGTAATGGGAGTACACAAATCCACCATCCGGCCGTCCACCGTGGCGGCACAGGCAGCCTTGTACAAACCGCTGCCCAGCTCTTTGGCCACATCGGCAGGGGTAACGCCCGCGTCATAACTTTTGACAGTGCCGTCTTTTAATGTGATGTTGATCATGAAAACACACTCCTTTTTGAAATGGGGTAAAGGGAGGCAGGCGTATTATATAAGGAAGAAGATAAACAAAAATGCGCCCATCCTCGTAACAGGATGAAGCGCACGCTCCACGGTTCCACCTGAATTGCGTCACCCATAAAGAATGGCGCCTCTCAATTACGGCTGTAACGCGGCCGGCGCGGCGCTGTCGGTTACCCTGAAGCGCACTCGGAAGTTGGTAGCGGCCAAATGACTTCGGGAGGCGCTTGCAGCCTGTGGCGCCTTCTCTCTGTGCGTTGTCGTTTTTGGTGCTTTCTTCGTCATCGTATTCTGCTTAATAATCAGCGTATCCCGCTGTTTTCTATAATCTAGCACCATCGGCACTGGATGTCAAGAGGCGCGGCATTGGGAAAAGCGACAAAAACGCGGCGCAAACAAGCATGCAATTATTCCGTTTTGTATAATACATGTATAATATTACATATATTGAGGTTTTTTGACTTTTTTTGCCCTGTTTGGCAGTAAACCCACTGGCGGCAGACAATATGAAAAGGCGCAATACTTTACATGTTTTTTCAGAATCTTCGCCATCTTTTACACTGTTTTAACAATTTGCACACACAAGATATGATATAATGAAACCCGTGCATAACAGCAACCGCGAAGTGAGCAGGAATTGTAGGGCATGATAACGACATCTTGACAAAGGAGCAGAACCATCCAACAAAAAAGAGTTTGTTGGATATTCCATCCCTGGGGATGTTTTATTTTGTGTCCGATCCTGCCTTTATTTTTTGCGAATGATGATGTATAATGAAAAAATATTTTTGACGCAGGCCCGGGCAGGCGTTGTGGCCGCTTTGCCCTTTTGAGAATTGAGACTGCAGCGGCGCACAGCATTTTCTGTCTGAGACGGTGCGCCAGGGAGGCGATTGGATGGCCAAACCAGAGGATAACGGCCTGAAAAACGAAAATGACGACAGTTTGACCGGGTTTCCGGCAGACTCCGATATAGAAAAGTCCGCTCGTGCCAAAAAAGGCAAAGGGCGTTGGTCTGTTTCACCCTCGGTTTCGCAAGAGTCCGAGGCACAGGACAAATCGGCCCCCGGCCCAAAGGCAGCGAAAGAAAGCGAGACTGGCGAAGGCGGCACCTCCCGGGTGTCCGCCCGTGAGCTGATTTCAGAAACAGAGGCGCTTTTGGCCCAGGCCCAGGCGCTGATTAAAAGCATTAATATTCAGGGCGACCAAAAGCAAAATGCCCAATCGATTGCCCAGATTGCCAAAGCGTTGGCCGCGGCCCAAAGCGCCGTGGAAAACGTGGTAGATATCCGAGTACACAAAGCGGATATTCCACCGGAAGCGTACGAACGCCAAAGCAAAGCCCTTGCGGAAAAAGAAGAGGCCCAGCGGCAGGAAATGCTACGGCAGGAGACCCAGAAAGCCGAGGCCGAACGGGAAGCGGCACGGGTGGCCGAAGCCGAGCGCATCCGCCAGATTGCGGCTGCTGAACGGGCCGCCGAGCGAGCTGCCGAAGCCGCCAAACGGGCGGTACAAACTTCCATTGAGGAAGTCGTCTCTGAATACGACGACCATCCCGAAACAGTGGCGTCGGTGGAAAAGGCCACCGACCTGCTGGCCGAGACCCAGTCTCTTGTCCATAAAATGACCCAAAAAGGACAAGGTGAAAACGCACAAGCCCCAACATCGGCCGAGCATCCCCGCTTTGCTGTCTTTGATGTAAAGACCGAGGAAGGTGTGCTGCCCCAAGGTGAGCCGGAGGACTTGAATAAGTATGAAATTGCCGCCATCCGTGCGTTAAAAGAGCCGCCGGCGCCGGTATCCCAGGTGGATGTGCCCCACCCGCCCGTAAAGGCAGAGCCACGCCCCGTTGCCCCTGCCGCTGCTGTCGACAGCGTCGACGAGGCGGAACCGGAAAGCCTGACTGAAATCGTTGCATTTTTGGAGCGGGAAGAAGACTTGGGCGAGGCGGTGCAACCACCCTTATTCCCTGCTGCTCTATCCACTTCTGACAGTGTTGCCAAGGAAGAACCGGAAGTGCAAAAACCTTTGGAGGCTGTACCGATTGTACCGGTCATCCAGACGGTGCCCTTTGTCTCTTACCTGATGCCGGACGAAGAAGAGCCGGAATCGATAGATGAAATTATATTGGAAGAAGCGCCTGAGAAAAAGACGGGCTTTTTCCGTTCGCTGTTTGGCCGAAAAGACGAAACGGCGGCTGTGGCTGAGGAAGAAGCCGAGGCCATTGAACCTGTGGCTGTGGCCGAGGAAGAGGCCGAGGTCATCGAGGCTGTGGTTGTGGCCGAGGAAGAAGCCGAAGTCGTCGAGGCTGTAGCGGTAGCCGAAGAAGAGGCTGAGGTCATTGAGCCTGTGGCTGTGGCCGAAGAAGAGGCCGAGGTCATCGAGCCTGTGGCTGTGGCCGAAGAAGAAGCCGAGGTCATCGAGCCTGTGGCTGTGGCCGAAGAAGAGGCCGAGGTCATCGAGCCTGTGGCTGTGACCGAGGAAGAGGCCGAAGTCATCGAGCCTGTGGCTGTGGCCGAAGGAGAAGCCGAAGTCATCGAGCCGGTGGCTGTGGCCGAGGAAGAGGCCGAGGTCATCGAGGCTGTGGTTGTGGCCGAAGAAGAAGCCGAAGTCATTGAGCCTGTAGCGGTAGCCGAGGAAGAGGCCGAGGCACTGTCGGATATCGGCGTTATTTTGGAAGAGACCCCCGCCAAACGTCCCTGGTTCTCTTTTGGGCGGCAGGACAAAGAAGCGCTATCTGCGGATGACGAAGTATCCGATATCGACAACCCATGGGAAGAGCCGGCGGCAACGGCCCAAACGGAACCCGAGTGGAATCCCATCCACCATTGGCGGCAAAATTTTGAAGATGATTTATCCGCCATGGGCGTGGTGGTAGACAACGAAGCGCCGGAAGAGATCGAGCCGCCTGTGCTGGCCGAGACGCCGCCCCCTGTCCCGCCCCTGTTTAAAGGTAAGGCTGGACAGACTGAAAAAGCGGTGCTGTTTGGCCACCGTTCCTGGACCGGCGCGCCCGACGAGATGGCGGCAGAAGAGGCGGAAGAAGACCAACTGAGTTTCTCTGCCTTGGAAGAACAGACCGAGGCGGAAGCGCCCACAGTTGCTGTGGAAATACCTGTGGTCGAAGAGGTATTGGAACCGGCCATTGCGGCGGAAACGTTAGAAGAAGACGACGCCGAAACCATCACACGTATTTTGTACGAGCCCCCCGCCCATGTGGTGGAAGAGGTTTTAGAATTAATGGAGGCCCCCACGCCCTCCGAGATGGAGGCGCAGGAGGCACCCTTGGCGGCAGAGGAAGAAACGGCGCCCCAGCCTGCCAAAGGGTGGTTGGGTTTTGGGCAGCCTGAAACCGACGCCCTGGCCGAGGATCGTCCCGCCCTTTACCGGGATTTGGCCGCCGCGCAGGAAGAACAAGAGTTGGATGCGCTGATGGCCGAAGCCACAGAGGAACTGGAACCGGTGGCCACTTTGGAAGAGACGGCCAAACAGCAGGCCCTGGCCCAAGAAGTGCCGGAAGAAGACCTGGTGCTGGAAGTTGACGAAGTGTACATTGAAGCAGTGCCCGAAGAAGCACCTGCGGAAACCGGTTTTTTCAAATCTTTGTTTGGACAAAAAGATCCTCAGGATGATATATTTGCGTCTGCCCCTGAATCAGTCCCGCTTACCACTGCGGAAGAACCGGTTGCGGCCCACCTGCCTGTGGTGGAAGCGGTGGAAGAACCCGTTGCCGTGTCCCTTCCGGTGGAGGCCGTGGAGGAACTGCCCGAGGCCGTTTTACGCCCTGCCGAGGTGCCACCTCCAATTGCCGAAAAGCAACCCGGCTTTTTCGCCCGGCTTTTCCGCAAAAAGAAGAAAACAGCGCCCAGCGGCGCCGAGCTGGCGGCCATGTATGCCAGCATGGCGGCTGCCGATGAAGAGCGTCTGTTGGATGCTGAACTGGCCAAAGGCGATTTAGATGAGGTCGACGAGGAAGCGGAAATCATCGAGTCGGCCGCCACCGCGGAAACGATTGAGGCTCTGGAAGAAATCGGGCCGGTTGCTGTCATCGAAGAAGTGGTTGAGGAACCGGAAGAAACCGGGCCGGTTGCTGTCATTGAAGAAGTGATTGAGGAACCGGAAGTAATCGAGCCGGCTGCTGTCATTGAAGAAATGATTGGGGAACCGGAAGTAATCGAGCCGGTTGCTGTCATGGAAGAAGTGATTGGGGAGCCGGAAGTAATCGAGCCGGCTGCTGTCATCGAAGAAACCATTGAGCCGCCGACGAAGCCCAAAAAACCGGGGCTTTGGGCGGGATTGTTTGGCAAGCGCGAAAAGATTGCCGAAGAATCATCCCGCCGCTTTGGCGATTTTGCCATAGAAGCTGATGAAAAAGAGCAGCCCGAAGAGGATTGGGGCCGGGATCTGGAAACCGGCCTGTTCACGGCGCCGGATAAACCGGAAGTGGACAGCGAAGCCGCCGCCATGGCCTTTGAGGTGCTGGAGCAGCTTGACACCCCGGTCGAAGCGGAAACATCCGTCATGGCTGAAGTGGAAGAACCGGAAGAATTCGAAGAACCGGAAGAAGTAAGGACGCTGGCCGTCCAAAGGAAGGCGCGTTCGGCTGCCAGAACATCCCAAAAGAAAAAGGCAAAGGTACGTAAGCCCTCGCCTTACGGCCCCTTTACACAACTGTACCGTTCCACATATTATTTAAGCATTCAGACACTGCGGACACTACACCGCATCGGGCGCTCGGTGCGGCGAACAGGCCGCCAGATCGGTGCCTGGTTTGATGAAAATATCGGCAGCTGGAACCGCCGGCGCCGGACTGCCGGTGACGCCGCCTTTAACGCATTCTGGGCACCTTTTGAGGAAATGAGCCACAATCTGGCGGTTTTCCGCAAAAGGATGAAAGTGGCGCGTTCCCACTCTTTTAAAGAGGCATTCACCGTATTTTTCGAATCGTTGTCTTACTTAATTGAATCTTGCTACAAACCTTTGGGCATTCTGCTGGACTATGCCCTGCCGGTGGTCGGCGTCTTTGTATTCCTGTTTGCCCTTCACATTTTTAACAGCACAACCTTTGGGCTGGAAGTGACGTACGCCAACCAGCCTGTGGGGTATATCTCCAACGAAGCGGAATTTGAGGCGGCCCAACAGCAAATGGTGGATCGCATTGTGAATGATGCCAGCCGCACCACACCCTTGGACATCGCCCCTACCTTTAAGCTGAAAGTCATCAGCCCCTCTGACCTGACCGATGTGGACACCTTGACCAATAATATGATCATGGCGGCCGGCGGCGAACTGGCAGAGGCAGACGGCCTCTATGTGGATGGTGATTTTGTGGGGGCCACCTATAACGGCGACGCGCTGCTTTTGTATATGAACAGTATGCTGGACCGTTTCCGCACCGAAACCCCCAACGAACGGGTAAGCTTTAAAAAGTCCATTGAGCTCAAACCCGGCCTTTACCCCGTCAGCAGCATTGATGAGGATAAATTGGTACAGACCATTACCGGAGAAGAGCAGGTTCGCCGGTACCACACCGTTGTATCTGGCGACACCCCCACCGGCATTGCCCAAAAATACGGCGTCCCCTACGCCCAGGTCAAATCGTTGAACCCCGACATTGAAAAGCGCCTGATGATTGGACAGCAGGTCATTGTATCCCGCGAGATGCCTTTCCTGGGCGTTCAAACCATACGCACCGAAACGTATACCGTGCCGGTTCCCTACTCGGTTGTGCAGACATATGACCCCAACCAATTGCAAGGTTACGCCATTGTGAAAAAGCAGGGCCAACAGGGGCTGGAGGAATTGGTGGCCGACGTTGTTTATGAAGACGGTGAGGAAATTTCCCGCAATGTCGTTAACAGAACGGTGCTGAAAGAGGCGGTGGCGCAAGAAGTGACCACCGGCAGTAAAAAGCCCACCAACCAAATTGTCGGCAGTGCCATTAACCCCGGCGGCTTCATTTGGCCGGTGGACGGCGGCCGAGTCTCGATGCCCTTTAGAGGGTATTACGGCCACACCGGTATGGATATTGCCGCTCCGTCCGGCACCGCCGTGCGGGCTTCTATGGCTGGTACTGTCACCATTGCCGGTTGGCACAGCCTTTATGGCCGTTATATCAAGATTGACAACGGCAATGGCGTGCAGACACTTTACGCCCATAACAGCGCTTTGTATGTGGTGCCTGGACAATATGTCCAACAGGGCGAACTTATTGCCGCTGTAGGACGTACCGGTAACGCCAGCGGCAACCACTGCCATTTCGAAATTATCCTGAACGGCAGCTATGTAAACCCGGCTAACTATATCGGCACCATATCGCCACGGTAAAAAACAGGACAACCAAACCCCAACCCACCCGCCTATAAGCGGGTGGGTTTTCTTGAAGATGCAATCACGATCTGGCGGATGCGCAAGGCGAATTATTTTGCTGTTTTGCGCTGTTTTGCTTTGCGCTTTTCATTTCATCCCCCTCGGAGCGTGGAAGGGGGTGCGTGGGGAAACCTAGTGTCCCGCGAGGCACACGCGGCCCGAGCGACAGGCCATATCCTTGTCGGAGCGGCTGCATGTCTGCCGTATTTTGATTCAATATCGGTATCAACCTTTCTTCACCGTCTGCACCCCAGCACAGACCCAAACCCGTTCTCCCCATAGCCCAAGCGTTTCCTGCGCACCTATGCCCTCGCCCTAAGGATGGGGGTTAGGGGGAAACCATGTGGGTTCCCCGAAAAATGTTTTTGCATACTTTTTGCGCCAAAAAGTATGGGCCCGTCGCGGCCCGAGCGACGTGCTAGATGCCTGCCGGAGCGGCTGTACGTCTACTCAACTTTGATTCAATATTGGTATCAACCTTTCTTCACTGTCTGCACCCCAGCACAGACCCAAACCCGTTCTCCCCATAGGCCGAGCGTTTCCTGCGCACCTATGCCCTCGCCCTAAGGATGGGGGGTGGGGAAACCATGTGGTTTCCCCGAAAAATGTTTTTGCATACTTTTTGCGCCAAAAAGTATGGGCCCGTCGCGGCCCGAGCGACGTGCCATATCCTTGCCGGAGCGGCTGCATGTCTGCCGTATTTTGATTCAATATCGGCACCAGCCTTTTTCTGTCCATCGCAAAAGCACCGCTGAACCCTTCCTCAATAAGGGGGACAAGAAAAAAAAGCATCTCTCCCACGAGAGATGCTTTTTGATTTAACGTTGTAATTTATTCCTGAGAAAAATTGATAGCGTTCAGCTTTTGTCGTACATCCTCCGAGATGGCGACAAAAGCTTCGTTAAACTTGCAGTAGGTCACATATTGCCGGTTGCGGGAACAGTTAAAATCGCCGTCCACGCAGCGGGCAATGGCGTAGGGCCCCTCTACGGCACACAACACATCGTGGAGGGTAATTTGAGGCGCCGGACGCGCCAGCTCATATCCGCCTTTGGTGCCTTTGTAGGACTTGACGATGCCCGCCTGCACCAGCTTGCGCAGAATTTTGAGCGCAAAGCGTAGGGTGACGCCGGTGTTCTCCGCGATTTTTTTCGCTTCAATCCGCTGGTCTGTCATGGCCAGACAATTGGTAATACGCACCGCATAATCGGTTTCCAGCGTAATATGCATCTTGATACCCCACTTCCAAACCTAAGGCTTAGCCTTACTTTAACAGTTTAACGTTATGTTGTCAATCAAAGTTGACGAAATATGTGTAATTTTCAGGAATTTTTTCAAAATATTCCTATTCCAAAAAGTCCTTGAGCTTTTTACTGCGGCTGGGATGACGCAATTTGCGCAAGGCCTTGGCTTCAATCTGGCGAATACGCTCCCGGGTTACGTTAAATTCCTTGCCCACTTCCTCCAGCGTACGGCTGCGCCCATCCTCTAGCCCAAAGCGCAGTTTAAGCACTTTTTCCTCCCGGGAAGTAAGAGTGGAAAGCACATCCCCTAGCTGCTCTTTCAGCAGAGTGTGGGAGGCGACCTCCGAGGGGGCGGGGGCGTCGTCGTCAGGGATAAAGTCGCCCAAGTGGCTGTCTTCTTCTTCACCGATGGGGGTTTCCAGCGAGACAGGCTCCTGGGCCACCCGCATAATTTCCCGCACCTTTTCCACCGGCATATCCAGTTCGTCGGCAATTTCCTCCGAAGTGGGCTCGTGGCCGTTTTTGTGAAGCAGCTGGCTGGAAACTTTTTTTACTTTGTTGATGGTTTCCACCATGTGCACCGGAATGCGAATGGTGCGGGCCTGGTCGGCAATGGCCCGAGTGATGGCCTGGCGGATCCACCATGTGGCGTATGTTGAGAATTTAAAGCCCTTGGTGTGGTCAAATTTTTCCACAGCCTTAATGAGGCCTAAATTGCCTTCCTGAATCAAATCCAAAAACTGCATGCCCCGGCCCACATACCGTTTGGCGATGCTGACCACCAGCCGCAAGTTGGCCTCAGACAAACGCTTGCGGGCATAAGGGTCGCCCATGGACATGCGGGTGGCTAGTTCGATTTCTTCCTCGGCGGACAAAAGGGGCACCCGGCCAATTTCCTTAAGGTAGACTTTGACTGGATCGTCGATGTTGATACCTTCGGTGTAGAGGACGTTTTCCAGCTCCTCGCCGCCTTCGGTCAGAGCCATATTCAGCTCCAGATCAATTTCCGGCTGAAAGTCTTCGACAATTTCGATGTTGTAGGTTTCCAGCGTGTCGTAAAGCTTGTCGACCTGTTCGACGTCAAAATCCAGCTCTTCCAACGCGTCGTTGATTTCTTTTGTGGTGAGTTTGCCCTTGGTTTTACCCAGTTCAATCAGTTCTTTGATGACACTTTTTTTATCCTGCGGTGACAAATTCATTCCCCCTGTTTCTGATTTGCTGTTCCCTAACCATATGGATCCAGCCCGGCTCTTCACTTTTTGCTTTTGAGTAGAAGCGCTTTCCAATCTTCGGTGTCCATGCCTAAAATGTCGTTTTGCCCGGCCTCTTGCTTGTAGCTTAAAATTTTATGTATATAATCGTCCGCTTGGGACGGACCCAGCTCAATGTCGTGACTGTGGGCGATAAGGCGGGAAAGACGGTTTGTTTCCTCGGTTGTCAGCAAAGCAGCAAGCCCCGCCATATCCGCCGTTAACCCGCCGTCCAGCCGGGCGACCAGTGCGGTGAAAACCCCCCGGTTGACCGCCGTGACAAAATCCTCCGGCATAATGCGCCTTTGGATGGCACCCAGTAAATCCGGGTTTTTAAAAAGCAGTGTAATCAGCCCCTCTTCCGCGATGGCATAGGGCAAATATTGCCTGCGCTCCCGGTCAGGTTCTGATTCTTTGTCGGGGTGGGGTGTAAAGCTGCGCAGTTCCTGCCGCTTTTTTTGCTGGCTTTGGCGTTTGCGCAGGGTTTGGATTTGGGCTTCGATGGCCTGTTTTTCCACCCCCAGCTCCCGGGCGATTTTGGCTACGTACACTTCCCGCTCGATCGGGCTTGCAATGCCGGCCATAAGGCCGCAAAAGCCTTTGAGGAAATCCACCCGGCCCTCCGCCGTATCCTGGCCGTCGGGAAAAAAGCGGGTGCGCAGCTTATTGAGTTCGAATTCCACGGCGCTGCTGCTGCCCTCAATGAGCATCTGGAAACGTTCGGGCCCGAATTGGCGAATATATTCGTCCGGGTCTTTTGCCCCGGTCATTGACAGCACTTTTACTTTGACGCCCGTCTCCTCGAAGAGACTCAGCGCCCGGCGGGTGGCCGTTTGGCCGGCGCCGTCGGAATCGTAGGCGATGACCACTTCGCTTGCATATTGGGCAATCAGCCGCACCTGCTCCGGCGTAAGGGCAGTGCCCAAAGTGGCCACCGCGTTGTCAAAGCCCGCCTGATGCAACGCTACCACATCCATATAGCCCTCGGCCAAAATAAGCCCCGAACGCTTGGAGTTTTTGGCCATGTTGAGGGCGAAGAGGTTGCGGCTTTTTTTGAAAACCGCCGTATCCCCCGAATTGACATATTTGGGGCCCCGATCCCCCAATGCCCGGCCGCCAAAGCCGATGACCATGCCCCGCAAATCGATAATGGGAAAGATAACCCGGTCGCGGAAGGTGTCGTAGCTGCCGCCGCTTTTGCCCTTGAGGACGACGCCGGCGTCCAGCAGTTCATCCTGGGTAAAGCCCTGGGCCAACAGATGATCCCGCAAACTGTCCCAGCTTTCCGGCGCAAAGCCGATGCCGAAAGTGGTGACAATTTTTTTATCTAGGCCCCGTTTTTTAAGATAGCTCCGGGCGGACTGGCCTTTGTCCCCCAGAAGTTGGTCATAAAAGAAGCGGGCGGCTTTACGATTGATATCCAGAATGCGGCTTTTACGCTTTTGCAGCGTATCGTCAAAGCCATCCTCCGGCATTTGCATCCCCGCGCGCTGCGCCAGGCTTTTCACCGCTTCCACATAATCCAGATTCTCCATGCGGCGCACGAAGGTGACAATATCCCCGCCCGCACCACAGCCGAAGCAATA
>JAVBNO010000016.1:0-12688 GCA_031551485.1 Oscillospiraceae bacterium
AATATGGGCGTTTGGCAACCGCCGCGCCACATTGGAAACGCGGCTAAAAAACTGCGTTGGAACACGGGGGGATATGACATGATTAAAATTGAAAATCCGCTTGGAACCATTGAAATTTCCCACGAGTATTTCTCCAATCTGGTGGGCTATGCCGCTTCGGAATGCTTTGGCGTTTCCGGCATGGTCATTTCCACTGCTTCTCAGGGCCTGCGTTCCCTGCTGACCCGCAAGGATACGCCGGACAAGGGGGTGCGGGTGCATACCATCGGCGGTAAGCTGGTGATTGATTTGCATATTGTTGTGTCCTATGGCGTCAACATTGCCGCCATTGTCAAAAGCATTGTCAATAAGGTGCGCTATACCATTGAAGAAGCCACCGGCCTGCAGGTTTCCAAGGTGAATGTCTACGTCGATTCCATGAAACTGTAGGATCCATTTCCACAGCTTTTCTGCATTGCGGCGGGAAAGCTGTCTACTTGAAGGAGTGGCGTGATTGTGATAAACGGACAAATCCTGCGCGATGCGCTTGTATCGGGCGCCAACCTCATCGCCAACCACCGCCAACAGGTGGACGCGCTGAATGTATTCCCCGTGCCTGACGGCGACACCGGCACCAATATGAGCATGACCATTGGCGCAGCCAAACGGGAGCTTGTAAAGCTGGCGGACAATACGGGGGTTGGCGAGGTGGCCTCGGTGGCCGCTTCCGCGTTGCTGCGGGGCGCCCGGGGCAATTCCGGCGTGATCACCTCCCTTTTGTTCCGCGGGTTTGCCAAAGGGTTGCAGGGCAAAGAAACCGCCAACGCCGCCGATATGGTCTCCGCCCTGAGGATTGGGGTGGAGTCGGCTTATAAAGCGGTCATGAAGCCCACCGAGGGCACAATGCTGACGGTGGCCCGATTGGCCGGCGAGCACGCCGGTACCTTGGACACGGCCGCAATGGAAGTGGACACCCTGTGGGCCGAAGTGTTGACCGCAGCTGCCGCTGCGCTGGAACAGACCCCGGAAATGCTGCCGGTGCTGAAAAAGGCGGGCGTTGTGGACGCCGGAGGGAAAGGGCTTCTCTTTATTTTTGAGGGCATGCAGGAAGTATTCTGCGGACGACCCATGGTGGAAAGCGGCACGGCCGAGGCTGTGAAAGCGGAAGACGACATTGCCAAAAATGCGGCTGCCGAATATGAGGGTGAAATTACCTTTACCTATTGCACCGAATTTTTGGTGCTGAAATGTCCTGAAAAAGAGGCCCATTACTTAAAGCTGCGGGCTTACTTGGAATCCATTGGCGACAGCGCCGTTGTGGTGGAGGACGATGAGCTGATTAAATGTCACGTACACACCGACAACCCCGGAAACGCCTTGCAAGAGGCGCTGAAACACGGTGACTTGACCGGGTTGAAAATTGAAAATATGCGGGAGCAGCAAAAACACAACCAGGCGGAATTTAAAAAAGCGGTGCACCCAAAAACCGAAGCGGACTTTGTACCCGCCCCGCCCCAGGAGGAATATGGCTTTGTGGCGGTGGCCGCCGGAGACGGCGTAAAGCAGCTGTTTGTAGACCTGGGTGTGACGAATGTGGTGACCGGCGGGCAGACGATGAATCCCTCCACCGACGACATCCTGCGGGCCATTGAGGCCACCCCTGCCAAAAAAGTGTTTGTATTGCCCAATAATAAGAATATCATCATGGCGGCCGAGCAGACTATCGGGCTGGCCAGCCGGGAGGTGCATGTGCTGCCCACCCGCACCATTCCCCAGGGGTTGGCCGCAATGCTGGTCTTTAACCCCGATGATGACGCGGAAACCAACCTGATTGCCATGGGGCATGCCGCCGACAAGGTGGGCACCGGGCAGATTACCTTTGCTGCCCGGGACAGTGATTTTGACGGCCACAAAATTAAGCAGGGCGAAATTTTGGCAATGGAAAACGGTAGGCTGTCCTTTACGGACAAGGACATCACCAAAGCCGCCGTCAAACTGGCCAAGCAACTGATTAAAAAGAACACGACCTTTATCACCCTCATTTATGGCGAGGATATATCGGAGGAGCACGCCCAAACCATTTTGGCCGCTGTGCGGGACAAAGTACCCGCCGATATTGAGGTGGTGCTGGTGCCCGGCGGGCAACCTGTCTATTATTTGATGATTTCGGCTGAATAAAATGGCATCCGGGGCAGCATTTTGCCCCGGATGTTTTGTATGCGGGAACGATATAAATCTGCATGGCAGACTGGGAGGTTCTTATCATGAAAAGGAAAAAATGGCTGGCGATCATTGCTGTCGTTGCCGCCGCACTGGCCGTATTACAGCTGGCGTTTTTTCTTGTGATACGACTGGCATTATGGAGTCAAGGCATCCAGCCGGTAAAGGGCGGCAGCATTGGTGTCATTGGCGGGGCGGACGGGCCCACCGCCGTTTATGTGGGCGCCACGACTGTGCAGGTGCCGGTGTGGCTTGGGTGGCTGCCGGCGGCGGGATGCGCCGTGGTGGTGGTGATTTGCGGAGTATGGGCGCGAAGAAAGCAAAACGAAAACCCCAAGTGATCGGAAAATCAATGTGGGATAGAAAGGACGGCTGTGATGGACAAGCGGCAAAGAATTGATAAGTCGCTGGTGCTGCGGTACGAGGATATATTGCCGGTGCACCGAAACGAACATCCGGATTTTGCGTATGCAAAGCACATGCTGGTGCCCAAAGGAGCCGCCAGCCACTGCACCGTTTCTGTTTATGAAGTGCCCCCTGGCAAGGCGGCCTATCCCAGCCATTATCACCTGGAAAGCGAAGAAATCTTTTTCATTTTGAAGGGTGAAGGGCTGCTGTGTACGCCCGAAGGCCAACGCCGGGTTACATCCGGGGACTTCTGCTTCTTCCCTGCCTGCGCGGCGGGGGCCCACAAGCTATTGAACCCATCCGCCGACGAGGCTCTTGTCTATATCGACTTTGACACTTACCACGAGCTGGATGTCGCCCTTTACCCCGATTCCGGCAAGGTGGGGGTTTGGGGCAAAGGGTTGGCCGATGTCTTTTATACGGCCGACAACGTTGGCTACTACGACGGAGAATAAAAACATACGACCGCGAAAAAAAGAATGCCCATCGGGCATTCTTTTTTTATGATCATGTATTTTACCGGCCTTCGATGGCCAGCAATTTTTCTTTCATGGGCAGGCCCCCCCGATAACCGGTGAGGGCGCCGTTGCTGCCGACAATCCGGTGACAAGGGATGAAGATGGGAATGGGGTTACGATTGTTGGCAAGGCCCACTGCCCGAAACCCTTTTGGGCTGCCCACCTTTTGGGCAATCTCCTTGTAAGTGGCTGTTTCGCCAAAGGGGACGGCGCAAAGGGCATTCCAGACGCTTTGAAAAAAAGCGGAACCGGCCGGGGCAAACGGCAGTGTAAATGTCTTGCATTGGTTTTGCAAATAGGCGTTGAGCTGGCGGGCGGCCTCCTGGTGGAGGGGGGTTTCCTCCAGCACAACACCTTTTGGCGCGGGGTCGTTGGGCAGAAGCAGATGGGTAATGCTCTTCCCTGCCGCGTCGGTGATAATGCCGATTTTGCCGATGGCCGTTTCATAATAATGCAGTTTCATGCGCCACATCCTTTCCACGTCTGTCAATGGTTGTCAACGAACAAAATTGGTGCGCAGGCTGGGTTCCACCGCCGGCGGGGGAACCTTGCCTGCCGCGATAGATTTCATCAGCCAGGCCATGTTTTTGGCGGCGGTGCGCATAATTTGTACACCCTCCAGGTCTTTGGCCACATCCTCCGCCACGGCGCCATGGGCAATGTTCCAATATTGAGAGGAGGCGATGGGCATCCGGGCAAATTCAAAGTAGTGGTTGAGATGGTCAAAGGTGGCGCTGCCGCCCGACCGGCGCATTACCGTAAAGGCCATGCCCACCTTGTAATACATAAGGCTGGAGCCGGCATAAAAAACCCGATCCAACACGCATTTCATAGCACCGGCAATGCCCGCATAGTGGACGGGGGCCGCCAAAATGACGCCATCCGCCGACGGCAAAGCGTCAATAATGCGGTTGGCAATATCATCATCGTAAACGCAACGGGGGGGCTCCATTTTGCGACAGCCGCCGCAGCCGACACAGCCCCGCACCGGGCCACTGCCGATATGTATAATTTCAGTCTCTATGCCTTCGTTTTGCAGCTCGCTTTGCAGCACATCCAGCACCGCGCGGGTGGAACCGTTTGCATGGGGGCTGCCGTTGATCGCCAATACTTTCATGGATATTTCCTCCCTGCAGATGATAATGACTTTTTCCATTTTGATTGTAGCACATCCCCACGGCAACGTAAAGCCGTGGACAACTTGTAAAAGCGAGGCACGCCCGGTTTGTTTGGCATAGGATAAACAAGAGGAGGATGGAAATGCAACAATCATACTCTGCAAACCCTGGCGGGACGCCCTGCGGCAGCACCCCGCCATCTTGTTTTCGAAACCCTTGCAACGACGTTTTATCCATTACGGCGCTGGCGTTGGCGCTGGCCAAAGACCAAAGCAGCGATTGTATTGCCCTGATGGCGGCGTTGGCAGTGCAGCTGGGAGATACACTAAACACCATCGCCGCCGAAAAGGCCTGGAACGAAGCACAGAGTGAAAAATGACGATTCGTCAGTCTAGCCCGGAGGTTTTCTGGAACAGCTGTGGCCCTCTTGAGCCACAGCTAAACGGCGCTTATACGGTCACCATTACGATCTGGTAGACGCGAAAGACGAATTGTTTCTTTCCTTCTTCCCCGTTTGCACCCCAAGAGCGGACCCAAACCGTTTTCCCGCCAGGCCAAGCGTTTCCTGGGCACATATGCCCTCGCCCTAAGGATGGGCGGGGGGAAACCATGTGGTTTCCCCAAAAAATGTTTTTGCATACTTTTTGCGCCAAAAAGTATGGGCCGGTCGCGGCCCGAGCGACAGGCTGCATCCTTGCCGGAGCGGCTGCACGTCTACCCCAATTCTATATTAATATCGGTATCAAGCTTGTTCCTCTTCCCCGTTTGTGTACCAAAAGTGTTGAGTCCGCCACGGCTTAAGCGGCAAGCTATATCCTTGCCGGAGCGGCTGCACGTCTGCCCCAATTCTATTTTACATCAGCACCAACGCTTTTTTCTCCATCGCCAAAGCGACACTGAACCCCGCGTCCAACCCGAGGTTTTCCCCAGATGAAAAGACAGCGGGGCCGCCATACATAAGAAACACGGGGTGCCAGCGGCACCCCGTGTTGGGCTGTAAAAGAAATTAGTATACCGGCCTTGGCCGCGGTTGTGGCCTTGGAATGCTATTGCAACGCGGAAACGGCAACACATCGCGCACTGCATGCAGCGGATATTGCTTTAAGGCAAAATTATCTTGGTACATGTATTCGATGATTTGGATTTGGTCATCTTTAACGCCGCAAAATTGACCGGACGCACCCTGGCCGTTCATCAGCGAAATGCCGACAGGCTGCCCGTAATAACGCATTAAACCTCTTGTGGATTGCATATGTTCACCACCTTTCTGTAGTTCATTTTATGGAACTGGCAGAAAGGGGGTTCTGTCTGGCGGCGTAAAAGCAAAAAAAGGCCGCCCCCGCTATTGCAGGAACAGCACAGGTGGTGGACGATAACAGGTTTGAACTGCTGACCCTCCGCACGTCAAGCGGATGCTCTACCAGCTGAGCTAATCGTCCCCATGTATGTACTTTTTGTGAACCGGTAGTTGTTATTGTACAACAAAGAAAGAGAAAATGCAAGAAAAAAGTAAAAAACGAGGTAAAATTTTTTGGACAGGCATCGCAAGCTCCCATAAATAAAAAAAGCCCGGATAACCATAGGATATCCGGACTTTTGGCAGTTATTAAGTCTTTTTGAAAAAATCCGAGGGAACTTTGCATTTGGGGCAATTGGGCAGAATATCCTCGGGGCTGCGGCAAATGGCAAACTTACCACATTTGACACATTGATATATCCCGTTGCCGGGTTTTTCGCCGGTTTTGAAAACCGGATGGTTCTCCATGGCCATCGTACAATACCTCCAGTCTTTAGGAACCTGTGTTCCTGTTTGCCACAAGTATAACATATGTGGCATGCGGATGCAAATGACTTTTGGGGCTGACCAACATTTGGCACAGCGGTGTATCCGCTAACTTTTGCGGCTCCACTTGACGCCCTGGGGGGTATCCTCCAGCAAAATGCCGTCGGCCAGCAACTGGTTGCGAATGGCGTCCGCTTTGGCGAAATCCTTTTGCTGGCGGGCTTGCTGCCGCTGGGCAATAAGGGCTTCAATCGCCTCGGCCTCGGCGTCGCTGCCCTGCTGCCGGTTATAGACAATGCCCAACACACCGGTCAGTTCGTCGAAGAGGGAGGCCGCCGCCGCAAGGGCCGGTGCGCTGCGGGGAAGAGCCATAAACGTGTTGATGTCCCGCACCAGCTCGAACAGGGCCGCAATGGCATCGGCGGTGTTGAGGTCGTCGTCCATCGCTTCGATAAATTGGCTGCGCCGCATGTCCAGCGTTTGCGCAAAGGTATCCTCGCCGCCTGTGGTGCTGTCCACAGCGTTTTTGAGGGCGAAGTCGATATTGTTACGGCAGGTGTAAAGGCGCTCCAGCGCCGCTTTGCACTGCTCGATGACATCATAGCTGTAGTTAATGGGGCTGCGGTAATGGGCCTGCAGCATCATGAACTTAATCGGCTCGTATCCGAATTTGTTGGCTACCTCCCGGGTGGTGAAGAAGTTGCCCAGCGATTTACTCATTTTGCGGTTGTCCACGTTGATGTAGCCGTTGTGCATCCAATATTTGGCGTATTCGCCCTGGCAGCAGCTTTCCGCC
Source organism: Oscillospiraceae bacterium (assembly GCA_031551485.1). GTDB lineage: Bacteria > Bacillota > Clostridia > Oscillospirales > Ruminococcaceae > JAVBNO01. The sequence goes on from JAVBNO010000016.1 coordinate 6,823, forward strand.
TGGGCAATTTCGTTTTCGTGGTGGGGGAAGATGAGGTCCTGGCCTCCGCAGTGAATGTCGATATGGTCGCCCAAGTGGGTTTTGATCATGGCCGTACACTCGATGTGCCAGCCGGGGCGGCCTTTGCCCCAGGGGGAATCCCAACTGGGTTCACCGGGTTTGGCCGCTTTCCACAGCACAAAATCGAGGGCATCTTCTTTATGCTCGCTGACGTCGATGCGGCTGCCCGCCTCCAGTTCCTCCAGGGGCTGGTGGGAAAGCTTGCCGTAATCGCCAAACTTGCGAGAGCGGAAATAGACGCTGCCGTCCCGCTCGTAGCCGTAGCCGGCGTCCACAATGGCTTTAACAAGGCTGATGATGGCGTCCATGGTTTCGGTGGCTTTGGGATGGATGGTGGCCCGGCGCACGCCAAGGCCGTCGGCGTCGGTCCAATATTCGGCAATGTAACGGGCGGCCACCTCCGGCACCGTGGTGCCTTCTTCGTTGGCCTTATTGATGAGCTTGTCGTCAATGTCGGTGAAGTTTTGGACAAAGGTGACTTGGTAGCCCCGATATTCGAAATAGCGCCGCAGGGTGTCGAAGACGCAAATGGGCCGGGCATTGCCGATATGAATAAAGTTGTAAACTGTGGGGCCACAGGCATACATTTTGACTTGGCCCGGCTCGATGGGCACAAACTCTTCTTTCTGGCGGGTGAGGGTATTGTACACTTTCATTGTTGTCTATCCTTTCTTTTGCGCCTCTGTCAGCGCCTCGACCTGTTTTTCCAGTTTCTCAATATGAATCCGCATCCGGCACAGCTCCTGAGACACGGGGTCGGGAATATGCACCTGATCCAGCTCGGAATTATCCACTTTGACATTGCCCATTTTAACCACCCGGGCAGGCACGCCTACAGCGGTGGCATTGGGGGGAATGGGTTCCAGCACCACGGCATTGGCGGCAATTTTGGCGCCGTCACCCACCGTAAAAGGGCCGAGGATTTTAGCGCCGCTGCCCACCATCACACCCGCGCCCAGGGTGGGGTGACGTTTGCCTTTGTCTTTGCCGGTGCCCCCCAGCGTCACGCCCTGGTAGATGGTGCAGTTGTCCCCCACTTCCGCTGTTTCGCCAATGACGACCCCCGAGCCGTGGTCGATGAGAATGCCGTGACCGATTTTGGCGCCGGGGTGAATTTCGATGCCGGTTAAGAAGCGGGCAAACTGGGAATTGAGCCGGGCCAGAAAGAAACACTTGTGGCAGTACAGCCAGTGGCTGACCCGATGAAACAGAAGGGCGTGCAGCCCTGAATAAAGCAGAAAAATTTCGAAGGACGACCGAGCGGCGGGATCCCGCTCTTTAATGCCCTGTATGTCTTTGCGCAAACCTTTAAACATAGTGTATCGCTCCGATCGATGAAAAATTCAGTATTTTTGCTTGTGAAGATGGCGAAATGAAAACGACAAGGTAAAAAGTAGAAAAGGGTATGAAAAAACCGCCCTACAGGGAGGTTTCACCCTCCGGCAGAGGCGGCGTGACCGCGGTTCCACTCTGGTTTATTGCTTGATGCCTGTTAACGCGGGCAAAACGCAGACCGGATACTGGGTGATCACCACCGTTCCCCGGCTGTGCGAAGGTGCGGGTATCCCCGCAGCCTGAAGGGTGCATTTCGCAGGGGGGCCGCCGGAAGGGCTTTCAGCCAATGGCTCCTTCCTCTCTTGGGCGCGCCGTAGAATAAAAACCTGCTACTTCTCCCTCTTGTCGCATCTGTTTTTGTATCGAATTGTCTTATACTATGATAATCTACCACAACCGGTGCTTTTTGGCAAGTACAAAGCGTCCAGCGTGTCTATCTTACTCCAAGGGGCTCTGCTCGTAAAAAGGCTTGCGGTTTTGGACGGCGTTTTTGCCAAAGTTGGAATCGGCGGGAATCATGTCGATATAGTAGCCGTTTGGCAGATGGGGCAGCGCCACCCGGCCAATGGCGTCAAAAAGCGTTCGGCGATCCCCGGTAAAGTCCACCACAAGCAGTAAGCTTCGTTCTTCCCCTTTAACCATCAGCATGAGGTAGGCCGCTTTGACCTGCTTTTGCCCTTGGCAAAACCGGGCGATGGCGTCGGTCATAGCGGTGGGGTATTCGGCCGGTTCGCCCAGCATGACTTTTTCTGTTTTTTCCACCGTATAGCTTTTGGCAACCGGGCCTTGCAGCAGCAAATCAATTTTATCCGGCGTCATAATCAGACTTTGGCCAAAGGGGTTGATGACAAAGCCGCCGCAGCCCGCATGCTCTTTGACCATGTGGGAAAGATCCTCCAGCGAAAGGATAAGGGTTTGCTGGTCGGGTTTATTCTGCCACTTGCGCAGCTCCTGCCAGTCGGTAAAAGCGGGATAAAAGCTGACATTGTCGCTGTTGGTCAGCATGGGGAAAGAAATGGTGGTGCCTTTTGGCAAAGTGGAAAGCTCCGGCTTTTCCCCCGAAGCCCCAGGCGGGTCGATTATGACCGGCGCAAGGAAATGGGCGGCGCGCATTTCGTTTTCGAAAAGGGCGTCGCTGCTGGCGCCGGGTGCCGAATAGAGCTTTGTGATCGCTTCCACCAGCTTGGGGTTGGTCACCGGTTTGTTGACGTCGACATCGGACAAAGTTGTCACCTCTTAAAAATCAGAAAAAATCGCCTTGTTCTTAAACGCATATTGAAGGCCGGAATAGACGGTGAGAAGGAGTGTGGCGCACATAAGAATGTAAAACAAAATGGCGCCGGCATTGACAAGCCCACCGGTCAAAGCCGCACCGGCATATTCTCTGGCGCACAAAAACACCAGGCCAAAGACAATCCAAATCATTTGCACCATGGTTTTGGCCTTGCCCCAGATGTTGGCGGCAATCACCTCGCCGGAGCCGATGGCCACCGTGCGCATGGCGGTAACCAAAAATTCCCGGGCCAAAATGAGCATGACGGCCCAGGCGGGCACCCAGCCTTTTTCGCACAAGACGAGAAGGGCCGACGTGACGATGAGTTTGTCCGCCAAAGGATCCATTAGCTTGCCGAAGTTGGTGATAAGGCCCCGGGCCCGGGCGATGTGCCCGTCGAAAAAGTCGGTGAGCGAAGCGATGATAAAGATGGCCAGCGCCCAGATATAGTGGTAGGGCACGGCCGTCCAATAGAAGAAAAGCAAAAAAACCGGTACCAGCAGCATCCGCAGAATGGTGAGTTGGTTGGGAAGATTCATATTGATTCCGACTCCTTTTGGCGCGTCGTACCGCAAAAGGGACGCACTGTTATAAAATAACCGCTTTAGAAGTTTAGACGAAAGAGAGCGTTGGCTAATGGGCTTTGTGGCCCACCAAGTCGTAGCCGTCGGCCGCGGTGATAGCCACCGCCACAAAGTCCCCCGGACTGACGTGGCCCCGGCTGGTGAAATAGACCTTGGTGTCAATGTCCGGCGCATCCATATAGCTCCGGCCAAAATATTGGCCCCTGCCCTCGTCATAGCCTTCACATAGCACCTCCAGCGTGTGGCCGATGCAGCTTTTGGCAAAACCAAAGGCAATACCCATTTGAATTTCCATGATTTGCTCGGCCCGGCGGCGTTTGACTTTGTCCGGCAGCTGGCCTTTCATGCCGGCGGCAGGGGTGTCTTCCTCCTGGGAGTAGGCAAAAGCGCCCAGCCGTTCAAACTTTGCCTCTTTGATAAAGCCGCATAGGGCGGCGAACTGTTCCTCTGTTTCGCCGGGAAAGCCGGTGATCAGCGTTGTGCGCAGCACCGCCCCCGGCAGCGTCCGGCGCACTTCGGCAATAAGCTCCAGGGCCGACCGGCTGTCCCCCTGGCGGTTCATGGCTCGGAGCAGGCGCCCGTCCGCATGCTGGAAAGGGATATCCATATAGGGCACCACCTTGGGCTGGCGGGCCATGGCGGCCAGCAGTTCCGGGGTGACGCGGGTAGGATAGCAATATAAAATCCGCAGCCAACGCAGGCCCTCAATTTGGCAAAGCCGGTCGATGAGCTGGGGCAGCATAAAGCTGCCGTAAATGTCTTCGCCGTAGCGGGTGGTGTCCTGGGCGATGAGATTGATCTCTTTGGCTCCGCCTGCCACCAGCTGGCAAGCCTCCGCCTCCAGTTCCTCCATGGGCCGGCTGCGAAAGCCGCCCCGGATAAGGGGGATGGCGCAGTAGCTGCATCGGTTGTCGCATCCGTCCGCCACTTTGAGGTAGGCGTAATAGGCCGGTGTGGACAAAAGGCGGCGTCCGCTTAGGGGCAGGTCGGTTTTGGCGCCGAAGCGGACAACCCGCTCGCCCTTGAGCGCCTGGGCGATGGCGTCGACAATATCGGCGTTTTTGCCGATGCCCAATATCACATCCGCCTCGGGAATATCGGCGGCGATTTCTTGTTGGTACCGCTCGGCCAGGCAGCCAGTAACCACCACAACCCGGGCGTGGCCGTCCTCTTTTTGGCGGCAGCATTCAAAAATACTCTCGATGCTTTCTCTTTTGGCATCCTCGATGAAACCGCAGGTGTTGACAATCAGCACCTCGCAGGCGGCGGCATCGGGGCAAATTTCATATCCGGCATCCTGGAGGCGGCCCAGCAGCATTTCGCCGTCCACCTGATTTTTGGAACATCCCAGCGACACCATACCGACTTTATGACTCATGTTCTTCCTCGCTATCCAATTGTTCTGCAAACGCCCCTGGAAAATGGCTGTCGTCCTGCAAAAAGCGCAGGGCCTCGCGGATGTCGCCGTATCGGTAGCCCAGCCGCATGAGGGCGTTTACACAGCGGCGGCGGCTTTTTTCGTCTGTATTGATGTCGGTGTATTTGCGGCGGCAAAGCGCCGCGATTTGCGCCACGGGATCATAGGCGGGGGCAAGGGCCTCCAGCGCGTGGCCGATGGCCTGGGGCTCTACCCCCCGGTGCATCAGCTCCTGCTCCACCCGATCTAAGGCGTAATGGCGAAGGTTGAGAAGATCCCGGGCCAGCCGCAGGGCGTAATCCCGGTCATTGAGAAGGCCCAATTCCTCCATCCGGCTGACGGCGGCTGCGGCGGCTTCTTCCGAGCAGCCCCCCTGCCGCAATTTGCCATAAACCCGCCCTTTGCTTTGGGCGCTGCGGCCCAGAATACGCAGGGCTTTTTCTCTGGCGTCTTTTTCTTCGCTTTGCAGCCGCAGGGCCTCCAGCCGCTGTACATCCACCGCGTCATCCACCGAAAGATTGGACACCGCGTATATGTCGGGATGCAAGCTGAACAGGTAGGCCCCATCGGCATAGACAGAAAATCTGCCTTTTTTTGTTTTTTCAATGGCGGTAATGCGCATGGTATCCATCCGTTTTCAAAAGGGTATGATTATTTCTCGTTGGCCTCGTCGTCGTCCATTTGGGCCGAAAGCCCGGCGGGGGGCGCCGAAGCAGCAGCCGGTTCCAGCTTGCGGGGGGGCAGCTTGCTGGATTTTTGCAGTTTGTCGGCATTGGCCCGCACCAGCGCCGCAATCTCGTTGCAGAAGGCTGGATTGGCCTTTAAGTATTCCTTCACATTATCCCTGCCCTGGCCCAAGCGGGTTTCTTTATAGTTGAACCAGGCGCCGCTTTTGTTGATGATATCCAGCCGAACCGCCAGATCCAGCACTTCACCCTCTTTGGAGATGCCGGTGCCGTACATGATGTCAAACTCCGCCTCTTTGAAAGGAGGGGCCACTTTATTTTTGACGACTTTGACTTTGACCCGGTTGCCGACGTTTTCGGTGCCCGATTTAAGCTGCTCGATGCGCCGGACATCCAGCCGCACCGAGGAGTAAAACTTGAGCGCCCGGCCGCCGGGGGTGACCTCCGGGTTGCCGTAGACAACGCCGATTTTTTCCCGGAGCTGGTTGATAAAAATACAGCAGCAGTTGGA
>JAVBNO010000088.1:0-6352 GCA_031551485.1 Oscillospiraceae bacterium
GAAACCATGTGGTTTCCCCGAAGAATGTTTTTGCATACTTTTTGCGCCAAAAAGTATGGGCCGGTCGCGGCCCGAGCGACAAGCTATATCCCTGCCGGAGCGGCTGTGCGTTTACTCAACTTTGATTCAATATTGGTACTAGCCTTTTTCACCGTCTGCACCCCAAAACAGGCCCAAAACCATCCTCCCCATAGCCCTGCGCGTTTCCCGTGCACCTATGCCCTCGCCCTAAGGATGGGGCGTGGGGGAAACCATGTGGTTTCCCCGAAGAATGTTTTTGCATACTTTTTGCGCCAAAAAGTATGGGCCGGTCGCGGCCCGAGCGACAAGCCATATCCTTGCCGGAGCGGCTGTACGGCTGCTCCAATTTTGTATTTATATCGATATCAGCTTTTTTTCACGCCCTGCACCCCAATACAGACCCAAAATCATCCTCCCCATAGCCCACGCGTTTCCTGCGCACCCATGCCCCCGCCCTAAGGATGGGGGGTGGGGAAACCATGTGGTTTCCCCGAAAAATGTTTTTGCATACTTTTTGCGCCAAAAAGTATGAGCCGGTCGCGGCCCGAGCGACAGACTGCATCCTTGCCGGAGGGCTGCACGTCTACCCCAATTCTATATTTATATCGACATATCGGCACCAGCCTTTTTTCTTCTTTACCGCAAAAGCACCGCTGAACCTGTGCTTTCCGCAGGGTCTTCCTGGTATGTTGCACCTTTTTTTTGCGTATATATCGATAGACAAGTATATATAAAAAGGGGTGTTCCGGTTGGAAATGGCGACAATTTTATGTGTAACGCTGGTGGTTATCGTCAACGGTTGGACCGACGCCCCCAATGCCATTACGGCGGTAGTGTCTTCCGGCGCTATGCCTTATCCCCGGGCGGTGGCCCTGGCGGCGGTATTCAATTTGCTGGGTGTCATGTTGGCCGCCGCTTTTTTCCCCGGTGTCGCCCAAACAATGCTGGCCCTCTCCCACTTTCCCGGTGCGGCGGCACAGGCGGTGGGCGCGGCTATTTGCATTGTGCTGTTGATAGTGGCGGCCTGGGGTACCTTGGCCTGGCGCTTTGGCATTCCCACCAGCGAAAGCCACGCCCTGCTGGCCGGGGTGGCCGGGGCAGCCCTGGCCCTGCAAACTGGGGCGGCCGCCCCATGGGATGTTACCTTGTGGACCAAAGTGGGGGTGGGGTTGGCCGGGTCGCTGTTTTTAGGGTGGGGGCTGGCCAAAGGCATTTCCCTTTTGCTCAAAGGTATTCTGCGCCGACTGCCTCCTTCCATGTTGACAGCAGGGCAAAGCGCCACGGCGGCAGGCCTTGCCTTGTTGCATGGAGCGCAGGACGGCCAAAAGTTTATGGCAATGCTGTTGGCGACCGGTGGAACGATGGAGGCGGTCCTTTTGCCCGGCCCCCGGTGGCTGCCGGCGGCGTTTTTGTGCGGGGCGGCCATGACATTGGGCACATCGCTGGGAGGCAAACGCATCATTGACAATGTGGGAGGAAGGCTGGCTCCCGTCAATTTGGCCGAGGGCATTTGCGGTGATATGGGGGCGGTGGGGGCTTTGGGGATCCTGACAATATTGGGTTTGCCGGTAAGCACCAGCCACTTGCGGGTGGCGGCGTTGGCGGGCAGCGCGCCCAAAGTGGACAAAGGCGCCCTGGGCGAGATGCTATGGGCGTGGGGGCTCACCCTCCCGGTCTGCTTTGGGGTGGCCTACCTGGCCGTGCGTTTGCTGGTCGCATAAGGGCCGTAGGTTTAAGAAAAGTTATATACGGAACGAAATATACAAAAAGTAAAGACACAATTCCTCAACTTAACAGGCATAGTCCTTATTTACGAACCATACTTAAACGATGTTTGGACACTTATGATCTGGCAGATGCCCAAGATAAATGGCCCTTTTTCCCCCTCACCATCTGCACCCTCAGCTCAGACCCAAAACGATTCTCCCCATAGCCCAAATGTTTCCTGCGCACTTATGCCCTCGCCATAAGGATGGGGGTAGGGGAAACCATGTGGTTTCCCCTAAAAAATGTTTTTGCATACTTTTTGCGCCAAAAAGTATGGGCCGGTCGCGGCCTGAGCGACAGGCAACATCCCTGCCAGAGCGGCTGCATGTCTGCCGTATTTTGATTTGATATCAGCACCCGTACTTTTTGCGTCAAAAGAGTTAGGCCGGTCGCGGCCTGAGCGACAGACTGCATCCTTGCCGGAGCGACTGGACACCTGCTGTATTTTGATTTGATATCAGCACCCGTACTTTTTGCGTCAAAAGAGTTAGGCCGGTCGCGGCCCAAGCGACATGCCATATCCTTGCCGGAGCGACTGTACATCTGCCCCACCCTGCTTTAATCTCGGTATCAATCTCGGCCTTTTTCCTCTTTATCACAAAAACACCACTGTACCCCGCATATAGCACAGGGCTTTCTAAGACAAAAGCGCGCTGCCAAAATCAGGCCGCGCGCTTTTATTTTTGCTGGACAAAAGTCGATAGAGTAAGCTATAATACCCCTAAAAGCGAAGAGAGGAACAGGTGTCGCCATGGCCGAGATAAAAGCATTTCGAGGGTTGCGGTTTGCCCCCAAAGCGGGCACCATCGACAGCCTTTGCTGCCCCCCTTATGACATTATTAGTGAAGAGGAGCGGCAGGCCTTTTTGGCGGCCAACCCTTACAATATCATCCGTTTGGAGTTGCCCAAAGAAGGGGACGACCCCTATGCCAAAGCCGCCGAGGTATACCAAAGCTGGCGCAAGGATGCCGCGCTGGCCCAGGACGAAAACGAAAGCCTTTATATTTATGAAGAGCAGTTTACTGTGGGGGGCGTCGCTAAATCCTTTAAGGGCTTTTTTTGCGCCGTTAAGCTTGAGGAATTTGCAAAGGGCATTGTGCTGCCCCACGAAGAGACCCTTTCCAAAGCCAAGGAAGACCGCCTGAACTTGATGAAAGCCTGCGGCTGCAATTTCTCCCCTATCTATTCTCTTTATTTCGACAAGGAAAAAACGGTGGAAGCGGTGCTGGAACAAGAATCCCGCCGCAACCCCGATGTAGATTTTGTCGCCGCCGACGGTGTTCGCCAGCGCCTTTGGGCCGTTACAGATGCCGCCAGCATCCAAACCATTGTGGGTGCCTTTGGCGACAAAAAGCTGTATATTGCCGACGGTCACCACCGCGACGAAACTGCCCTTAACTACCGCAATTTTTTGCGCGCATCGGGTGTAAACGCCCCCGAGGCTGACTATGTGATGATGGCGCTGGTGGAAATGGAACACCCCGGCCTGGTCATCTTCCCCACCCACCGGGTTGTCCGTTCGCTGGAACAATTTGACCCGGCCGCTGTTCTGGCCGGCTGCCGCCCCTATTTTAATATAGAGGAAATTGCCCCCAACCCGGATGCAATGGAAGCTTTGCTGAAAGAAAAATATGCGACAGGCCAAAAAAGTTTTGTTTTTATCCATGGGTCAAACGCCTGTCTGATGACCCTGAAAGACCCCGCCGAAATGGAACGAATTTTGCCCGGCTGCTCTCCTGCTTACCAACAGCTGGATGTGAATATTCTGCACAAGCTGGTGCTGGAGCGAATTTTGGGCATTGATAAAGCCAACATGGCCAACCAAAAGAACCTCTACTACACCCGTGACCTGGCAGAAGCCGCCAAAGCCGCCGCCTCGCCCCAGGCCAATTGCGCCTTTCTTCTGAACCCCACCCGGGTGGAGGAGCTGGCCGAAGTGGCCGCCGCGGGCGAAAAAATGCCCCAAAAATCCACCTATTTTTACCCCAAGCTGATCACCGGGCTGGTGATGGCGCGCCTGCAATAAAAAAGCCAAACGGCATTTGACCAAAACGGGAGGATCACCTATGAACCCCACATTTGCCTCGAAAATGGATATTTTGTCTGCATCAATTTTTGTGCAGCTGGAGGAAAAAATTCAGGCGGCGCGGACAGCCGGACGGGAAATTTACAATATGAGCGTGGGTACCCCCGACCTACCCCCCGCTCCCCATATTGTCAAAGCGCTGGCCGAAGCGGCCGCCGATCCCGCCAACTATAAATATGCCCTGACCGACAAACCGGAGCTGACCGCCGCGGTGCAGCGGTGGTACAAACGCCGGTACGATGTGACCCTTGTCCCCGAGGAGATTTGCGCCCTGGTGGGTTCCCAGGACGGCCTGGCCCACCTGCCCCTTGTGGTGCTGAACCCCGGGGATATGGCCCTGGTGCCTAACCCGGGTTACCCCATTTTCCACAACGGCATCGAAATTGCCAGCGGCAAACGGTATGAAATGCCTCTTTTGGAGGCGACAGGGTTTTTGCCCGATTTGGAGGCAATTCCCAGCCAGGTGGCTTACGCCGCCAAGCTGATGATTTTGTCTTACCCCATGAATCCCCTGTGCAAACTGGCGCCCCCCGAATTTTTCGAAAAGGCTGTTTGGTTTGCGAAAAAATATGATATTGTTATTTTGCACGACAACGCGTACAGCGAGCTGTATTATGACGGCCGCCGCTGCGGCAGCTTTTTGGCAACCAAAGGGGCCATGGATGTGGGTATTGAATTTAACTCCCTTTCCAAATCCCACAATATGACCGGCGCCCGCATCTCGTTTGCCCTGGGCAACCAAAAGATTATCGGTGCGTTGCGGGCCTTCAAGTCCAACGTCGACTACGGCATTTTTCACCCCATTCAATATGCCGCCATCGCCGCGCTGGACGGCCCCCAAACCTGTGTGGAGCAGCTGCGGCAAAGCTACCAAAGCCGGCGGGATACCCTGGTGCGCAGCTTTGGGGAAGCGGGCTGGGCGGTAACGCCTCCCGAGGCGACCATGTTTGCCTGGACAAAACTGCCCGAAAGCGCCGGGAATGATTCCATGGCCTTTTGCCTGCGCCTGATTGAAGAAGCGGGGGTGACGGTGGTGCCCGGCATCAGCTTTGGCAGCCTTGGTGAAGGCTATGTGCGCATTGCGCTGGTGCAAGACGAAGAAAGAATCCAAAAGGCCGCGGCCAATATCGGCCATATGCTGCAAAAATAATAGCTGCCCGTTGGGGCTGAAACGGGAATAAATGCAGGTGGACGGGAACACTAGTATAAAGAGAAAAACAGAAAGAAAACCACAACCGAGCGGAGGCGCTTCATGAAATTATCCCGTAACCTGCGCCGCGTGGCTCTTGTGGGGCTGTGCCTGCTGCTGGCCGCCTGTGCCCCCCGCAACCCATCCCCCACCAATACCCCCAGCTTTGTGGACAAACCTGGGACGCCCGGCGAGGTGCATCTGTCCACCGGCCAAAGCCGCCCCGACGCCGTCGTCCGCCCATCGGACGGCCAGGCCGAGCCCCCCACCCAGCCGGAGGAGAGCAAGCTGCTGGCCCTGACTTTTGACGACGGGCCGGGCAAGTTGACGGACGATATCCTAGACGAACTGCAAAAGCGCAATGCCAAAGCGACATTTTTTCTGGTGGGCAACCGAATCAACGACACCAATTTAGCCGTTGTCCGGCGGATGGCGGAAGAGGGCCATTGTGTCGCCAGCCATTCCTACAGCCACCCCCGGCTGTATCAGCTGGACGACGCCCACATACAGGCGGATATAGACAGTGCAGATTCCGCCATCGCCCAGGCCGTGGGCGCCCCCCCTGCCCTGCTGCGCCCGCCCTATGGCTATTACACCCAGCGGGTGCTCGCGGATGTGGATAAACCTTTTATCGTGTGGAGCATCGACCCCAAGGACTGGCGGGACCAAAACGCCGATGTGGTGTATGACCGCATTATGGCCAAAGCAAAAGACGGTGATATCATCCTTTTGCACGAGCTTTATCAAACGTCGGAACAGGCTGCCCTGCGTTGCATTGACGATTTGCAGGCCCAGGGGTATGAATTTGTGACAGTGCCCGAATTGTTCCGCCGCAAAGGCATTGCCCTCAAACCCGGCCGCGCCTATGCCTGTACCTATGACAGTGAATTTGCCGAACGAATTATTTTTGATAAAGATGACCCCTTCTATGACCCAAATGCCCGTGAACCACAAGATGAATAATCGAAAACAACAGGCCACCCGCTTCATAAGCGGGTGGATTTTCATGAACGGGCACGACCTTTGTTTAAAAGCCACCAGGTAAGTCGACGAATCGTTATTTTACCATTTGTATATTTTTTAACACTTATAACTTTTCTTGAGCTTATGGCATTATAGAACCAGCAGGCGCACGGCCAGATAGGCCACCCCAATACAGAACCAAAACCCGTCCCCCCCCCCAAAGCCCACGCGTTTCCCGCGCACCTAGGCCCTCGCCCTATGGTTGGGGGGGGGGGCAAACCATGGGGTTTCCCCAAAAAATGTTTTTGCATACTTTTTGCGCCAAA
>JAVBNO010000039.1:0-30446 GCA_031551485.1 Oscillospiraceae bacterium
TATTGTGTCCCTGGTCGGCAAAGAACCCGGGGAAGATGTCAAACTGCTGTTTGACAACGCGATGACGGTTGAGGATTAAGACCCGCCTGCCCCAAATGGAAATGAGTGGGTATGTTTCATGCCTTTTGGGGATTCGACGGTGCTTATCAAAAGGTCAAAAGGAGCCGGCAATTGCCGGCTCCTTTTTTTTGCAGGGTAGCATATTCATTGATGATGTGCTTTTACGAGAACGCCTTTACGGGGCCATTAGCGCTTTCGCAATTCGATATAGGATGAAAATTCCTGCCCTGATGACTGTACGCGAAAGGTGCAGTTTTCGTAGCGGTTGATGGTGCTTTTGACAATGTTTAATCCGATGCCGCTATGCCCTTCTTTGTTTGTTACACCGTACATTAAAATGTTATCCACACTGACAGGGGCCGGGATTGTATTCGTAATGATGATCAGTATGGCGTTCTCATCTTTGGTCTCGCATGTAAAATAAATTCTCTTTTCTTTGGATAAGGCCGCCGCTTCTATGGCGTTGTCAAGCAAGCATGCCAATGCACGGCAAAGATCAATGTTGCTGATAAAGAAGTCTTGCAAATTGCATTTACAGGAAACATTCATTTTAATGCTGGATTTTTCCGCATAGGACAGCTTATCCACCAGCAGTGCGATCAGCATGGGGTTCTCTGCCATGCGCTGGGACAGCTCCAGCATTGTGCCTGCATGGGATGTCGTTCCGACAAGGGTGCCATGAAACGCTTTTAATTTTTCATATTCACCCAGCTCTAAGTACCCGCTGTATGTGTGCAGAATATTATAAAAATCGTGCTTGACCCCTCGAAATTCTTCCTGCGCTTTGAAAAGGGCGCTGATATGTACCTCCTGGTTACTGATCACCTGTTTTTTATGGCTGTTTAAATCCATATATAAAATCAACACGATGAAGAGGACTAAAATTAAAACCATAGCTGCGTTTGACGCTATGCCGGGGGGTAAAAAGAGTGTAACCGAAACATTCACGATATAAATAAACGAGGTTCTGCATATGAAACTCAACCATTCTTTCTTGCGAAACAGAAGGCCGGTGTCAACAAATTCCAATATCGTGTGATTTCTGTCAATATAACGCTGCAACAATTTTGTGCCTAAATAAAATACAAGCAGCCAAGCGACCACACGAATGGCATCCAGCAAATAATTGTAGCCTCTCGCAGACACAGGAGAAACCATATCTCCCAAAAGTTTAAATATTGCCGTATTAAACGTCCAGTATAAATAAATATAACTCATCATCTTCATGGAACGGATGGGTGTGAGCTTGAAAATTTTTAGTGCCGCCAGGTAATAAAGATAGACAAAAAAAGGGTTGATTGAAATGACCAGCGCATATGCCAAGGGCGTAAATGAAACTTCAGCACCCAAAAAGAAGATGCCATATATCCAAGCGTTATACAGCATGGTGCCGGCAATAAAGGAAAAAAGCAATTTCTCTTTCGTTTGTGCTTTTATCCCGCTAAGGGCCAGTATTAATTCAGCAATGAGATACATTTCAATAAAGGTACAAATAAATGCAACCACACCAAGAACCAATTGCATTTCATTAGAATAAGCAAACACAGGAAACATGGCTCCTCCCCGTCTCAATTGGCCAGCAAGTCATTGAGAATCTCCAGCACCATCTTCATCTCAAACGGTTTTTTCAGCTGCCGATTGAATCCTAATTCGTAAAGATTTTCAAGCGGATCGCCCGACATGGCAACAATCGGCACCGATTTGGCCGTGGGATATCCACTCTCCCGGATGATTTGGGCCGCTTCATACCCCCCCATTACCGGCATCTGTAAATCCATAAAAATAATGGCGTATTTTTCAGGGTTCGCCCTGTATTTTTCAGTAGCCAGCCGGCCGTTTTCAGCGCTGTCCACGCTGAAACCGTGCCGCTTTAAAAAAATCATCATAATATCCAGCGCATAGATGTTGTCTTCCACCACAAGGCAACACCGTGCATCAACAGCGCTACATTTCTTACCATTCATCTTTCCATACTCCATTTTACTTTTTAGGTAAAATTTTCTTTTTCCTTTATCGATTATACAGCCTCTTGCACCTTGCCGCAAGGGATAATTAGAGGGCTATTGGTTGCCGTGCACTGTAAGACGGTCCCCGGCTGCCATTATCATATGCGTATGATCAATAACAGAACTCCGCAGCCCGCAATAGGGCTGCGGAGTTCTGTTATTGATTGCGCTATTCTTTTTCCCTGTTTTGACAGATCATAGCGATCTTTAACAGAAGAAATTCACGCATCAGATCAACGGGAAGCGGTTCCTCAAATTTCAGCTGAAATCCTGAATTGCAGGTCACATATCCTTTAAGCTTTTGCAAGTTGTCCGCCACAATTTTGGAATCGACAAAAAAACCGATATGATTTTTGCCGTTTGCAAAATAGGCAAGCTGCTTGCCGTTTAACTTGTAGGACGGCATGCGCTGGCTTATCATCTCCACCGTTTCCGGTGCCGTTTCAAAAATGAGATGCCTAATTTGTTCCATTTTCGCCTGCCTTTCGGCTGGCACATTGGCAATGTATCCGTCCACTTCCGTACTTTTTTGGTACTCCAAAGGCACAACCTCCTTCCTGTTTTTTCCTTGGATATATTATACATCCAAATGGTTCGCAAAACAATCAGGTAAAGGTTTCGCAAGTGTAGACAAAAATGCAGACAAAAAAGATGGCCCCAGCTTACGCCGTGGCCATCTTTTATACACATTCATTTTGAGCGGCAACGGATAAGATCATCTGCCGCCGGCTATGATAAGAAGTCCTTGCAGGAAACCAGCAGATCGATCTTTTTCCACTGGGTTTCTTCATCAATGCAGTTGCCTTCTTCTACGGAGGCAAATCCGCATTGGGGGGACAAGGCAATATTGTCACCCACAACAGCTTTTGCCTGCAAAAAACGGTTTTTGATATCGTCATGGCTTTCCATCGCCGGGTTCTTGGTGGAAATCAGGCCCGCAACAAAGGTGGCTTTTGTACCTTTCAAAATGGCCCAAGGCGCAAAAGAGCCGGAACGCTCGTCGTCATATTCGACGAAAAAGCCATCGTAGGGAATCTGGCAAATAATTGGGGCGACCGAATCATAAAAACCGGCAAAAAGCGGGTTCCCCTTAAAATTGCCTTTGCAAAAGTGGGTAGCAATGGCCATATCAGCAGGTTTGCCTGCAAGCGCTTTTGTAGACACCCGCTTGAACCACTCTAAAATGTCCGCCTTCTCATATCCCAAAGAAGCCACTTTCTTTAAGAAATTTTCGTCAATCATATAGGTCCACGAGGTATCGTCAATTTGCAGATAGCGGCAGCCATGGGCGTACAAATCTTGAATGGCGTCTTGATAGGCTGCGGCAATATCGTCAATGAGCATATCCACATCGCTGCCGTAATAGGGCACCTCTTTTACGCCCATTTGCAGGTAATTATCCACCAGAATCATGTTAGGGCCGGAAATGCACTTTTTGGCGATCACGCCAGGATACTTCTTTGCCTCCCGCAGCAGGAAGTCATAGGCTTCAATTTCGGCATGGGCCCGCTGGGCATTGTAGGAAATTTGACCCGTAATATAGCCCAGCTCAATGTGGTTGACCACGCCGTTGCGCTCCATGTCAAAATGCTTGGTGGTA
Organism: Oscillospiraceae bacterium; assembly: GCA_031551485.1. Taxonomy (GTDB): domain Bacteria; phylum Bacillota; class Clostridia; order Oscillospirales; family Ruminococcaceae; genus JAVBNO01. Next base: position 3,667 of record JAVBNO010000039.1, read on the forward strand.
AATCCGTCAAATTCTTTGAGCCAGTCAAGGTGCCACCACCTGCGCCGAAACTCGCCGTCCGTTACAAATTTAAGCCCGTGGGCTACTTCTTTGGCCACCAGCTCCGCAATCGCTTCGTCCTCAATCTTGCGCAAATCCGGCAGCGTTATTTCGCCGTTGGCGAACTGGGCCCTTGCGGTTTTAATTGGCTCGGGCCGCAAAAAAGACCCCACGATATCATATTGAATGTCTAACATCTTGTACCTCTCTTCTTGGACATACCCCATTCATGGGTTTTATTGTAGCACACGGCGCGCGCAATTCACAAGGTAAATAAAGCCAATCGGCACCGCTTTGGCGGCTCCGGAACATTGCCACGCCGTCATATTTTATCCCGGCCCGCAAATTTTTCTTGGCCCAGCAAAAAACCAATCGCCCTTTCGATGTTTCTGTCCACGCTCTCTTCGTTTTTAAGGGAAGCAATGTATCTTATGATTTCAGTTTTTCGGTAGGGAGGCAAACTATCGAAAACGGTTTTGGCGGCGGGGTTGGCTTCAAGGGCGCAAACCCATTTGGGGTGGGGCGTAATTATTCTTGGCTCGGGGTCAAACGCAATGGTCAGACGGATGGTTTCGCCAATCCTTTTGGGCGAATTTTTGAGCATGGAAGTATTGATGTAAAGACGCCATGCCCCTTTGTATTTGACCAGCGTCTGCCGATACGGTTTTGTATTCACAGTGCCCTGAACCGGAATAGGCCCTTTCGTTTTGCCGCACTGCTGGAAAATGGAGGCCAGAATATTTTCCGGCACCGATACAAAAGGATTGATCCCAACGATTTCAATGGCTGCTGCAAATTCATATATCATCGCACACCTTGCCCTTTCTCACCCGTGGAACGCTTAAAACGCAACCGGCCGCTTGATTTGCTTTTCGCTGTCGATGGACATTGATATCCCACCGACAACGCTTTGATTATACACCTGGCCATGCCGCAAAACAACGGTGGCAAAAAGGGGCCCGCAGCCCAACGAAAAGTCCCACCCGTAAGGGTGGGACTTTTGCTTTTAACCATTTGCTTATGCTGTTTATTTGGAATGTACCGGCTCGCTTTCGGGGACATAGCCAGCCGCCTTTTGCCAGGCCAGTTTGTTTTTCTTAAAGAAGAACAAGCAGACGGCATAAACAGCGACAACGACAACAATGGTAATGGGGCTGGACATGGCGTGAGAGATGAGATAGTGTATGTAGCTTATGCCTTCGCTGCCTGCGCCAATGCCCTGCATGCCTGCGTCTACCGCCCAGCCGGACGAAATGGCCACCTGGGTGAACATCGGCGTTATCGAGGTGATAATCCAGTTACCGATGCAGAGGTAAGATGCGCCGATAATCACGTTTTTGAGAATGTTACCTTTTGTGATGGGGGTCATCATGGCCACAAACCACGGGAAGCCAACCAGGTCGGCGATCCACAAGAATTTGTTGTAGGGCAGAGCAAACATTAAAATTAAGCAGATGGGAATTAAAATTAACGAAGTGGCCAATGTGGCGGTCTCACCCACGCAGAGCGCGGTGTCCATGCCAAAATAAATTTGCCGCTTCATACCCCGTTTGTTAAACACTTCCCGAATGGATTTGGAAATGGGCATTAAGCCATTCATAAGGATGCGGGGCATTAGGGGGAATATGTGCATAATGGCGGCGGTGGTAATGCCGGTGGCCAAAATAACAGCCCAAGACTCGAAGCTGCCCAGCTGGTTCCAATAGCCGCAAATGGCAATGAACAAGCCGATGACCAGGCCCAGCACGGCCGGCTCGCCAAATACGCTCATCCGCTTTTTGATGGTCTCGGGGTTCAGCTGGACTTTGTTCAGGCCGATTAAATCCAGCAGCTTGTTGACAATGACGGCATAGGGCACATATTCCACCGAGCTGATGGTGGTGAACGATACACCCTCATAACCATAATATTGCTGCGCGCTGGCCTGTGACCAGTCGGCAAACAAAAGGGAGAACATCTCCAGGATGATGGCGGCCAAAAATCCCATCCAAACGTTGTTGGTGAAGGTGGCGGCCAGTGCGCCTACAAACGCATAGTGCCAATAGTTCCATATGTCGATGTTTAAAGTGTCGGTCATGTTGACGGCCAACATAATAATATTGACGACAATGGCCACGGGGATAATCATCAGGCCTACCCGGGAACCATAGGCGATTGCTGCCGCTGCGCCCCAGCCCACATCTATGAAAGGCAGATTCACGCCCGAATTTTCAACCATCAGGTTGACCGGACCGGTGATTTGGCTGGTGAAAAACCCGACAACCATATTGATGCCAACAAGGGCCACACCAATGAACAGCGCTGATTTAAAAGCATCCTTTACCTTTACCTTAAGGCAAACCGCAAATATGAAGATAAACAGTGGTAAAATAACTGTTGAACCCAGGGCATTAAATACATCGTTAAGAGTCAATTTCTACACCTCCAATTCATGTTGCGCGGAGGCACTTTGCAGTTGTGAGGCAGCCTCCGCAAGTCACCGCGTTTACATGCCTTACTTTTGCGCTTGTAAAATTTGTACAATCTCGTCAATGACCCGGTCTGCGCCCATACCTGTCAGTAGGGGCACTACACTTACAATGGGAACACCAAAATCCCCCGTCAGCGCACAGGTACTGGCAATGAGGTCTACGTCTTGCAAGTTCGAATCTACGGTAAATACATCACACTGGATAATTTCAGCCTCAACATTTCTTGCCGCCAAGTATTCCTGGAGCTCGTTGACCGCTGCCGTCGATGTTGCAATACCGCTTCCACATACGACCAGGATCTTTTTCATACTGCCCTCCCTTTTCGTATTTACCAAGCAATGGGTACTATGGCTTAATCATAAATTTAACGCCTTTGCCGTTCATGTGGGCTTCCAGAGCTTCTTGCGCTTGGTCAAGCGTATACACGCCCGAGACATAATCCTTCGCTTGAATTGCGCCCCGGCTTAGCAGCTTTGCCGCTACCTCCGTTTCGTAAGCAGACGCGCTGTAGGAACCTTTTAACACAATTTCATCGTAGTGCAAACGCACCGTCTCCACTGTGATCGTAGTGCCTTTTGCGCAGCCGCCGTACTCAACAACGATACCCCCTTTCCTGGCAAGCTGAATCGCAAGTTCCCATGTCTCCGGAAGGCCAACAGCCTCAATAACACAGTCGGCTCCGCGTCCGTCATTGGCGACCGCTTTTACCGCTGCAACGACATCCTTCACTTCGCCGGGGTTGATGAGGACATCCGCCCCCAGCTCTCCGGCCTTTTTCAGGCGCGCCGGGTCTTTTTCCACCATGATAATATAGGCGCCGCGCATTTTTGCCAGCTGCGTTTTTAAAAGCCCCATGGGGCCGCCGCCGATAATGGCCAGCGTGTCGCCAATTTTAATTTCCGCCATGTTAATGCCATGCAGGGCAACAGACAACGGCTCCACCAGCGCGGCTTGTTCGGCCGGGACGCCGTCGGGGATGACTTGCAGATTTTGCTTTACAATGGGCGCATGCACATTGATATATTCCGCAAAGCCGCCGCCCATTTGCACAAATTCGTCAAAGTCGTCCTCAATGCCTTCGCAAAGGTTGTCTTGGTCCCGCATACAATAGAAACAGAACTGGCAGCCCGCACCGTTGGAGGTTACCACCCGCTTTCCGATTAAATCCTTGGCAACACCTTCGCCTACCTCCACAACCGTGCCCGCAAACTCGTGCCCCATTGGAAAAGGCGGTGTCAAAAAAGGGTAGCCCCTTTTGTAAATTTTAACGTCTGTGCCACAGGTAAGCGCCGCTTCCACTTTGACCTGAATCTCACCGGGTTTTGGGCTTTCAATCTCCCGCTCTTCAATTTTCATTTCAAGAGGGCCGTAGCACATTGCCATTTTATTCTTTTTGGTCATAGGAGATACCATTCCTTTCACGGTTCGCTTGAAGCGGTTAAACAGCTTTAATTTCCACCTCACCGGTGTCCGGTTGTGCCAGCGGGTCGCAGGAGCGCAGGAATTGGCGCCCCGAAAAAGGCACCACTTCGGCGTTGCCCAGCTGCTTGGCAATAAAGAAGGTGTATGCCGCCTGTTCAATGGCACAGGCGCAGTCAAACGCATGCCAAAGGGATGCGCCGATGGCAAGCGGCCCGTGGTTTTGCAATAATACCGCGCCGTTGTCATCTTTTAAGTAATCAATTGCACTTTGGCCCAGTTCGACGCTGCCGGGGTTTTCAAAGGGCGCCACCCGAACGGAGTTGGTGCAGTAAACCGACAATTCATGAATAACAAGAGGAATCTCCAAGTTGGCGATCGAGCATGCCGTTGCATAGATCGAATTGCAGTGTACAACACCGCATACCCTGGGGTAGGCTTTATACAGCATGGTGTGCATCGGCCATTCGCTGGAAGGGTTAATTTTGCCGTCAATTATATTGCCATCCAAGTCAATGACGGTGACATCTTCCGGTTTCATCAAATCGTAGGGAATCGATGTCGGTTTGATGGCAACCAACCCACTGCTTCTATCCCGCGCACTCAGGTTACCTCCTGTGTGCATGGTCAAACCGTACTTAAGCAGCTGTTGACCGTAAAATACAATTTCTTTGCGTAATTCTTCCAAGAGCATCTTCCCACAACCTTTTTCAATAATTTTGCGTATGAAACTTTATTTGCAGCTTGGGATCTGGCTTTTGGTGCCTCGGTCATCCCAATCGGGTCCAAATGAAGAAACGGTATGTGGTCCGGCCGATGATATACAGTTGTCCGCCATCACATATCATGCGGTTGTTATCCAATTTATTCCAAGTTCATTTTGGGGTTTAAAGCAAAACCCGCTTCCATGCCCATTTTTTACATCAGCCAGTGACTTTCACGGGGCAAGCGAGTATTCCCATACACATCTATGTTTTCTATGTTCAGCGCCGTTTATTTTTCTGTGCTTGTATGAATTCCACCATCCGCCTTCTTTTCCGGGCCGGGCCGGTTCCAGCCTACAGACCGTGGGCGCATTTGAGTAGGTGCCCACCATTTGTACAGCGTGCGCACCACCGTCGACGTCGCTATTGGGTAAGTTCACGGCCATGACCTCAACGCCCTGGTCCTCAATGGCCTTTTTATCGGCTTCGTCAATTTCGTCAATGATGATCCGGTCAATGTCCCGCAAACTGTAGACAAAGGAAAACACTTTTTTATGCAGCTTGGAGTGATCGACCACCAATGTCACCTGCTGGGCGCACCGCACAATGGCCTGCTTAACAGGCGTTTCCGATATCACCCGGTTTGTGACGCCAAACTCAATGTCGACAGCATGGGCCGATACAAATGCTTTGTCCACATGAATTTGCTCAAAGAATTTTTCCGTGTCGCTGCCGATAATGGCGAAGCCTGATTTTTTGACCACCCCGCCCGCCACAATCAATTCCACTGTGGGTGACATGGCCAACTTACTGGCAATCATTACATCGTTGGTAATTACCGTCACGTTTTTATTCATGATGTTTTGGGCAATTTCAAAGGTGGTTGAACCGCAGTCCAGCACAATGACGTCGCCGTCGCGAATATGTTCCGCGGCCGCTTTACCAATCATCTGCTTGGCCTGGGTGTTTGTCGCGTATTTTTCCATATAGGGAATTTCTTGCGACAACCCTTTTTCCACCGACATGGCACCGCCGTGGTTTTTTTGAACCAAACCCATGGCGGCAAGGGTCTCCAGGTCTTTGCGTATGGTCACTTTTGAAGTGTTAAACAGCTCGCTGAGCATTTGAACCGAGACCGCTTTTTCTTTATTAATATAGGCTACAATTTTTTCGTGCCTTTGCGCCTGATTCATAAGCACCCCTTATATCTTTTAAAAAGTAAATGATATGTTAACTATATATTGTTTTTTTTGCATTGTCAACTTTAAAGGCAACAAAAAGATAAATAAAAGCTTCAAAAAGAAACAATAAGAAAACTAAACAAAATATTTTCTTTCTTTTTGTCAACAATGCTAAACCTCTTTATTTTATCATGTTTTTTAACAATGTCAAAATTTCACAAGCCTGTTGAAATGAAGTTTGAATTGCGATATAATCAAAATGTAGCAAAAAAGTAAATTTAAGAAACAAAATTTCGTGAAAAAGAAATATTTAATTGCAATAAAAGAAATAAAACAAAATTAAAAGAAAGAGGGTAAGCAGTTTGGACTTTGGAAAGCTTTATATCAATGGCGCATGGTGCGAAGGCAGTTCAAAAGAGTTTATTGAAATTGAAAATCCCGCTACGCTGGAAATCATTGCAAAAGTGCCTCGGGGCAATGCGGTCGATGTAGACAACGCCGTAAAAGCGGCCAAAGAAGCGTTCAAAACCTGGCAGTTTGTGTCGATTGAAGAACGTATTGCCTTGATGGAAAAAGTTTGTGAAGGGTTGCAGCAAAATGTTGACAAGCTGACCGACACCATCATTGACGAGCTTGGCTGCAGTTATCAGTTTACCCATGACAACCATGTGCTTGACTTTGTGGGGGAAGCGCGCAATTATGTGAAAACGGCCAAAAATTTTAAATTTGAAAAGCGGCTGGAAAAATCAATTGTCCGCAGGGAACCGGTTGGGGTGGTAGGCGGCCTTACCCCTTGGAATTTCCCGCTGGAGCAGATTATCAAAAAAGTGGTGCCTGCCCTTTTGGCCGGCAACTGCGTTGTGCTCAAACCCAGCCAGATGACGCCGTTAACCGCCTATATCCTTACCGATATCATTGATAAAGCAGGGTTCCCCAAGGGTGTGTTTAACCTGGTAACAGGGAAGGGCAGCGAAGTGGGCAACGCCCTTGCACTGCACCCGGATGTGGATATGATTTCATTTACGGGGTCGACCGACGGCGGCAGAGAAGTCGCCAGACTCGCTTTATCCAATATCAAAAAATTGGCGTTGGAGCTGGGCGGCAAATCCGCCTCGGTTTTATTAAAAGGTTGCGACTACCGGCACGGGCTGCAATGTACACTTGATACTGTTTTTTTGAACGCCGGCCAAACCTGCAACGCGTTTACGCGCCTGGTGGCCCCGCGCCAGGATTTGAAAGAAATTGAAGCGATTGCTCTTGAACTGAGCAAAAACTACAAAGTAGGCAATCCTAAAGACAAATCTGTTAATGTAGGGCCATTGGCTTCCCGCAAGCAGTTTGACAAGGTGAAGTATTACGCGAAAGTGGGGCTGGAGGAAGGCGCGCGGATGATTTTGGGCAAGGTGCCGGAAGACTGCCCCAACGGCTATTATGTGGACCCCATTATTTTTTCGGATGTCAGCAATCAAATGCGCATTGCCCAAGAGGAAGTCTTCGGGCCGTTTTTAGTCATCATCCCCTACGATACCGAGGCAGAGGCGCTTGAGATTGCCAACGACAGCATTTACGGCCTGGCAGGCGCCGTTTATGGGCCGTCGGACGACGTCGCCCTTGCGTTTGCGCAAAAGGTGCGCACCGGCTCTATTTTTGTCAACGAGGGCAGCTGGGATGTCAACGCGCCCTTTGGCGGCTACAAACAATCCGGCCTTGGTCGCGAAGGCGGCGTGGAAGGTTTTGAAGAATTCCTTGAGGTAAAGACCATTTATATTTGATCTCTACATAATCTATAACCACCAGCGTAAAAAGACCACCCGGGAGGGTGGTCTTTTTGTTCACATGAGCAAATCCCGCGTGTGTAAACGGGGAGGCGGCGGCACTTTATCGATTTAAGACTTTATCGCTGGGCAGCCCGGCCACGAATTTTGATCATCAGCATTGTTAACATCAAAGTTCTCAAAATCCTCAACGCATTGGGTGGTGATTCGGGCCGATTGTATTCCACTCGTTTGCCCTCCATATCAATAACATTTTGTCTGTATTGTAATACAAACCCGCGCAAGCGCAACGGCGCGCGCATCCGGGCCGCTTGCCATGGAACCCGGGTTTAGTTGGCAGTTGTTTTTAAAATCAGCAGACTTTCACCGGTCAGGCTTTCCAAGGCGGCATTCATTTCCGCCCAGTTTTCGGGGTATTGGTTGCTGCCGGATATCTGTTTGCGCGAACCGTCGCTGTAGGTGATTGTCATACTCCATTGGTGGCCGCCCTCCATCTCGCTGTCGATATATGACTCTCCCCACTCATTCAGCCCCAGCTTTTCCGCCTGGGCCCAAAAGTCTTCAATGGCTTTGCCGTCTAAATCTTTGACAAAGCCAAAGCCTTCATTGGCCAGCGAATGGTCGCGCTGTGCAAATTTTGTACCGTTTAATCCGTTATACGACCAAAAGGTCTGGTTGACGAAATCGAGCTTGTATTCAATGCAGGGGCGGAAAATATGATAATGGCAGATGTATAAATCATCAATTTCCATTGTTTCAACCTCGCTTTTAATCTCATCCACCGCTTGGGTGGGCGCTATTTTGGGGTCGGCATTGGAGCAAGCGGCCAGCAAGCCAAATGCCAGCAATAATATAATGTATGACAAACACTTTTTCATTTTTGATACCGTCTCCATTCAAGAATTCATGGCCGGCGCATGCGTTACCCATCATCGGCAACCAAACGAACGTGCCAGCACCGCCTCTAATAAATCCACCAGGGTATCGAATTCATCCTCTTGGGAGTAGCTGATGTTGCTTGCGTCGCCCAGGCAAAATTTGTCGTCCGCCCAGCGCAACACATCGTTGTCACGCTGCCCCAGCCACAGCTCGCCGTCGTCCCACCATTCAAAGAGAATTTCATCGTCACAGCGGTGAAATACCAGGCTGTTCAGACAGGGAATTCCGTTGGAGACGCCGTAAAATTCCGCCAGCAGGTCAACCACCGATTCTGGAACACCGTTTTCCACGGCGCGCCTGCGAAACATTGCAAGCTCCACCTTCATTGCGGGCAAGATTTCTGCATGATACCGCTTAAACAGCGGTATGATCAATGCTTGAAACCGTTCTTGACATTGCGTCATCATTTTCCCCCTTGCTACCCTGGCACAACCGATCCTTTACACTTCAAACGTCTTCACCATTATATCATTTTCCAAAAATATATTATATATTTGGCTAAAATATGGTAATATCGAATTACATCCTGTTGCCTTTTGACGGGGGAAAATCTCAAAATTGCATCATCTGATCGCACTGACCCTGTCTTGTGATGAAAGGGAATGGGACATCAAAAATGAGAAAGGTTTACTATAATGGAAATCGAATTTGATGATCAAATCTCTTTGCTGGCCGACAAAATCGACGCGATGATTCCGGTGGAATGGGAAAAATTATACTACCTGGGGGAGGTGGGCCAAAATAAATCCAGTTGGTCATCCGTTTTTTATTTTGTGGATGCGGTCACGCTGGATACTGTCAGATTTTCCGATATTCCCACGGTATATCAGGTTTCGGAACAGATATATAAGGGATTATTGCGAGAAGTCAATATGACGCTCATACAATTGTATGACGCTTTTATTGCCGCCGGGCAGCCCAGATGGAACCAGGCGAAGCTGTATATTGAAAGCAGCGGCAAATTCAGCATCGATTTTTCTTATGAAGATGCAGACAGGCAGGACTGGGGGCCTGCTAAAACAGAAGCGGTGTGGGCATATGAAACCTTCGGCAAAATGCCAGCGGAAGGGTCTTTTGCCAAAGGGCTGCTCGACGAATACTTGCACGCAAAATAAAGCCTGGTGGGAGAATACCCGTTGGGCTTGATTTCTATCTTGCGGATGCTGCGGAGCAGATGTATGGGCAGGTCTCCCCCATTTTCGGGGTAACCACCGTTGCCGCTGTATTCGCATTTGTGGCCGTTTATGCGCGGTTGTTACATAGTGTCCGCACTTTCTGCGGCGGATGGACTATCGGCCGGATCGGCCGGTGCATCATCGGCATTGCTTGTGGAAGCCGGCTCGATATCCAGTACGACAATTCTTGGCTTGGAAAAGAAAAACCGTTGCTTTTTGACATAGGTTACAATGACCTGTTGGCCCAGTTCGTACTGCTTGGCATCGACGATATTGGCGGAATAGCCCACCGGCTCCTCCCACTCTGCAATCGCAATTGACAGATGGTAGGCTTCGGCAATGGGAATCTCATCCAAATTGAATCCGGTTTTGCCGCCCGCGCCCCTCGCCCGCCGGTTATAGGTCGAGGCGGGCTTGTATGTTTTTTCCACAATTGTGCCGACTGTCGACTGGCTGGGCACTTCTCCCATTGAATCGTGCAGCAAGCTGACGACAAAATAGACCAATGCGACCAGGGCAACGATAATCATCATTGGAATTATGATTTTTCTGCCTCCCGAATGTGAATTCATGATTTTCTCCTTCATGGGTTTCCGGTTATTCATAGATATTCCAGACGATGTCTTTTAACGGCTGCGCAAAATGATCCGCTTTTTCAAAATGCAGCAGTAAATCCGTTTCATCGCCGCCTGTTCGCAGATTCGCGTCGCAATCATAAAACTGTTGGATCCTCACTTTATAAATGCCGTTGTCAATCACAATCTTGTCTTTTGCACAATACTCATTGGGCAGTTTTTCGTTTTCATACTGCGCCGCCATGGTCAGGCTGTCATAATCCGCCAGATATAAAGCACCGTCTGTCACCTGAATGTAGCCTTCTGCGCTTCGATAGCAAAGTTGCTCGCGAAAGGGCGTTCCAATTTCGACCGCAATCCTCCACGAATACTCAACACCCTCTTTGGTCATGCACACAACAATGATGTCTCCCTTTTGCATTTCTTCGACAAAACGGGCACAAAGCACATCAAATTCCCAGTTCTCATCCACAAAAGAGTGGTATGTATTCACGTCTACAATGCCAATGAAACAGGTGTCGCCAAATTCCAGGCAAAAATTTTGTTGCATGCATTTGTTCCTCCCATCATTTTTTCGCCTGTCAAATCCTTACCGATGGCGCCGCAATCATCGATTGGTTTTTGTGTTTTCCAGCCTTTTCTTCAGTCACGACCGCCCAATTGCGCTGGGGCACCGGTCAACCGCATCCAGATAGGCTTCATCGGTTTCATAAGGTGCCGGGTCAAAGCTGTGCGCAAGGTTCTATTCCGCTGACGACTTTGATAATCATACAAATTGCATCTTTGGCGGGATATGGAATGCCATATGTTTGGATTTCATATTCAAATCATTTCTTCCTGATTGTCTATTTTTCGCGGATTTTCCGCCCTCTATTTCCCATATTCTACCACGTTTTTTCTTTACTTCCAAGTGTTTTTTCAAAGCGCGAAACAACATGTCCGAAAGCCGAAAATTCCCATCGAACCGCGTTGTATCCTCGCATAGTGCCGATGTCATATTGCAGTTTGAGCGTGGAAAGCTAAGCGATATATAGAAATTATATTTTATACTTGACAGTCATTCTATTCCGTGATACTATGTAGCAGTAATAAGTTATGCTTCATACAAGTATTACATGGTAGAGGAAGTGACTGATTTGGAAAATATTACAGAAATGCTTAAAGGTGTGCTGGAGGGCTGCGTTCTGGAAATTATCAGCCGTAACAAAACGTATGGATACGAAATCACGCGGCGGCTGAACGCCATTGGCTTTGCGGATGTTGTGGACGGAACGGTCTACACCATTTTGGTGCGGCTTGAAAAAAACAAGCTTGTGGATATTGAAAAAAAGCCGTCCGACATGGGCCCGCCCCGCAAGTTTTATATTCTCAACGATCTTGGGCGGGAAGAGCTGGGCAAATTTTGGGCGAAATGGGAGTTTATCGCTTCGAAAATCAGCGAGCTGAAGGAGGAAAAGCAATGACATATTGGGATAAAATTACGGGCAGCGACATGACACGCGAAATGAAAACCTTTGAGGCCCGCGCCCAAAAGCTGCCTGCTGATTTTCAGGCGGCATGGGAGGAAATTAAAATTGGCCTTTGGCCGCACTCGGATTTTTCCGGCCGCAACCTGATGCCGATTCTGGACGGCGCCCTCGGTCTGCTGGAAGAATCGGCGGGAGAAGGGCTGCGCGTCAGCGAGGTTTTGGGCGACGATATTCCGGGTTTTTGCTCCGCTTTGGCCGGGGGAGAACGGACGAAGACTTATCGCGACAATTGGCGCGAACAGCTTAACCGCAACATCGAAAAGAAATTGGGCAGATAGGAGGACGATTATGAGTATTCAAGATATCATCGAAGGCAAAAAAGAGTGGCGGGCGCATATGGCCCGGGTCAAAGCGCTGCCGCAAGATTATCAGGTTGTCTACCAAGAAATTCAAAAATACCTCTTCAAGGTCGGCCCTGTGGAGCTGGCCGAGGGCGTGGGGGTGCTGTCCGGGATTGTCGATCTGTTTGCGGAGGGCGCTGCCGCGGGGAAAGATGTGCTGGCAGTAACCGGGCGGGATGTGGCGGCTTTTTGTGACGCACTGATTCAGGATTCCAAAACTTACGCCGATCTTTATCAGGAGTCTGTCAATTACGAAGTGAAAAAAGCCATGGACCGTTCAAAATAACAGCGGCAACGCTCCTATTGTCCATCTGCACATGCAGCCTGATAGAGCAAGAATAGGGCCCTCCTCATCCCGGCTGTTTCCATTGTGCCGGAATGGAAAATCATGTATAATGTAATGGCGCGAACCGATCTTACCAACAACATTGTCTATAAAAGGGTTAAAACAAATGAAAACAGATATGAAACAATTGGGACTAAGTGATCGATTTCTGGCGGAAGCTACCATGTATCCGGGGCTTTATGCCGGGCGGGTCATTTCACAGTCGAAAGATTTATACAAAGTGGTTTGTGAAAACGGTGAAATGCTGGCGGAGGTTTCGGGCAAGTTTCGCTATGAGGCAAAAGTCTTGTCCGCCTACCCCGCCGTCGGCGATTATGTGATGTTGGACAGAAGCGTGGGGGCCAACGGAAACGCCATTATTCACAACATCTTAACGCGGAAAAGCGCTTTTATCCGAAAAGCCGCCGGAACCGCAAACGAAAATCAGATTGTGGCCAGCAACATTGACACCGTTTTTATTTGCATGTCGCTGAACAACGATTTTAACCTGCGCAGGCTGGAACGCTATCTTTCCATTGCATGGGACAGCGGAGCGTCCCCGGTCATTGTGCTGACCAAATCGGATTTGTGCGCGGATCTGGCCGAAAGGCTTGCAGAGGTGGAGGCGATTGCCATCGGGGTAGATGTAATTGTCACCTCTTCGTTAGAGAAAGACGGTTACCTGGGTGTGCTGCCATATCTCCAAGAGGGGCGCACGATTGCCTTTATCGGTTCGTCGGGTGTCGGCAAATCCACTTTGATCAACTGCCTGATGGGAGAAAACCGCCTTGAGACAAAGGGACTGCGAAATGATGACAAGGGCAGGCACACCACCACAAGGCGCGAATTAATTTTGCTGGCATCGGGCGGCATGGTCATTGATACGCCGGGGATGAGGGAAATTGGCATTGAAAGCGCCGACGTGGAAAAAGCTTTTGCCGACATCGACGAGCTTGCCGCAGACTGCCGCTTCCACGATTGCACCCACACCAGCGAGCCTGGCTGTGCGGTACAACGCGCCATCCAAAGCGGGGCTTTAACTTCTGAGCGGCTGGCCAGTTATCGGAAAATAAAAATTGAAGCCGGTTATGAAGGCTTAAATTCAAGGCAGATTGAAACCGAAAAAATAAACCGGATGTTCAGCGGTTTGGGCGGCATGAAAAATGCCCGGGACTTTCTGAAAGAAAAAAATAAAAACAGATAAAAGAAGCGCTGCCAATGTTTGATGCCCGCCTGTCGGAAAATATCTGCTTTACGGATATGCCGCCATGCCAATGGCAGCGAGAAAGCAGGTACCCCTTTTGGCAGACAATTCGCATGATTTTTGTATATTCAATCGAATTATATACAATCAGTATATCGTACCCGTACAGCACCGCTATGTCAATGTACATCATCACCCGCCGCAAAACGCGCTTGTGATTTTTGGGCAGCCGCGGCGCGAAACCGCGTAAGTTGGACAGTAATGCCATAAAATTTGTAGAATTAACCAAAAAAAACGAAGTGCAAAATTACACGTTGGTGGTATAATAAAACCGGATGAGTAATTCATCCGGTTTTATTGAATTTAAAAGAGAGATGGTTAAAAATGTTAGGACACTATTTGATGTTTAACGGCTGTTGTGCCGACGCGCTGCAAACTTATGAAAAAGCTTTTGACGCCAAGATTACAGAGATGCAAACCTATGGCGACATGCCCCCCAATCCGGCGTTCCCCATTGCCGAAGCGGATCAAAAACTGGTGTTGCACGCCCGTTTACAGCTGGACGGCACAGAACTGATGTGCGCCGACAGCAAAGACAGAAGCACCGCCGGCGACAATATGTATGTGAGCATCACCACCCCGGACGCCGCCGCCGTGCAAAAGGCCTGGGACACACTTGCAGAAGGCGGACAGGTGTATATGGAGCTGGCCCCTTCCTTTTTCGCCAGCCTTCACGGTTCGTTGCGGGATCGATATGGCATTAACTGGATGTTCACTGCTTTAAAGTAAAGCTATGATGTTAGCCCGGCGCGGCCGGGACAACATAGATTTGTGCAATGGCAAACGCACAAAGACAAAAATACGACATCTGAGGAGGGTTTTGATGCCTGGTTGTAAACATTGCGGAAAAGAAATTGGCACAGAAACAGTTTGTCCTTTTTGCGGCGCTGCCCAGTCCGAAAAACCTCAAGGCGTAGCCACAATGCCGGCACAGCCGCCGGTCTATTCTCCGCCCCCGCGCACCGCCCCTGCCGACGTGCAGTATACCCCCGACCAAGGGGGATTTGTGGCCAAAGGGCTGGGTTTTGTAATCATGGGGCTGTTGATTGTGTTGATGCTGGGCATCGGGGCTGCCGGCAGAATGTTTTTTAGCCCGATAAACGCCCGCAACATAGCCATGCAGCTTTTTTCCATGCTGCCATTTGCAGCCGGTTTCATTCTGACTTGCCGGGCCGCCGGACCGGATTTTTCCCTGGCGGGTCTGGCATCATTGGGCGGGTGCGTTTTTGCTGTGACCCATTCCATCGTGCTCGCCATTATTGCGTGCATTGTGGCGGGCGCTTTTTCCGGGCTGCTGATTGCGGTGTTGCGCGCCCCCGCCGTCATCACCTCTTTGATGCTGATCCCGTTGTATGTGGGTATCTGCCTGCTTGTCACACAGGGCATGCCCGAGCCGCTGGAAAGCTCGGTGCCGCCCTGGGTGTTGCTGCTGGTGGTAGGATTGGTCGTGTTTGGGCTGGGGGTATTGTATAATGCGCTTACACCCATTGGTTTGCCCGCTGCCCAACGCAAATGGACAAAGAGCCTGGCTGCCTTTTTGGCTTATCCGGTGGCCGGAGCAATGGCCGGGGTTTCGTCGATACTGATCATGTATCGCATACAGGCTTTTGCACCTTCTTTTGGCGGCTGGTCCCTGGTTCCTACACTGGTGTTTATATGGGCTGTCGTCTATTCCTCTCGGGCGCTGGACAACCGAATCGCCCCTGTTTTATATGGCGCGTTGGGATTGTGGTTGTGGACCGCATTGGGTAATGCGCTCAGCATCTTGAGCTTCAGCCCTTATGCCCAGTACATCGTTCAGACTATCATTACTTTGCCCATGGTCATTGTGGCTGTTTTGGCCAACCCCAAAGCACTCCGGGAGCTGTAACAGGCGCTGGAATCATCTACTTCAAAAAAGGCCCATATGCCGTTTTGGATAGCAGCATATGGGCCTTTTGTTATTTTTTGCGTCGTGAGTTGCCCAAAAGCTTGCATAATTGGAAACATTCCGGTTCAAAATAACCAGTACATGGGAGGGAAAAGGGAAATCTCCCCTGAAAACCCTTAATTTTGAACAATAGGCCGACACACCAAAAGCGTTGGCGGCGGAATGGAGCTATGGATTATGAGTAAACCGCAATTCTCACAAGGTAAGTTTTCCCGATTTATATCCGGCAAGGGCTTTTACGCTGTGCTGGCAGTCTGCCTGGTGGGGGCGGCCGGCGCGGCCTGGGCGGCGGCGGATAGAACCGTCGGCAATATCACCCAGGACAATAATAATTTGATCTCACAGCAAGGAGGCGCAAGCACTTGGACATTCCCGGAAATCACCCCAACCGAAAATCCGCAGGACCTGATTCCCAAAGCCTCCACGGAATCATTACCATCGCCCGAATTGTCCTCATCGGATTTGCCCTCTGGCGAGTTTACACCGCCATCAGAGGAGCCAACGAATTTGCCCGTGGTGCAGACCTTGGCCTATGGCTTACCGGTTATGGGCGAAGTGATTGAAACCTACTCCGGCGGAGAGTTGGTGAAAAACACCACACTGAAAGTATGGCGCACCCACGACGGCATAGACATGCGGGCGGCCAAAGGTGCCGAGGTGCAGGCAGTGGGCGACGGTGTTGTCTCCAGCGTCTACAAAGACCCCCTTTGGGGTACGGTGGTGGAAATTGAGCACAGCGACGGCGTTGTCTCTGTCTACTGCGGTCTGGCACCCGAGGTCAGCGTGAAGGCAGGCGAAAAAGTGACCCTTAAGCAGCCCATTGGCCTGCTCGATATTATACCCGCCGAGCAGGAAATGGATTCTCATTTGCACTTTGCCATGAAACAGGACGGCAAGTATATTGATCCCCTGACGATTATTAACCGCGGCCCTGTGATTGACGAATAAGTAAAAACTGAAAACGCCGGTGCGGCCCTGGGGCTGCACCGGCGTTTATGCTGTACTTTAAAACCGCCCTTGCCGATCCGCCGGCGGGGCGTTTTTGGGGCGCGTCAGGAGGTTGCCTACGACAGAATAAAAGATTTGATGCTGTCGGGAAGTTCGCTGGCGTCACAAGAGACGGTGAATGTGATGTTAATATTTTCGAAAGCGGGCACATTCAGTTTTTCCACCATCTTGGCAAACGCGGCGTAATCCCGTCCGCCAATGCGCAGCGTGGCGTCAATAAACAAATCGGTTATGTCGTAGTTGCAGGCGCAAAGCCCGGCAATAAAACCGTAGAAAGTGTCAAATCCGTCGACGGCATAATCGTCGATGTCGACCAACCTGGCCTGGTAATTGATGTCAAAGGTCATAACCGAACCTTTTTCCACGCACACCACATTGCCGTTGGATGTTTCCACCGCCTCGTTGACCATGCGGATCAGGGTTTTGGTTTTGCCGGAACCTTTGTTGCCCACAATGAGTTGAACCATGTGAACATTCCTCCTTTTAATGCTAATGTATAAAGTAGCCTGCAAACAGGCGGAAATGGCAAAATGACGCTTACAGCAGCTTGGCCTCCAGCGCTTCCCGCTCTTTTTCGTAGCCGGGTTTGCCCAAAAGGGCAAACATATTGCGCTTGTAGCTTTCCACACCCGGCTGGTCGAAGGGGTTTACCCCCAGCAGATAACCGCTGATGGCGCAGGCTTTTTCGAAAAAGTAAATCATATACCCCAGTTCGTATTCATCGGCTTGGGGCATTTGCAGAACAATGTTGGGCACTCCCCCCGCCGTGTGGGCCAAAATGGTGCCCTCCATGGCTTTGCGGTTAATGACCGACATTTGCTGGCCTGCCAAAAAGTTAAGGCCGTCGGCATTGGCGGGATCGTTTTGGATAAAGAGGTTTTGGCCCAGCGACTGGATATCCACCACGGTTTCAAACAGATGGCGCCGCCCTTGCTGGATAATTTGGCCCAGAGAATGCAGATCGGCGGAAAAACCCGCGGAGGCGGGGAAAAGGCCTTTGCCGTCTTTGCCTTCGCTTTCGCCAAAAAGCTGTTTGAACCATTCCGCCATCTGGCCAAAGGCCGGTTCGTAGCAGACCAGCATTTCAATGCCTTTGCCTTTGCGATATAAAATATTGCGCAGGGCCGCGTACAAATAGCAGTCGTTGGCGGCAATGCTTTCGTTTAAAAGGGCGTTTCGGGCGTCCGCCGCCCCGGTCATCAGCTTGTCAATGTCAATGCCGGCCACCGCCAGCGGCAAAAGCCCCACGGCCGTCAGCACCGAATAGCGCCCGCCCACATCGTCGGGGATGACGAAAGTTTGGTAACCCTCCCGGTCAGCAAGGCCTTTAAGGGCGCCCCGAGATTTGTCGGTGGTGCAATAAATGCGGTCCTTGGCGTCGTCGCCGTATTGCTTTTTCAACATATCCCCCAGCACCCGGAAAGCCAGCGCCGGCTCGGTGGTGGTGCCGGATTTGGAGATTACGTTAAGCGACACCCGCTTGCCCTGGCAAAGGGCCATGATTTCGTTTAAATAGGCGGGGGAAATATTGTTGCCCGCAAAGAGTATTTGGGGGGTGTCTTTGCACAGGGCGTTGTAGTTGGGGGAACGCAAAAATTCCAGCGCCGCCCGGGGGCCCAGATAAGAACCGCCAATGCCGATGACCACAAGAACGTCGCTGTCGGACGCAATTTTTTTGGCAGCCGCCTTAATGGCCTGGAATTCCGCTTTGTCATATGTTTTCGGTAAATTTAACCACCCCAGATAATCACTGCCCAACCCGCTGCCGTTATGCAGCGTATTGTGAGCAGCAGTTATCTGGGGCTGAATGGCGTCTAATTCATGTTGTTGGACAAAGTCCCCCAAAAAGCGGGGGTTGACAGTGAGCGACATTTTCCATCCCAACCTTTTCATACAATGTTCTGCTTATATTGTACCCTAAACCCACAGCTATTTCAAGCGCGGAAAGGGTCGAGAAAAGAGAAATGTTTCCAGATTTTTTGGTCAAAAAGGAGGCACATGGCCCCGCCAGTATAAGGGGGAGACCATGTGCCTTGCCGTTTGATCACATTCCT
This sequence comes from Oscillospiraceae bacterium, assembly GCA_031551485.1. Taxonomy (GTDB): domain Bacteria; phylum Bacillota; class Clostridia; order Oscillospirales; family Ruminococcaceae; genus JAVBNO01. The sequence continues at coordinate 22,396 of JAVBNO010000039.1, forward strand.
TGATTTTAATATTTCATCCGCAAAGCCGCACTCCACAGTTTATACAGTGCGCCGCCCAATGTCATTTTGTCAACCGCTTTTTCTGCCCGCAGGGGATATTCCCCTACCACGCTGCCGTCGATGGACAAGACAACCTTGCCCACAACCTGGCCCTTTTCCACCGGCGCGGTGACCGACGGATTAAGCTGCACCGTTTGCACCATGGAAGCGCCTTTGCCTTTTTCCACCAAAAAACCCGCGGGGGTATCGGGCACCGGGGTCACGACGGGATCCATGCCCCGCAGCACTTTGACCGGTTTGAGCTCTTCGGGCGCAACGGCAGGGGGCAGCGCCATTTCGTAGTTGGCAAAGCCATAGTCCAAAAGCGCCCGGGTGGCGGCAAACCGCTGGTCGCTGGTGGGGCTGCCCAGCACGACGGCCACCAAATGCAGATTATCCCGCATGGCCGAAGCAGCCAGGCAGCTGCCCGCTTTGTCGGTGGTGCCCGTTTTAAGCCCGGTGATGCCGGGATAGGTGCGCACCAGTCGGTTGGTGTTCACAAGCTGGGTGGCGCCATCCCGCAGGCTATCCATCCAAATGGTGGTGTATTGAATGATGATCGGATGACCCAAAAGCGCCCGGGACATCAGGGCCACGTCGCGGGCGGAGGTGAGATGACCGTCCGCATCCAGGCCGCAGGCGTTAACAAAGTTTGTATCCGACATGCCCAGCTCGGCGGCCCGCTTGTTCATCGCCTGGACAAAGGCGCTTTCGCTGCCCGCAATATGTTCGGCCAGCGCCACAGTGGCGTCGTTGGCACTGCCCACGGCCACAGCCCGCAAAAGCTGATCCACCGTCATCGTCTCGTTAGGCTCCAGCCAAATTTGGCTTCCCCCCATCGAGGCGGCATAGGTGGAACAGGTAACAACATCCTCAAGGCTGATTTTGCCGCTGTCCAATGCCTCCGCAAATAAAAGCAGGCTCATAATTTTGGTGATGGAGGCGGGGGCGATCCGCTGTCGTTCGTTAAAAGCCACCAGAATTGTGCCGGTGGTCACATCCATAAGCACCGCCGAGCTGGCGGGCAGGTCTTTGGCTGGGTTGATGTCGTTGGCGGCAATGGTTTCGGAAGCGATGATATCGTCGGTGATGACGGCCATGGCGGGTTCTTCCGGCGGGGCAAATTCATCGCTGGCAAAAGCGGGTACCGCCATTCCCAAAAGCAGCGCGCCGCACACGAACAAAGCCAGGGTTTTCTTACCCATACTACTACACCTCGTTATCAGAATATTTATAACGGTAAAAGTCCACATCAATATATATGCAGGGATGTCTTCCAAAATGTACAAGATCAAAAGAGACCCCTTTTTGCCAAAGCAAAAAGGGGTCTCTTATCAATTGCAAAAGATGCGGCCGCTTTTTATTTGGTGGCGGCGTCAATGGCCTGGGCAAGATCGGCGATAATATCCTCCACATTTTCAAGGCCGACGGAAAGGCGCACCGTGCGGGCGGTAATGCCGGCTTCCACCAGCTGGTCTTCGGAAAGCTGGCTGTGGGTGGTGGAAGCGGGGTGAATGACCAGCGTGCGGCTGTCCCCCACATTGGCCACATTTTTAATGAGTTTCAGCGCGTCAATGAATTGGGCTCCTGTTTCCCGGCTGCCTTCCAATTCGAAAGTGAAGACGGCGCCAGTGCCCTTGGGCAACAGGGTTTGGGCCAGCTTGTAGTAGGGGGAGCTTGGCAGTCCGGCGAAATTGACCTTGGCCACTTTGGGGTGCGCTTCCAGCCATTGGGCCACCGCCAGCGCGTTTTCACAGTGGCGGGCCATCCGCAGCCCCAGTGTTTCAATGCCCAGGTAGATGAAGAAAGCATTAAAAGGGGAGAGGCAGGCGCCCACGTCCCGGAGCATTAATGTACGCAGCCGGATGATGAAACCGGCGTTTCCAAAGTCTTTGGCGAAAATGGCGCCGTGGTAGCTGACGTCCGGTTCATTATATTGGGGGAAGCGGGGGTTGCCGGCAAAAGAAAAGTTGCCGGAATCCACCGCGACACCGCACATCGAAGTGCCCTGGCCGCCCAGATATTTGGTGGCGGAGTGGACAACAATGTCCGCCCCCAGTTCGATAGGCTTGCACAGGTAGGGGGTGGTGAAGGTGGAATCGACAATCAAGGGGATGCCGTGCTTGTGGGCCACGGCAGCAATGGCGGGAATATCGGCCACATTGGCGTTGGGGTTACCCACCGCTTCCAGAAAGAAGGCCTTGGTTTTGGGGGTGACAAGGCTTTCCCATTCCTCGGCGGAGTCGCCCTTGACAAACTTGACGTCAATGCCTATATTGCGTAAAGTGACATTGAGCATGTTAATGGCACCGCCATAAATTTGCAGCGAGGAAACGATCTCGTCTCCGGCGCCCGCCAAGTTGAGCAGGGTGTTAAAAATAACGGCATGTCCCGACGCCATACAAAGGGCACCCACGCCTCCGTCCAGTGCCGCGATGCGCTCTTCCAACGCGGTCACAGTGGGATTGTTAATGCGGCTGTAAATATTGCCCAGTGCTTTCAACTCAAACAGGTCTTTGGCGTGCTGCGAGCTTTCGAACTCGTAGGCCGTGGTTTGATAAATGGGCAACATCACCGAGTGATTCTCCTGGTCGGCCACATAGCCTGCGTGAATTGCCAGCGTGTCAAATCCATACTGTTTTTCTGTCATACTCTTTGCCTCCTTTTCCATTGTTTCATCACAAACGGGGTGTATTCTGAATGAATATGAATACAAACATCACCGGGATTACCCGGTTTACAGTTTGTGATTTTCTGCTATAATAATAAGGTCACACCATGACGGCCCGGGCCGCCATGCGTTACAGACAAGTATACACAATCTGCGGGGTGAAATCCATATGCAAAAAAAGCGAATTTTTTCCATGCTATTGGCATTTTTGTGTGCGCTTTCCCTGATCGTGCATACGGCTGTCCCCGCCTACGCCTCTTACGTTCCCCCCTTTGACATTCGCGCCAAAGCGGTTTACATGGTGAATTTGGATACGGACAAGGTCATTTACGAGCGCAGTGCCCAGGAAAAAATGTATCCAGCCTCTTTGACCAAAATTATGACCGCCATTTTGGTGCTGGAAAAGGTGGACGACCTGGACGGCATCAAATTGCCGCTGAAGCTGTATATCCAGGACATGCTGTACAATACCAATGCCAGCCTGGCCGGCATTTATTTGGGCGAAGAGGTGAGCATCCGAAACCTTTTATACGCTTCGCTTTTACAGTCGGGCAACGAGGCCGCGCTGATGTTGGCGGACTATGTGGGGGACGGTTCCATTTCCGCTTTTGTGGAAATGATGAATGAGAAAGCGGCGGACATTGGCGCCAAGAACACCCACTTCGCCAACCCCAACGGTCTGCATGACCCGGAAAATTACACAACGGCCTATGATATGAATTTGATTGCCCGCTACGCTTTAGACGTGCCGGGATTTACACAGATCGCCAACACCCCCACAATGGAAATTGGCCCCACCAACAAGCAGGAATCGCTGGTGATGACCACGACCAACTGGATGATTCAAAAGGGCAGCCAGTACTATTACGGCCCGGTTTCCAACATTAAGACCGGCACCCTGGACGAAGCGGGGCGCTGCCTTGTGACAACGGCGGCCCGGGATGGGTTTACCTATTTGCTGGTGCTGATGAACGCCCCCTACAAGGATGAAAACGGCGCCATCTATCCTGAACGCTATGATTTTGACGAAACTCGCAAACTATATGAATGGGCCTTCGAGACATTTGTAGTCAAAAAGCTGGCCGAGCAGAACAAAGCCATTACCGAAGTGCCGGTGCGCCTTTCGGGCGAGGAGGACCATGTCAATTTGGTGTGCGCCGAGGCGTTCACCTCCCTTGTGCCGGCGGATGTGGAAGTGGGCAGCATTCAGTTTATTCCCGAAATTCCCGAATATATTGACGCCCCGGTGGAGCGGGGGCAGGAAATTGGCATGGCCCACGTGATGTTAAGCGGCGAGGAATTGGGGCAGATTAAACTGGTGGCCGGTTCTTCTGTCAGCCGCAGCACGCTTTTGTTCGCCCTGGACGAAGCCCAAAAACTGCTTCAGTACTTTTGGGTTAAATTCGCCCTGATTTTAATTGTGACACTCATCGCGTTATATATCTTCATTATGATTAGCCGCAACCGCCGCCGGCGCAATTACAATAATCGCCGTTCGTCGGGCGGCCGCGGCAACCGGTATTTGTAAGCCGGGTTGCCATGTCGCGCGGCATTGCTTGATTTTTTGCACAGGGGGAGAAATAAGAATGAAACTGGGAATTGTGGGACTGCCCAATGTGGGCAAATCCACCCTGTTTAACGCCATTACCAACGCGGGGGCCGCCTCCGCCAACTATCCGTTTTGCACCATTGAGCCAAACGCGGGCACGGTGGCTGTGCCCGATGGCCGCCTGCAAAAGCTAGCGGATATTTATAGCCCCGAGAAAATCACCCCCGCTGTCATCGAGTTTATGGACATTGCCGGGCTGGTGCGGGGCGCTTCCAAAGGGGAGGGGCTGGGCAATAAATTCCTGGCCCATATTCGGGAAGTGGACGCCATTATTCATGTGGTACGCTGCTTTGAGGATGGCGAAATTGTGCATGTGGACGGGGATGTGAATCCCACCCGGGACATTGAAACCATCAATCTGGAGTTGATTTTATCCGACATTGAGCTGGTGGAGCGGCGCATTGACAAAGCCCAGAAGGCTTCCAAAAGCGGGGACCGGAAAATGGCCGCCGAGGCCGATTTTTTCACCCGGCTGAAAGCCCATTTGGACGAAGGCAAAACGGCCCGCACCTTCCCCTGCGACGGGGAGGAAGCCGCACTGCTTGGCGAGGTACCCCTTTTGTCGGCAAAGCCGGTTATTTACGCCGCCAATTTTAACGAGGCGGATTTTACAGGCGGCAAGCTGGAGGAAAACCCACGCTATCAAGCCATTTTAGCCATTGCCGCCGAAGAAGGCGCCGAAGTGATTCCCATCTGCGGCAAGCTGGAGGAGGAAATTGCCGAGCTGCCCCCGGAGGATAAGCTGGTGTTTTTGGCGGATGTGGGCCTGACCCAGTCGGGCCTTGACCGGCTGATTGCCGCCAGCTATAAGCTGCTGGGGCTCATTTCCTTTTTGACGGCGGGCAAGCCGGAAGTGCGGGCCTGGACCATTACCCAGGGCATCAAAGCACCCCAGGCTGCCGGTAAAATTCACACCGACTTTTTGCGTGGCTTCATTCGCGCCGAAGTTGTGCACTTTGATCAATTGATGGAGTGCGGCAGTTTTCAGGCGGCCAAAGAGAAAGGCCTTGTGCGCAGCGAAGGCAAAGAATATGTGATGAAAGACGGCGATGTCGTTTTGTTCCGCATCAATGTCTGACCCTTCGCCTGATCATGAAAACAGGCGTATCAGAATACGCTTACTACAGAGTATAGCCCAAGGGGAGATTACCGATGATTAAACTTTACAAAGGCGGCGTCTTTTTAAAAGAAGGGAACATGCTGGTTGCCAATGTGCCCGAAGCGCTGGCGGCAGCGTTTGGCCAGAGCCCGCCCGCCGCCCAGGCGGCCAAAGGTACAATGGCTTACCGCATTTTGCGAGACCACGACACGCTGCCGGACAGCAAGCGTCTGCAGCTGAAATTTGATTGTCTGGCCTCCCACGATATCACCTATGTGGGCATCATTCAGACGGCCCGGGCCTCCGGTCTCACCCGTTTTCCCATGCCCTATGTCTTAACCAACTGCCACAACAGCCTGTGCGCGGTGGGCGGCACCATTAACGAGGATGACCATGTCTTCGGGCTTTCCGCCGCCCAAAAATACGGCGGCATCTATGTGCCCGCCCATCAGGCGGTCATCCATCAATATATGCGGGAAATGCATACGGTTTGCGGCCAAATGATTTTGGGCAGCGATTCCCACACCCGTTACGGCGCCCTGGGCGTAATGGCCATTGGCGAAGGTGGCCCCGAGCTGGTCAAACAGCTGCTGGGCAAAACCTATGATATCGCCTATCCGGAAATTATTTGTGTCCGGCTGACCGGCAAGTTGCAAAAAGGGGTGGGGCCCCAGGATGCGGCCCTTGCCATTATTGCCGAGGTATTTAAAGAGGGCTTTGTGAAAAACAAGGTGCTGGAGTTTGTGGGCGACGGCATTGCCGGGCTTTCGGTGGAAAGCCGCATCGGCATTGACGTGATGACCACCGAAACCACCTGCCTGTCTTCCATTTGGCAAACCGACAGCGCCGTAAAAGACTTTTTTGCCATTCATGGCCGGCCTGACGCCTACAAAGAGCTCGGCCCCGACGCCGTGGCCTATTACGACGGTGCGGTGGAGGTGGATTTGTCGGCGATTAAGCCGATGATTGCCATGCCCTTCCACCCCAGCAACGCCTATACCATTGAGACAGTGAACGCCAATGCCGCCGATATTTTGAATGAAGCGGCAAATGCCGCCAAAAAGCAGCTGGAAGGCGATTTCACCCGCCTGACGCTGGCGGATAAAATTGGCCCCGACGGCTGTTTGCGGGTGGAGCAAGGCGTGATTGCCGGATGCGCCGGCGGCACCTACGAAAATATCTGTGCCGCCGCCGATATTCTGCGGGGACAATCGGTGGGCAACGGCGAGTTCAATCTTTCTGTTTACCCCTCCAGCCAGCCTATTTTTTTGGAGCTGATGAAGAATGGGCGCTTGGCCGATTTAATGGCTGTGGGCGCCAGCATTCGCAGCGCGTTTTGCGGGCCCTGCTTCGGCGCCGGCGATGTGCCTGCCAACAATGCCTTCAGTATCCGTCACACCACCCGCAACTTCCCCAACCGGGAAGGTTCCCAGCCCGCCACAGGCCAAATTGCCTGGGTGGCCCTTATGGACGCCCGCTCTATTGCGGCTACAGCCGCCCGGGGCGGCCGCCTGACCCCCGCCACCGACATCGACACCGATTTCGCGGTGCCGGCGTATCATTTTGATACATCCCCTTACGACAGCCGGGTGTACAACGGCGTCGGGCATCCCGACGAACGGGTTGCGTTAAAATTTGGCCCCAACAGTGCCGACTGGCCGGAGATGCCGCCGCTGCCGACCCATCTGCTTTTGCAAGTGGCGGCTCTCATCAGCGACCCGGTGACCACCACCGACGAGCTGATCCCTTCCGGCGAAACATCCTCTTACCGGTCCAACCCATACAAGCTGGCGGAGTTTACCTTAAGCCGCAAAGCACCGGAGTATGTGCAGCGGGCCAAAACGGTGGCCTTGCTGGAGCAACAGCGCCAAAGCGGGAAAAACATGGCCAAACTGCCGTTGACGGCATCAATTTATCAAGCCATTGATAAATTGGATTTTGCGGACAAAGACGGGGACATTGGCATCGGAAGCGTTGTGTACGCAGTGAAACCAGGGGACGGTTCTGCCCGCGAACAAGCGGCCTCTTGCCAAAAAGTGCTGGGGGGATGGGCCAATATCGCAGAAGAATATGCCACCAAGCGCTACCGCTCCAACCTTATCAACTGGGGGATGCTGCCCTTTTTAATGAAAGGCAAACCGGGCTTTGAGGTGGGGGATTATATTTTCATTCCCGGTGTGCGCAAAGCGGTAGAAGAGAAAACCGAAACGTTGAAAGCCTATATCATCGGGCGGTTTGTACGGGAGATTGCCCTGCATTTGTCCGATCTTTCCGATTCGGAACGCAAAATTATTTTGGCGGGATGTCTGATTAATTCTTACAAAGAAGAGGGGAAAGGGCGCTGATGCCTTTTCCCCCTCTTGGGTAGCATTATTTGGCTTGACGGCATGGCGGCGGCTGTGCTATGATAGCCGAGCATGGAAGCATATCGAAGTGATCATAACGGGGCTGACTCGAAAAACTCAGGTGCAAATATACCGGGGATGCCCTTGAAACCTTGATAATCAGCCACCTTCCGCGGCAAGCTAACAACTGAATATTTGCTATGTACGCCCTAAATGTACGCCATTTTTCCGGATAGACGTTAATGGAAGTTGGTGGACTTTAGAGCTAACATATACACGGAGGCGTAT
>JAVBNO010000066.1:0-31523 GCA_031551485.1 Oscillospiraceae bacterium
TATATCAGCACCAACGATTCTCCTCTTCCCCGCTGCACCCCCGAAGCAGACCCAAACCCGTCCTCCCCATAGCCCGCGCGTTTCCTGCGCACCTATGTCCTCGCCCTACGGTTGGGGTGTGGGTAAACCTTGTGGTTTCCCCAATAAATGTTTTTGCATACTTTTTGCGCCAAAAAGCATGGGCCGGTCGCGGCCCGAGCGACATGCTACATCCTTGCCGAAGCGGCTGCACCTCTGCTTCACTGCCATATATATCAGCACCAACGATTCTCCTCTTCCCCGCTGCACCCCCGAAGCAGACCCAAACCCGTCCTCCCCATAGCCCGCGCGTTTCCTGCGCACCTATGTCCTCGCCCTAAGGATGGGGGGTGGGGAAACCATGTGGTTTCCCCGAAAAAATGTTTTTGCATACTTTTTGCGCCAAAAAGTATGGGCCGGTCGCGGCCCGAGCGACAGGCAACATCCTTGCCAAAGCGGCTGTACGTCTGCTCTAATATCTATATTGATGTCGGTACCAAATTCCCCCCTTTATCGCCAAAGCGTCACCAAACCCCGCGTTTAGTCTGGGGGCCCGAAACAATCAAGCAGCCGCCGGCCAATGGCCGGCGGCTGCTTGATTGTTTCAACGGTTGGCGGCAAGCCTGCTCAGCCTGCCGCTTCTTCATCCAGAACAAGCTCGGTATCCTCCCGGGTGCGCAGGGCGGTGGCCGGGCAATCGGTGGAAATCTCTCCCTCCAAAAGCCGCTTCACCGTCTTTTGCTTATGCGCCCCAAACACCGCCAGCTGGATGACGCGGGCCGCCATTAAATTGCCAATGCCCAAGGTGATGCCGCTTTCAATGGGCGGCATACCTTCGGGGAAGTATTTGGGTGCCACCTCTTTGGTGGTCTGGGCCAGCGGCGCCACGTGGGCACCTGCCGTAAAACTTTCCCCCGGCTCGTTCAGCGCCAAATGTCCGTTCATTCCCATCCCCAGCAGCAGGTAATCCATGCCGCCCCGGCTGTCGATGAACGCCTCCACCGCTTTACACTCCCCGTCCGGGTTTTGGGTCTGGGAATCAAAAAGCCGGATGTGCGCCATCTGCAAATTCACCTTGTCAAAAAAATTCGTCTTCAAAAAGCGTCCGCAGCTGCCGCTTCCGAAGTTTTCCATGCCCAGCCATTCGTCCACGCCCACAATGCGGGTTTGGGCAAAATCCACTGTCCCCGCCTTGTAAGCTGTAATCAGGGCGTCAAACACCGGAAGAGAGGTGTGGCCTGCCGCCAAACACAAAAGGGCGTCCGGCTTTCTTTTCACAATTTCAATGATGCATCCGGCAATATAAGCGCCCGCCTCTTGTTGGGACGCAAAAGTGCTTACTTTCATTCTTCCAACCTCAGCTCTCTATTCACCCAGCAACAGCTCGATGGGGTATTTCACCTTTTTGTGGAAAGGCAGCGCCACCTTCTGTCCCGTCCGGGCCGATTCATAGGCGGCGTAAATGATCTCCAGCACCGCCCGGCCGTCTTCGCCGGTCACCAGGGGTGTCAAATCCTCCCGCACGCACTTGATAAAGTGGGCCAACTCCTGGGGATATCCCTGGTTAAACGCCTCTTCAAAGACAGTAAATGTCCACCCCTTGGAGGATCCGGCTTTTTCACTGGCGTAATCATATCCGTCAAGACTGTATGTAAGGGCCGCGTTGCCTTTAAACAAATCGGCATAGGACACACCCTTGGTGCCGTAAATCTCAATGCGGTCGTCCATGCCGCCGTGCCGGGCCCAGCTGTCCTCCGCCATGCCCACCACGCCGTTTTCAAATTCCACAATGGTGATGGTGTTGTCGTCACAGTCGGTAATGTTGTTGTGCAGCACCGTTTTCATATCGGCAAACACGGTTTTCACCTTGGCGTTTTTCGTCATCCATCTGAACCAGGCCAACGCGTGACAACCCATATCCATCATCACGCCGCCACCCGCGGTCTCTTTTTGGTAAAACCACTTGCTGTGGGGCCCCGAATGTTTTTCCGCCTGCTTAAGCATATACACGTCGCCCACAGCCCCCGATTCCACCAACGCCCGCACCCGCTCGTACTTGGGCGCAAAGCACAGTTCCTCGGCATACATCAGCTTCAGGCCTTTTTGCTTGCAAAAGGCAATCATTTCATCCGCCTGCTCCAGCGTCATCGCCAGCGGTTTCTCAATAATGATATGCTTGTTTTGGGCCGCCGCCTTCATACAGGCGTCATAATGGAGGTAGTTGGGCAAACAGATATCCACAACATCCGCGTCTGCCTCGGCCAACAGTTTGTCAATGTCGTCATACCAGGCCGGAATATGATGTTTGGCCGCAAACTCTTTCACATGGGCGCTGTCCCGCCCGTAAATCGCCACAACCTCGGCGTCGGGCACAAAGCGCTGGTAACTTTCAATATGAATATTCGCAATAAAACCGGTTCCTAAAATCGCAACTTTTGTCTTTGCCATTGTGAACACCTCCATCAATATGAGCCGTTTTCATCTTGGGTCGTCTGGCGGAAATCGCGTTGCCATAATTGTACCACAATGAGCATTTTTGAGCAAGATGCCCGTTTATTTTCTTCGGGGATTTTGTCTGGCGGCAACATTACCAGCGACATTCTTTCTGGTTTTTTACCCGCGTTTGTGGTACACTAAAACCATCGGCAAAAACCGCTAAATCCTGACAAAACAAGAAGGAGAGGACAAACCCTCATGAATCAACAAAAACACCGCCTCGCGGTTCTTTTTTTAATCATTCTGCTGGCCGCCTCTGCTCTGTCCGCCTGCGGCCGCCCCTTTGCCGCCTCATCCTCCGAACAAAGCCTTTCGGCTGCACCGCCGGCCCAAAGCCTGCCGGAATCGGCCCCTCTGCCCGGCGATGCCTCTTCTCCCTCCGCCTCTTCCGACCCACTCCAATCCAGCGCCCCCGTCGTCCTCACCCTTGCTGTGCCCGAGGGTTATACGCTGGCCCGCATCGGCATGACTTTGGAGGAAAAGGGCGTTTGCACCGCCGCCGAATTCATTGCCGCAGCCCAAAGCGGCGACTTCTCCACCTTCCCCCTAATTGCCGCCCAGGAAGCAAACCCCAACCGCTGCTTTGCCCTGGAGGGTTATCTTTTCCCCGCCACTTACGAAATTTACGATAACGAAACCCCCGATTCCATCATCCGCCGCATGCTCACCCACACCGAAGACAGCGTCACAGCTGACCTGCGGGCCGAGGCGGCCGCCATCGGCCTCACCATGGATCAGGTCATTACGTTGGCCTCCATCATTGAAAAAGAATCTTTCGGCCACGGTGAAATGCGCAACGTCTCCTCTGTCCTCCACAACCGCCTGAACCAGGGCACGCGTCTGCAGTGCGACGTTACCATCAACTATGTGGAAGGCGCCATTAAACCTTTCATCACCGGCGACGTCAACCGCTACAATAGCTATTACAACACCTACAAATGCCCGGCCCTGCCCGCCGGCGCCATCTGCAACCCAAGCCTGGACGCCATTAAAGCGGCGCTTCGCCCGGCCGATACCGACTATCTTTTCTTTGTCACCGACAAAAACCAAAATTACTACTATGCCTCCACTTGGGAACAGCACGAAAAAAATGTCTCCGATGCCAAAAACGCCGGATGATATGATGTTTGCGCCGCCGCGCGCCAAACAAGACGGGAAAGGGTCGCCATGATGAAAGGCAAAAAAGACAGCTATATGGGTGACGTTGGCATCATCAAAAAGCTGGATGACATCCCTGAATTAAAAGAAAGGCTCATTGCAGCCTTCGACGCCAAATCCCACGACCACAAAGCCATCTCCCATTACAGCACCGCGCTGGGGAATCATATATTGGCCCTTACCGGCATTCCGCGGGACGACGCCATTGAGCAATGCTTCCTTATCAATGAAAAGTGGCGGCAAGGCGAGGTTAAATTTCAGGCCGCCCGCAATGTGGCCGGCGTGCTGCTCGACCTAGCCCGGACGGAAAAAGACCCGGTGAAAGAAAAAACGCTTCGGGTGCTGGCCCAGGTTGCCAATACCCCCCACGTCAAACGCCACGCCCTCATTGCTTCCGACTACGCCGTCAAACTCATCAATATCATGCACCCCCAAAACCTTGACGAAGTGCGCAAAGAGCGGGAGACCCAAATTGCCCTGATGCAAAGCATTCAGGCCGTACCCCTTGTACCGGCGGCGCCTCGGTCGTCGCCTGACCTGCTCGCCAATTTGGATCAGGTTCACACCACCGCCCTGGGTGTCGGCCGCATCCAAAAAAACCTTGGGCTGGATGCCGTGGATGTGGTGGACTGGTGTAAGCAAAAAATCAAAGAGGCCCACGACATTACCCGCAAGGGCAAGAATTTTTATGTGCATGTCAATGATATCATCATTACGATCAACGCTTACAGCTATACGATTATCACGGCCCATCCAATCCGCCGCACCAAAGCATCTCAATAGGGCCTACATAAACCCAATAACGATCCATCCGCTTCACTAGCGGGTGGATTTTTCTTTGACAGGCATAACCCTTGCGTACCCGCCGCGTCTAAACGGTACTTATATGATCATGGTCACGATCTGGCAGAACACAAGGCGAATGGTCTTTTTGGCAACTCAAAACAGAGCCAAAACCGTTCTCCCCAAAAACGAGCGTTTCCCGCGCACCTATGCCCTCGCCCTAAGGATGGGGGTTGGGGAAACCATGTGGTTTCCCCGAAAAATGTTTTTGCATACTTTTTGCGCCAAAAAGTATGGGCCCGTCGCGGCCCGAGCGACACGCTATCTCCCTGCCAAAGCGGCTGTACGTCTACTCCAATTTTATATTGACATTGGTACCAACGCTTTCTCTTCTTCACCGTTTGCACCCCAAAACAGATCCAAAACCTTTCTCCTGCCAGGCTGTGCGTTTCCCGCGCACCCAGGCCCTCGCCCTACGGATGGGGCGTGGGGGAAACCATGTGGTTTCCCCGAAAAATGTTTTTGCATACTTTTTGCGCCAAAAAGCATGGGCCGGTCGCGGCCAGAGCGACAGGCTGTATCCTTGCCGGAGAGGCTACACGTCTGCCGTGTTTTGATTTCACATTAATATCAATGCCGACCTTTTCCACTGCACCGTCTGCACCCCAGACCAGCCCCAAAACAAGCCTCCCCCATAGCCCTGGCGTTTCCTGTGCACCTTTGCCCTCGCCCTAAGGATGGGGGTGGGGGAAACCATGTGGTTTCCCCAAAAAATGTTTTTGCATACTTTTTGCGCCAAAAAGTATGAGCCGGTCGCGGCTCAAGCGACAGGCTATATCCCTGCCGGAGCGGCTGCACGTCTACCGTATTTCTATTGGATATCGGTACCAGCCTTTTTCACCGTCTGTACCCTCAGCTCAGACCCAAAACAGTCTCCCCATAAACCAAGCGTTTCCTGTGCACCTATGCCCTTGCCCTAAGGATGGGGCGTGGGTGAACCCATGTGGGTTCCACAGGAAAATGTTTTTGCATATTTTTTGCGCCAAAAAGTATGAGCCAGTCGCGGCTTAAGCGACAAGCTATATGCCTGCCGGAGCGGCTGCATCTCTGCTCCACTTCTATATTTATAGCAGCACCAACGCTTCTGCCCCACCGGGACAAAAAAGGTGTCCGGCTATTAAAGCCGGACACCTCTCTTACACATACTGCCTGTACCATTCTGTCTACTTAATATCCCCGTACACCCTCCAGCGAATCATCGTTGACAACCCACTCGTCAAACACTTTCACCGAGCGGAATTCGTTGGGTGTGTCCCGCACAATGACGGTGGCAATACCGGCATTGATAATCATCCGTTTGCACATGGCGCAAGGGTTAGCCCCTTCCACCAGGCTGCCGTTGGAAAATTCCAGCCCCACCAAAAACAAGGTGGCGCCCATCATATCCTGCCGCGATGCATGGATGATGGCGTTGGCTTCGGCATGCACCGACCGGCACAGCTCGTACCGCTCTCCCCGGGGAATTTTCAGTTTTTCCCGTGTGCAATAGCCCAAATCGGTGCAATTGGTCCGGCCCCGCGGCGCGCCCACATATCCGGTGGAAATAATCTGATCATTTTTGACAATGATAGCGCCAAAATTCCGCCGTGTGCAAGTACCCCGCGATGCCACCGCCTGGGCAATGTCCAGGTAATAATTGATCTTGTCCCGTCTTTCCATGGCTGCCCCTCCCATCAAAAATGATAACGCAAATGTTTCCCCTCTATTCTATCCCAATATCCGTCAAGATGCAACGCTTTTCTCATCTTCGTCGCCACCGGTCGCTATGCGCTTTCAAACGGATGTGTTATAATAGAGACCAGCAAAAGGGAAGGGGCGCTTTTATGGCCGCAGATAAACTTACCAGTATATCCACCATCAAGTCGCTGTTGGCGCGGCACCACTTTTCCTTCTCCCGGCAATACGGCCAAAATTTTATCGTCAACCCCGGCATCTGCCCCAAAATCGTGGCGGAGGGTGGGGTGACGCCGGCTTCCGGCGTGCTGGAAATTGGTCCCGGCATCGGCGTCCTTACCCGGGAACTGGCCGCCACGGCCCAAAAAGTTGTGGCCGTCGAAATCGACGCCCGCCTTCTGCCCCTGTTGGAGGAGACGCTGGCCGATTGCGCCAATGTCAAGGTCCTGCACGGCGATGTGCTGGCGCTGGATTTGCCCGAGCTGCTCCGCACTGAATTTCCCGCCATGGACGTGGTCATCTGCGCCAATCTGCCCTACTACATTACCTCCCCCATTTTGATGAAGCTGCTGGAAGAAAAACTCCCCGTCTCCTCCATCACCGTCATGGTCCAAAAGGAGGCGGCCACCCGCCTATGCGCTCCCCTTGGCACCCGGGATTGCGGGGCCATTTCGGCGGCGGTGTGGTACCACAGCACCCCCAAAAAGCTCTTCGATGTCTCCCGCGGCTCCTTCATGCCCGCCCCCAATGTGGACTCCGCCGTCATCCGCCTCAATGTCCGCCCCACCCCGCCGGTAACGCTTGTGGACGAGCCTTTTTTCTTTGCGGTCATCAAAGCGGCCTTTGCCCAGCGGCGCAAAACCCTCCTCAACTGCCTCTCGGACGGCCTCGCCATTTCCAAAGATGTCCTGCGCCCCTTGCTGTCCGCCGTGGATATCGCCCCTGCCGCCCGCGCCGAGCAGCTGACACTGGAGCAGTTTGCCGCCCTGGCCAACCACATTCATGAGAGCACCACATAACCATACATCATAGAAACCGGCCGAAAGGCCGGTTTCTATATTACCGCTTATTTTAATTCTTCGTTCACCAAATACCCCAGTGTCATCAGCGAATCCCCAAGGTGTACATTTTCCACCACAATGTTTTCATACTGGGATGCCAAATCATAGTGGGAAAAATTCCAAAACCCAATGACGCCTATGGCAATCAGTCGGTCCACCACCCCTTTAACCCCTTCTTTGGGAATGCACAAAATGGCGGCCCGCGGTTTGCTGATCCGGCAAAAATCCTCCAGCTTATCCACATGCATTACATGAAAAGAATCAATCATCTGCCCCGCCACTTCGGGGGCGGCGTCAAAAGCGCCCACAAGCCGAAACCCCCTGGTCTCAAAATCCATGTGCTTGACAATGGCCTTCCCCAGGTTGCCCGCGCCGATCAATACAATGGGCAGCTGCTTCTCAATGCCCAAAATCTTGCCGATTTCATGATATAAATCCTCTACATTGTAACCATATCCCTGTTGCCCAAACCCGCCAAAGCAGTTTAAATCCTGCCGAATTTGGGAAGCAGTCAACTTCATCAACTGGGCCAGCTCGTGGGAAGAAATACGGTAGACGCTGTTGTGCAGCAAATCCCCCAAAAAACGGTGGTATCGGGGCAACCGCCGGATGACCGAAATCGAAACGCCCTGCCGTTTTGCCATAATATAACCCCCGTAATTAATATTTGCCTACCAAAAGGCCTATATCTTCGCCAGCGTGGCCATGACATAATCACCAAAATCCTGGCAGCTGGCGCCGCTGTCCCGCCCGGTCACCGCCAACTTCTTTTCGGTGTACATGCAAATGTCCAGCGCCTGTTCCAACCGGGTTGCCTGCGGCCCAAAGCCAATGTGCTCCAGCAGCATCACAGCCGCCCGCAGCATCGAGCAAGGATCGGCGTACTTGTCCCGGCCTTCGGCCACCATCCGGGGCGCCGAGCCGTGAATCGCTTCAAACATGGCGTACCGGGTGCCAATGTTGGCGCTGCCCGCTGTACCCACGCCGCCCTGGAACTCCGCCGCCTCGTCGGTGATGATGTCGCCGTACAAATTCGGCAGAATAAAAACCTGAAAATCTTTCCGCCGCTTTTGGTCAATCAGCTTGGCCGTCAAAATGTCAATATACCAGTCGTCCGTCGTAATATCAGAATACCCCTGGCCCATCTCCTGGCAAAGCTTTAAAAACTTGCCGTCGGTGGTTTTCACCACGTTGGCCTTTGTCACAATCGAAACCCGTTTTTTGCCGTTGTTGGCGGCGTACTCATACGCCAGTTTGGCAATACGCTGGGTACCCTGGGTGGTGGTCACCGTAAAATCAAAACTCAAATCCTCGTCAATATGCATCCCGCAGGAGCCAATGGCGTACGCCCCTTCGGTATTTTCCCGAAAAAACGTCCAGTCAATGCCCTCGCCGGGCACCTTCACCGGCCGCACATTGGCAAACAAATCCAGCTCTTTGCGCATTGCCACATTGGCGCTTTCAATGTTGGGCCAAGGGTCGCCGGCCCGGGGGGTCGTCGTCGGCCCCTTCAAAATCACATGGCACTTTTTCAACTCGGCCAATACATCATCGGGAATCGCTTTGCCGCAGGCGGCCCGGTTTTCAATTGTCAGCCCGGCAATCTCTTGAAACACCACTTTGCCGGCGGCCACTTGCTCGCCCAGCAAATACTCCAGCACCCGGGCTGCTTCATGGGTAATCACCGGCCCGATGCCGTCTCCACCGCACACGCCAATGATAATCGGCTGCAAATCCTCAAACTGGATAAACTCGCCGCTTTCCTTCATACGGGCCACACGGGCCAGTTGGGATTCAATCAGTTGGGCAAACTTCTCCGCTGCCACTGTTACTTTCTGTTCCATCCAAGTCATCCTTTTTTAAGCCTGGCACCTTCGCGCGGGTAAAGACGCCAAACAGTATTAATCTATCCATAAAGTGTAGCGTAAATTTTTCAGATTGTCAATTAATAAACCATCTTAACACTTTCAATTTTGCTGGCCATTTGCCCGGTTTTCATGTATAATCATGGCAAAGCGGGCTGCTTTTTTGCGGCCCGGCATCGAAAGGGGAGATGGCAATGCCTTGCCGCACCGAATATTTTGAAATGACATCCAGCAACCAAAAAAGCAGGGTGGCCTGCCGCCTTTACCTCCCCGACGGCGACATTAAAGCGGTGCTCCAGCTTTGCCATGGCATGTGCGAATACACGGCCCGGTACGAAGGCTTTGCCGAGGCCATGTGCAAAAACGGCATCGCCGTTTGCGGCAACGACCATTTGGGCCATGGCGATACGGCCAAAGCCAACGACGATATGAAAGGCTTTTTCGGCGGTGCCGAGGGCAGCTATCAATATTTGATTGACGATACCCATCAACTTACCCAGCTGGTGAAAAACCGTTTTCGAAACCAAAAGATATTTCTGCTCGGCCACAGCATGGGTTCTTTTGTGGCCCGCCTCTATCTCACCCGCCACGGGGATATCATCGACGGCGCCATATTAAGCGGCACCAGCGGGCCCAACCCCTTGTCCGGGTTCGCCATCGCCTATGCCCGCAGTGTGGTGCGCAAAAAAGGCGAAAGATATTTGTCCAAACAACTGGCCGCCCTTTCCCGTGTTGGCTTTTTAAAACGCATTCCCAATGCAGCCACCCCTGCCGACTGGATCTCTTCTGACGCCGACGTGGTCTCCCGCTATGTGGCCGACCCCTATTGCTCCTATATATTCACCGCCTCCGCTTACCGCGACCTCTTCATTATGCTGGACAGCTGCAATCGTTCCGGCTGGTACGCCACTGTGCCAAAACAGCTCCCCATCCTCATCATCTCCGGCGAGGAAGACCCCGTGGGCGCCTATGGCGTCGGCCCCCGCAAAGTGGGGGAAAGGCTCACCAAGGCCGGGGTGGAGGATGTGACATTGGGCATCTATCCAACCGCCCGCCACGAACTTCTCAACGAATTTGTCCGCGGCCGGGTACAAAACGATATTGTCGCCTGGCTGGAAGAGCGCCTCTAAAACGTCTTGCGACCGAATATCAGTTGTATGATCATAAAGGGCAACGTTTGTCGGTTCGATTCCATAGAGAAAGGAGGTGTCAATATGCTCAAAATCATCCATAGCGATCATGCCCCCGCAGCCATCGGCCCCTATTCCCAGGCCGTCGTGGCGGGCAATTTTCTCTTCACCTCCGGCCAAATCCCCCTCAATCCCGCCACTGGCCAGGTGGTGGAGGGTGACATCACCGTCCAGGCCGAGCAGGTCATGCAAAATATCAAAGCCATTTTAGAGGAGGCTGGCACCGATTTTGACAAAGTCATCAAGACAACCTGCTTCCTAAGCGATATGCAGCATTTTGCGGCCTTCAACGCTGTCTACGAAAAATATTTCGTCGGCAAGCCCGCCCGTTCCTGTGTCGCCGTCCGCGAACTGCCCCGCGCCGTCCTTGTCGAAGTCGAAGTTATTGCCGGGCTCTCATCTTAACACCAATGTCAAAGGGCGTCTGTTTTTACAGACGCCCTTTGTTTGGAATACATGCATCACAGCCTATTGTAATAACTGATAAGCCAGCGGCACCAACACCGGAATCACCGCGGTGCACACCACGCCGCTGATCAGCGCCACCACGGCGGTCGCCTGGTTCGTCGCCTTGGTAATGGCAGGCAGGCAAGAGTCCATGGCGGTGGCCCCCGCCGGCGCAATGGCGGCAAAATGCCCGCAATATTTTGCCACGGCGGCCGTGATGATCAGCGACAACACTTCCCGAAAAATATTGGCCAAAAAGGCTGTGGTGCCCAGCTGCGCCCCACCCAAGTCTTTCAGCAGCACGGCGGAAAGGCTGTACCACCCCATCCCCGATGTGACAGCCGTCGACGCGTTGACCGGCATATGTAGAATCGGCCCCATCAAAAGCCCCGCCCCAATGCTGCCGATGATGACGCCCAGCGGCACGAAAAGCACTTTAAAGCCAAGGGCTTTCACTTTGCCGATCACTTCTTTGTCCATGCCTATTTGAATGCCCGCAAAAAAAATAGAGGCATACAGAAAAATGCGGGTGTATTCACCCATGACAGCCAGCATATCCCCAGTGGCGACAAACCGCCCTGCCAAAATACCCGCCGCCAAACAGCACACAGCGACAATAATCATTGGCCGTCCTCCTTCAAAAACAGGCGGGCCAACAAATACACCACAGCCACCGAGCAAACCATGGCCGCCGCCGTCAATGCGAAGGCCTGCATTCCCGCTTGCCGCAAATCATCCAGCAGCGTGGGACTGGCCCCAAGGGATACCCCCATCGTAAACAAAATAAGCCCTACCGCCGCAGTCAGCAAAATGTCCACAGCCTTGGTCATTTTGGCGGGTACAACCGTTGCCCCCGCCGCAAGCCCAAAGACAAGGGGGATAAGCACCACAAGAGAAGAGAGGATTTTCATAAAAAACTCCTTTGCCAATCGATTGCAAAATAGAATTACCGGTAAAAATATGCTATAATAAAGCCAATGAAAAGGAGGGATCGATATGCCATGGTGTCCGAAATGCGGCTGTGAATATCGGGAAGGCTTTGCCACCTGTGCCGATTGCGGCATTGCTCTGGCGGATGCACCGCCAGCCGGACCGTTGCAGGAGGGATGGCATCTGAATCTCCCCGGCAGTCACACGCCAGGCGAATTTGGCGACCCCGCCCTCCTTCTCACCCTTTACGACGACATGGAGGCGGACGTCTATATTTCGCTGCTTACGGCGGAAAACAGTCCCACCTTCAAAAAATATCCCAAAACCAGCGGCCTTTTCAAAATCTACACCGGCTCCGGCCTCATGGGTGTGGACCTTTATGTACCCAGCGAAAAGCTGGCCGAGGCCAAAGCGTTGCTGGACGCCGCCGATTCGGAACCCGGCATAGGCGAATAGCAGCGTCAATCTGCAGACACACAAAAGGGAGGGGGGGAGCCCCCCTCCCTTTTTCGCGCCTGCTTCTTATTGATAAAATGCCATAAATGCCCTGTAAGTCATATACACATCCGCCTTGGATACAACCTCAAACGGCGAATGCATCGACAGCACCGGCACTCCAATATCCACAACATCCACATTCAAAGCGGAAATATACTTCGCCACCGTGCCGCCGCCGCCCTGGTCCACTTTGCCCAGTTCGCCAACCTGCCACACAACCCCCGCTTTATCCAACAGCTGCCGAACGAAAGCCATATATTCCGCCGAGGCGTCGTTGGTCGAATACTTGCCGCCGCTGCCGGTGTATTTGGAAATCACCGTACCATAGTGAAGATAGCAGACATTGCGCTTTTCGCTTACATCCCCAAAGGTGGGGTCAAAGGCGCAGTTTACGTCGGCGGATAAGCACAGCGACTGGCTCAAAGCCGCCCGGCCCGATGTCCCCTGCATCTCGGCAATATCCTGAATAAAATATTTAAGGTATTGGGAATTAAGCCCCGTATTGCCGTCTGAACCCACTTCCTCTTTGTCCGCCAGCACCGTGACACAGGTATAAGTCGGGGCGGTGCAGTCAAGAGCTGCCGCCAGCGCGGTATAGGCGCATACCCGGTCGTCGTGGCCATAGGCGCCAATCATCGCCCGGTCAAGCCCCACATCCCGCGCCCCAAAGGCGGGCACGGCGCAAAGCTCCGCCGCCAAAAAGTCCGCTTCCACAACGCCATATTTTTCGTTCAGCAGCTGGATAATGGCCAGCTTTACTTTTTCCGACGCCTTGTCGTCCTTAAACGGGTGGCAGCCGATGAGAATATTCAGTTCCTCGCCCTTAATGCCCTCCGCCAGCGTCCGTTTCATTTGGTCTTTGGCCAAATGGGGCAGCAGGTCGGTTACTGTCAGCACCGGGTCGCCCAAATCTTCACCCAGGCGGACAGTCACTTTCTGCCCGTCTTTTTTGATGATGACACCGTGCAGCGCCAGCGGAATGGCCGGCCACTGGTACTTCTTAATACCGCCGTAGTAATGGGTCTTAAAGTAGGCCAGTTGGGCCTCTTCAAACAGCGGCCGCGGCTTCAAGTCCAGCCGGGGTGAATCAATATGGGCCGCGATAATGCGCACCCCTTCCGCCGCATTCCGCTGCCCAATGGTGCACAGGATAACCGCTTTATCCCGGTTATTCATATACACCCTGTCGCCGGGGTTGTAGCTTTTTCCCTGTTTATATTCTTTGAAACCGGCGTCCTTCGCTTTGGCAATGGCGTATTCCACCGCCTCCCGCTCCATTTTGGCTTCGTCCAAAAAGCGTTTGTATTCCTCGCAAAATTGCAAAGCGGTCTGATATTCGCTCTCCGCCATCAAAGTACCCAGATTTTCCGGTTTCAGCAACAGTTTTTCCTGCAACAGCTCGCCTTTGCTTTTTTCCTGATTGGCCATCGTTTGTCCTCCTAAAAATCATAAAGCTCCACATACATCAAAACGGTTCTGCGCACTTTGGCCACATAGGCCGAGGTATCGTCAAAGGGAATATGGGTAAGCGTTTGGCCGTCGGCAGAGTAATTTTTGTCTTGCAGCCATTTGGTCACCTGGCCCCGCCCGGCGTGGTAAGCGGCCATCGCCGTATCTTCATTTTTAAATTCTTCAATCAACACCGCCAAAAGATAGGTGCCGTACCGCACATTGGTCTCCGGGTCATACATGTCGTCAAAGGTGTGCTCCTTGTCCCCGGTCCGCATCTGAATCCATTCAAAGGTGTCGTATGTAATCTGCATCAGCCCCCTGGCCCCCACATGACTTTGTGCGCCGGCCCGAAAATGAGACTCGGTGCGCACCACACTGTACACCAGTTCCGGCGGCAGGTTGTATTGTTCACTGTAACGGTCAATCAGCTCGGCATATCCAAGAGGATAAGCGGCCCGGTGGTAGGTGTCAAGTCCGAAATCAAGGGCAAAAAATGCCGCCACAAGGGCCACAACGCCAAACATCACCGAGACAAGCGCCCGCTTCATCTCTTTCATCCTCACCCTCCCCCCAAGTCATTGGCCGCCGCCTTCGCTCTTGGCCCGAATGCCCATTTGCCCCAGCACATGTAAAACATCCAGCCGCAGCGCCACCGGGTCGTCGTTGTTGTGGATGACGTACTGACTGCGGGATGTGTAATACTTGTCGTCATGCTGACTGCGCATCCGCCTGTCCGCTTCCTCGCTGCTCAAATGATCCCGGGCAATAATCCGGCTGCGGCGCAGTTCTTTATCCGCAATAACCGAGACAATGACGTCGCAAAACTTGTCGGCGCCGCTTTCAAAAAGGGTGGGCGCGTCCAAAATGACAGGCGGCCGCTTCGGTCCCTCGTATCCTGTCAGCTGTTCTTTCACCTCGGCCAGAATAAATGGGAAAATAATCTCATTGAGTTTTCTCAGTTTTTCTTTGTTGCCAAATACAATCTGCCCCAGCTTTTTACGGTCAAGGCCGCCCTCGCTGTTAATAATCTCCACCGAAAACGCCAGCACCAGGTCAGCCAAACATCCCCGGCCGGTGGCCACCACCTGCCGGGCAATTTTGTCTGCGTCTACAATTTTAAAACCCATATTGGCCAAAATCGTCGAGGCAGTGGTTTTGCCTGCCCCCGTTTGGCCGGTCAGTCCGATAATCATTGTCATTCCATCCTTTACAGGAGAAGTATCCCCATCTGTCGGGATACCATTCACATTCTATCCAAATCCTCTTAATCGCTTTTTTCTGCCCGTCAATCCATTTCAAAAAGTGAAACTACCTGAAAATCCGCCGCCCGCAAAAGCCGGTTGTAAACCGCAAGCCCCACGCCTGTGGCGGCCGGCCCGTGGGCGTAGATATTCGTCACATTCGCCCCGTCCGCCGCCCGCAGTCCCGCAAAAAGGCCGGTTCCCAGTGTGGCGGGTTCTGCTTCGCTGCCATAAGCATGTGCCGGCACCTGCAAAAAAGGCAAATCTTCCAAAAAACAAAGGGCAAAAATCCCTTCGCCTTTCCGCTCGTTGACATAGCGGGCATAAGCCCCGGTGCTGCCCGTCACCAAAACCACGTTGGCTTTGGGGGCGTAATGTCGGTACCGCATTCCCGGGGAAGGGGAGGGGAGATCCCCGGCGACATGCGTCAAAGCGCCCTTGGCAATCTCCACCGGCCCAATGACCGCCTCCAGCATTTCCGGCGTCACGGCCCCTGGCCGGTACAGCAAAGGCGCTTCCTCCGCCAGCGACAGCACCGTCGATTCCAACCCGACCTGGCACGCGCCGCCGTCAATAACCGCGTCAATGCGCCCCTGCAAATCCTGCAGCACATGCCCTGCCGTGGTGGGACTGGGCCTGCCCGACCGGTTGGCGGAGGGCGCCGCCAGCGGCACACCCGCTTGGCGGATAATGGCCAGCGCCACGGGGTGGTTGGGCATCCGAATGGCCACGGTGGAAAGTCCGCCGCTCACAATGTCCGGCACCACCGCCGCCTTGGGCAAAATCATCGTCAGCGGCCCCGGCCAAAAAGCCTCGGCCAGCGCTTTGGCCTTTGGCGGAATGTCTTTGACAAGGGCCGCCAGCATATCCATATCCGCAATGTGCAATATCAGGGGATTGTCCGTTGGCCGGCCCTTGGCGGCAAAAATATGCGCCACAGCTTGCCCGTCCAACCCGTTTGCCGCCAACCCATACACCGTTTCGGTGGGAATCGCCACCAGTCCGCCCGCTTTCAGCATGTCGGCGGCTCTGGCGGTCTCGTCAGCGCTTAAAATTTGTGTATCCAAAACGCCCTTTTCCGGGGCATCTGCTCTTGTCATCATTTCGTTTCCCGCTTACTTTTCCTGCGCCTGCAATTTTTCTGCCTGATCAAAGGTGCGCAGCGCTTCCACAAGTTCATTTAAATCCCCCGCCAAAATGGCGTCGATTTTATACAGCGTCAGCCCAATGCGGTGGTCGGTCACCCGTCCCTGGGGGAAGTTGTAGGTGCGAATCCGCTCCGACCGGTCACCGGTGCCCACCTGCAATTTTCGCTCGCTGGCAATTTTCTCGTTCTGCTCTTCCAAAAGCTGCTCATATAACCGAGAGCGTAAAATCTTCATGGCGCGCTCTTTGTTTTTATGCTGGCTGCGCTCGTCCTGGCACTCCACCACCATGCCCGTGGGTAAATGAGTAATGCGGATGGCGGACTCCGTCTTGTTGACATGTTGGCCCCCCGCCCCGCCGGAACGGTAGGTATCAATCTGCAAATCAACGGGATTAATCTCCAGTTCCACTTCCTCGGCTTCCGGCAGCACGGCCACCGTCACCGTCGAAGTGTGAATCCGCCCCGAGGCCTCGGTCTCCGGCACCCGCTGCACCCGGTGGACGCCGCTTTCAAATTTAAGGCAGGAATAAGCCCCGTCCCCCTCAATGGCAAAACTCACTTCTTTAAAGCCGCCCAATTCGGTTTCGTTGGCGTTCAGCAGCTCCGATTTCCACCCACGGCTTTCGGCGTACATCGAATACATCCGGTACAGGCTCCCGGCAAAAAGGCTGGCTTCGTCGCCGCCCGCCCCGCCGCGAATCTCCACAATAACGCTCTTGTCGTCGTTGGGGTCTCGGGGCAGCAACAAAATTTTAAGCTCCTCCAGCAAACGTTCGGTGTCCTCCCGGCTGCTGGCATATTCCTCATCCAGCATCTCTCGAAATTCCTTGTCCAAACCGCCCTCTTCCAAAAGGGCCCGTGCTTCATCTCCTGACGCCTTGGCTTTTTTATATTCCAAATATTTTTCCACCACCGGCGTGATGTTTTTATGCTCTCGCATCAGCTCCCGGTAACGGTTCTGGTCCGTTACGACATCCGGCTCCATCAGTTGCCGGTTAATTTCTTCAAGGCGTTGACATACCGCCTCCAGTTTTTCAAACATGCTCTTCCTCCGGTCGAATGATTTGCTTGATATTACGTTCTATTTTAATCCGTGGCGCCATAATCTCCCGGGCGCATTTTTTGCATTTGATTTTAAAATCCATGCCCACCCGGGTGACAATAAACCGATGTTCGCCGCATGGGTGTGCTTTTTTCATCACCAAAATATCGCCAATTCGCACATCCATGGGCCGCCCTCCTCGCATCAAAAATCTACCCTACATTATAGCATTTACCACAAGTAAAAGGCAATTCAAACTTTCGCTTCTTTCACACCGCAATTTTCCGCCTTGCTGTATGAACATCCCGTTCCTGTGGAACCCTAAAAGCAAAATGAATCTAAAGGAGCGTTTTTCATGTCAAGACTCATCGTTGCCGTTTTTCAAAGCCCCGATGATGCCCGTTTTGCCGCCGACAGCCTTAAAATTCAAAAGGCAGGGGTCAATGTCGTCGGCATCACCGGCAGCGGTACCACCCCCGGCGTCAACCAGTTTGCCCCCACTGCCTATGCCGGCCTCTCTGGTGTCGGCGCTTTCGGCAGTGTGTTGGGCAACGGCGAAAATGTGGCTCCGCCTCAAATTTCCGCCCGGGCTGAAAGCGTGCTGCGCCTCACTTGCTCCGATAAAGACGAGCAAGACTGCATCAACGCCCTGGCCCAAATGGGTGCCCGCAAAGTCAGCGTCCGCAACTGACTTTTCGAAGCATTTGGCGGCGTCTGTCTCTGCTGGTTTTCTTTTTTTACTGCCGGCTTGCCATTTGTCGAAACAAATTCAAAGGAATTACCGTTTCCTACGCATTTTTTACCGCCTCCCCGGAATATAAATAAAAACAGCTATCCCGGGCATTGCGGCTCTGCCTGTTGCGGACATCCCAATCGCCCGGCCTCAACCCCGGCGGATAGCTATGTGCAAAGAGGAGGCATCTGTAAATGTCCAGTTTCAAACCGGAGGGAATGTTAATCGGCACACCGGAAAACACGGCCGCCCTGCGCTCGCCTGCTGCCTTGCAGGAAGCCTATGCCGCCGGCAAAATCCTGGAGGCACGGGCCATCATTTGTGATTATGACCACAATCTCATTGTCGATCTTGGCTGCGCCAAAGGGATCATCCCCCGGGTCGAGGGTGCTTTGGGCATCGAATCGGGCAAAACCCGGGATATCGCCATCATCTCCCGGGTCAACAAACCAACCTGTTTTCAAATCATCGACCTGGGCCGTGACAGGGCAGGCGTACTCCACCCGGTGCTTTCCCGCGCCCGGGTCCAGCAGCAATGCTATAACGAATATATTTCCCAGCTCGCCCCCGGCGATATTATTGACGCCAAAGTCACCCATATTGAAACGTTCGGCGCCTTTGTGGACATCGGTTGTGGCATTCCTTCCCTGCTTCCCATCGACGCCATCTCCGTCTCCCGCATCGCCCACCCCAGCGACCGTTTCCGCCCCGGCATGGACATCAAGGCCGTCGTCGTCGGCATGGATGCCGAGGGCCGTGTCACCCTCACCCATAAAGAGCTTTTGGGCAACTGGGAGGAAAACGCCGCCCAATTTACCCCCGGCTCCACAGTGGCCGGCATTGTCCGCTCGGTGGAAGATTACGGCGTCTTTGTGGAGCTCAGCCCCAATTTAGCCGGCCTGGCGGAACCCTGCGCCGACCTGCATCCCGGCCAGCACACCAGTGTCTACATCAAAAATCTCATTCCCGAAAAAATGAAAGTCAAGCTCATTATCGTCGATGCCTTCGACGCCCGCTATGACCCCGAACCGGTACATTATTACATTACGGAAGGCCACCTGGACCGATGGCGCTATTCTCCCGAATGCTCCGACAGGGTCATCGAAACGGTCTTTGGCGGCTAATTACATATCATATCCCATACATTGGCATAGCGCATGCAAGGCGGCCCGGCAAAATAGCGGAGCTCTCCACTGCTATTTGCTGGCCGCTTTCGTGCTGGAACAAAAAAAGATGAAAAAAATGCGCAAAATCAATGTTTTTTTACAATATTTCACATTTGTTACCCTTTAATTATTGACAGTTTGTGAATGCTATGTCATAATAACACTGTGCCAAGCACAGAAATATTTTTTGAGGAGGCCTCCCCCCATGAGTGTGAAACCGATTACTGTCGACAAAGATGCGGCATCCAAAAACAAAGTGATGACGATTCTGGGTTACTGGATCTTCATTATCGCGCTGGTCAACATGAAGAATGGCGAGTTTGAAAAATATCATGCAAACCAAGCCGTGATTCTCGTCATCTGTGCCTTCGTTCTCAGCCTTGTTATTTCCATCCTGTCCATTTTTGTGCCGATCCTGAGCATCTTGTCCTACATCGTATCCCTCGGTACCCTGGCTCTCATGATCATCGGCATGATCAATGTCAACAATCTGGAAGCCAAACCCCTGCCTGTCATTGGCGAACTTTTCACAGTCATCAAATATTAATCCTCATTGATTACATAAAAAGCCCGCTTTTGGCGGGCTTTTTTCGTTGTGGTTTTATCATATGTCCGCCATCTGGCACAGTGGTCAATGGCTTTCGATAAACGCGTCCAGCTCCTTGTGCCAGCGCACAATGTCGGTGTCGCCCATTTCGGTCGATTCTGCCAAAAGCAAGTCCAAAAGATGCCGCGGCCGTTTGCCCCCAATGCCCATGCTCTTGATGCAGGAGGTGCAATAGACCACCACTTCATCACAGGGCATACTGTCTGCCCGGGTCTTCATTCGGGCATGCACTTCCTCAATCGGCAGCGCCGGATAAAAACTGTCGCCGCAGCACACCGATGCGCTCTGATTGCGGTCGACCTCTTTGACACGGATGTTCATTTTGGCCAAAAGCGCGCGCACGGCCCGATGCACCCGACCTTGGCTTCGCACCGGGCAAGCGTCGTGCACCGTCACTTCGATACCGCCATAATCGGGAAAAGGGAAGTCCTCCTTCTCCGCCAAAACCTCCCACAGCGAAATGGTGTCCACCCCTTCATACAGCGTCCGATACCGCCGGTCGCACCCCGGGCAGACGTTAATCACTCGGCTGCCTTTTGGCAACCCCGGTTCATGATGGCAGCAGACAAGATGCACGCCGATGTCCGGGTTATCCTTTTGCAAATAAGCCAGCATGGCCGAGGCCGCTGCCGGTTTATATAATAAAAGCCCGCATCCCGAAGCAAATACATAGCGCATAAACACCGCTCCAATATACAATAAGTTATTGACGAATTTCCCTGCCTTCATCCCCAAAGAGCAGGGAAGCGCCCGTTTCCGCCGCCGCTATTCGCCCTTTTTCCCCTGGTGCAGTCCCTTTACCTGTTCCCGATAGGCTTTCGCCGCCTGCTCGGTCTTGTTGGGGCCAAATTCGTAATAGACCCTGTCTTTCAGAAGGTCGGGCAGATATTGCTGCTCCACATAATGCCCGGGGAAGTCGTGGGGGTATTGATAGGTCACCCCACGGCCCATCTTGGCCGCCCCCTTGTAGTGCGCATCTTTCAAATGGGCCGGAATCTCCCCCAGCTTGCCCGCCTGCACATCCCCCATTGCTGCCCCAATGGCCAAAACGCCGCTGTTGGACTTGGGGGCGGTGCACATCACAATGACAGCGTGGGCCAAAGGAATCATCGCCTCCGGCAGCCCCACCTGAGTCGCCGTGTCTACACATGCCTTCACAATCACGGCCGCCATTGGGTAAGCAAGCCCCACATCCTCCGACGCCATCACCAAAAGCCGCCGGCAGGGTGAAAGCAAATCACCCGCCACCAAAAGCCGGCTTAAGTAGTGCAGGGCGGCATTTTCGTCCGACCCTCGCACCGACTTTTGCAGCGCCGACAAAATGTCGTAATGCTCATCCCCGTCCCGGTCGTATCGCATATTCGACCGCTGGGATAAAAGCTTTGTCTGTTCCAGGCCAATGTATCGTTGGTCCTCTTTTTGCTCGGCGGAAATAACCGCCAATTCCACAGCGTTCAGCGCTTTGCGCACGTCGCCGCCGCAGGCAAAAGCCAAATGCTCCACAACGCCCTCTTCCCAGGCAATGGGCTCGCCGCCGTCTTCGGCCGCTTTCGCAAACGCTCGCTTCACAGCCTTTTCCATCTCCGGCGCCTCCACCGGCTTAAACTCAAAGACGGTACACCGGCTTAAAATGGCGTTGTATACATAAAAATACGGATTTTCCGTCGTCGAGGCGATCAGCGTGACCGATCCGTCCTCAATGAATTCCAGCAGCGTCTGCTGCTGTTTTTTGTTCAAATATTGAATCTCGTCTAAATACAGAACAACGCCGTCCAGCGCCGAAAAACTGCCCAGCTCCCCCAATACCGCTTTAATGTCGGCGGTGGAGGCGGTGGTGCCGTTGAGCTTGTGCAGCGTCTTGCCCGCCGTCTCGGCCAAAATGCGGGCCACCGTTGTTTTGCCCACCCCCGACGGCCCATAAAAAATCATATTGCAAAGCCGGCCGCTTTCGGCAATCCGCCGCAGCACGCCGCCTTCATCCAAAAGATGTTTTTGGCCCACAATGTCGTCAAAGCTGGCAGGCCGAATCCGATCCGCCAGCGGCTGCGTAATGGCCAAAACCTCACCTCACAATACCCGGTCAACACAAGGGCGATCCACGATCGCCCCTTTTTGTTGATTCTGCTTATTTGACAATAACGTCCAACATTTTCGGCAGTGCCGCGTCCCAAAACGCCCAGTCATGGGCCCCCGGCCACTCTTCATATTGGTAATCCAGCCCCAATGTTTCCACATGCGTTTTCAGGCGCAAGCTCTGTCGGTATAAATAGTCCTCGGTGCCGCAGCAGTGGTAAATGCGCGGCTGCGCGGCTTTGGGCAGCTTGGCCGCCTCGCTGGCCAGATAAAACAGGTCATCCTCCGGTGGCGGTGTACTCTGTTCGCCCCAAATGGCCTGCCACTCCCTGGCTGTCAGCGCCGACCCCGAAAGCGTAAAAGCAAACTCCGCCGGATCCGTTACCGGGGAAAATACCCCGACGCCGGCAAAACGCTCGGGATGGCGCAGCGCCGCTTTAAAAGCGCCGTACCCGCCCATCGAAAGGCCGGCGATAAAGGTGTCCTCCCGCCGTGGCGAAATGCCGAACATTCGCTGGCACAGGGCGGGCAACTCCTCGGCCACCATTGTAAAATAACGGGGCCCATATTGCATATCGGTGTAAAAACTCCGCTGCACTTCCGGGATAACCAGGGCCACCCCTGTGTTTTTGGCGTGGGTCTGGGCCATGCTCCACTCCACCCAGCTGGCGCTGTTTCCTTTAATACCGTGCAGAAGATAAACCACTTTACAGGGGGTGGAAAACGGGCTTTCTCCTGGCCGGTCATAGGGCAAATAAACCTTCAGCCCCACATCCATTTCCAACGAGGCAAACCGCACGTCGCCACTCAGCAATGCCATCTATTCATCCCTCCCGCTGTCCAAAACTCAGTCGCAATAAAGGGGATATTGGGCGCACAGAGTATTCACAATGCCCCGCACCGCTTCTGCCGATCCCTCGAAATCGGTGGCCACCTGGTAAATACAGTCGGCAATCACCGCCATATCCTTTTCCACAAGCCCGCGGCTGGTGACGGCGGGCGTGCCCAACCGCAGACCGCTGGTGATAAAGGGGCTCTGGGGATCGTTGGGAATGGCGTTTTTGTTGGCGGTAATATACACTTCATCCAACCGGTGCTCCAGCTCTTTGCCGGTAATGCCCGTTTGCCGCAAATCCATTAACATCATGTGGTTGTCGGTGCCGCCTGAAACCAGCTGCATCCCTTTGTCCAAAAGGCCCTTGGCCAGCGCCGCCGCGTTTTTCACAATCTGCGCCTGATAAGCCTGAAAAGTCGGTGTCAGCGCCTCGCCCAGACATACGGCCTTAGAAGCGATGATATGCATCAGCGGCCCGCCCTGGGTACCGGGGAAGATGGCCTTGTCAATGGCCTTGGCGTGTTCCTCTTTGCACAAAATCATGCCGCCTCTCGGCCCCCGTAGCGTCTTGTGGGTTGTTGTGGTCACCACGTCGGCATGGGGAATAGGGGAGGGATGCTGTCCCGCCGCCACCAGTCCGGCAATATGCGCCATATCCACCATAAAGAGAGCGCCGCAGGCCTTGGCAATTTCACTCATCCGCTTAAAGTCAATCACTCTGGGGTAAGCCGACGCCCCCGCCACCAAAAGCTTGGGCCGCAGGGTCATTGCCTGCTGCTCCAAAGCGTCATAATCGATCATTTGGGTATCGTCCCGCACGCCATAAGCTTCAAAACGATAATACTTGCCGGATAAATTCACCGGCGACCCATGGGTCAAATGCCCGCCATGGGCCAAATTCATACCCAGCACCACATCACCCGGCTGAAGAAGGGCAAAATAAACGGCCAAATTTGCCTGCGCGCCCGAGTGGGGTTGTACATTGGCGTGGTCTGCACCAAAAAGCTGCTTGGCCCGGTCGATGGCAATCTCCTCCACCACATCCACGCACTGGCAGCCGCCGTAGTACCGCTTGCCGGGATATCCTTCTGCATATTTATTGGTCAAAACTGACCCCATCGCCGCCATAACGGCAGGCGAAACCAAATTCTCCGAGGCAATCAGCTCCAGATTGCGCCGTTGGCGGCCCAGTTCCTGTCCCATCGCTTCGGCAACTTGTGGATCATATTTCCCCACAAGACCAATGGAATCCAGCATATCGGCATACATCAGCAACATCTTCCCTTCATTTGTAAAGGCGGGCGACCCCGCTTTTTCCTTTACCCTTTATTATATATGACTTACGGCCGATTATCAACCAATTATCCCGCGAATCACCGGAAAGAAGGGCGCGTCCGCGTTGAAACCAACCGCCCCTTCACCCCAAACAGCCAGCCGGTACAACCGCCACCCCCAAAATGCCATAAAGATGATAAGCAGCACAACGCCCCACATCGGCCGCGCCACCGCCCGCCACTGTCCTCTTAAATAAGCCACAGCCCAAACGGCGCCGCAGCCCAAAAGCAAAAACACCAGCGGATGATAAAGCCACGCCCCGGTCAAATCCAAATGCCACAAGCAAAAAAATGCCGTCGTCATACCGCACCCGGGGCAGGGGATGCCCAATAAGGCCCGCGCAGGGCAGCGCCAAAACAACGACAACAGAAAAAGGCCCGCGGTAAATAAAGCGGCTCCCGCCGCCAAAATACCCAAACGGGCCCAAAACGAATCCGGGTTTAAATTGAGAACAACCTTTTTCCGACTCATATTCATATTATTGAAGCGCAAAGCTCTCCGTCTTAAAATTGGCATAATACCGTCCCCGCGTCACGGTAAAACGCAGCACACAGTAATCAGGGTCTGTTACGCCGCCGGGGTAATAGCTGTTGTCGCCCTCTCGCCAAATCAACTGCTTGTGGTCGGCGTCCTCCAATACTTCCATCTTTCCCATAAACATCACACCCCGAAAAAAACGGGCGTCAAAAAAGTACACGCATCCTTTGGGGTTGCGCCGGTAACTTTCTACCGCATGGGAGGAGGTGTTCGTCGTAAAATAAAACTGCCGGATGCCATCCCGCAGCCGTGGCGCCAGCATCATTTTCGTGTTGGGGTACCCTTCACTGTCAACAGAACTGATGACGGCGTGTTTGCAATGGTCAATCAAGTGGCCCAATGTGCTTTCCGGGTCGCGCATCATAACAAATTCTCCTCCAAACTGTCAAATACTCCCTTCGCTTATCATAACGGGTGACTGTCCCACTGTCAATAAAAGCGCCCAACGTGCTTGTCCCCGCAGCTTGCAGGGGGGCAAGCTGCGGGGACAAAAGTTAAGATAAAATGGAGAGGGAACAGGCGATTAATAGAGAGAAAATGAAGCAAAGGGTAGGGAAAAGAACATCTATCGAAAAGGGCAAATGCCCTGTTCTACGCGGCATGGTGGGGCCAGGGCGAACCGTCGCCAATGGTATCCACCTCGGCCATGCCCGGGACGATGGTGAAATGCACAGAAGGTGTCGCTTGCAGGGTCGGCCGCACCGGTTGCCGTGTGTAACGCGGCCCGGCTGCTGCCATCCGGCGGAAAAGACCTTTGGTCCATACAAGATGAATCAGAAACATCGAAAGACCCGCTTGCGCGATTGTTTGTACCGCGCCGATGCCGCCGCCTTCAAAAGCGCCCAGACTGCCCAAAACGCCAAAAACGGCGAGCAAAACGGCTGTCACATAATCCATGGTTCTCAGCATTTTTTTATACGTCATCGTTCTCATCCTCCCGGGCCAAGGTCGGCCCTTTTTTCCTGTGCTGTTTTGCTTTTATACACGGTACCATCCAACAGCCATGCTTTTGCTTTTCACAACTGTGTGGTGTCTGTAGTCCTCATAATAATACAACCAAAAGGTGTTGTCAAGTGGTATTACAACATTTTTTATTAAAAAATTTCTAAAATCGCTTTACAAAGACACCAATTAGTTGTATAGTGTAGATGAAATGGAGGTTTTCCATATGTTTGCGCAACGTTTAAAGGAAATGCGAAACGCCAAAAAGGTCTCGCAAGAAAAACTGGCCAATCTGCTGGGCATTTCGCAGCAGGCTGTGGGGAAGTGGGAACAGGGAAAATCCACCCCCGATCCGACTGCAGTAGGGCGCATCGCTGAATTTTTCGGTGTCTCGTCCGACTTTTTATTGGGCTTGTCCGATCTGCGCCGCCCGGCCGCCTCGGTGGCGGGTGTGGGCTACGATCCTGTCAGCATTCCCATCATCGGCAGCGTTCGGGCGGGCTATGGCGCCCTGGCCTATGTGGATGATTGTGGCAGCGCCGTTGCCCATGTTCGTGATCCTGCCAACTATTTTTATTTAATGGTGCGTGGCGACAGTATGGAGCCCAAAATCAGCGAGGGCGACTTGGCCCTTGTCCGCCGTCAGTCCGATGTCGAAAGCGGCCAATTGGCTGTCGTCATCGTCAATGGCGAGGAAGGCACCCTCAAAAAAGTCATCAAGCGGGATGGTGCCGTCATCCTTCAGCCCTTCAATCCCGCTTACCCCGCCCAAATCTTTATGGGGGAAGATTTGGACAATCTGCAAATCGTAGGTCAGGTGACCGAAACAAAAACCATGTGGTAAGAAAGGTGGAATCCCCCCATGCTCAGCCCCTGTGGTGTTGATTGTTCGTCCTGCAACAATTTTCAGGAAAGTTGCGCCGGTTGTCCCCAGCACGAGGGCCGCGTCTTCTGGGCAAGCTTCGTCGGCGGCACCCTTTGCCCCATTTACGATTGTGCCATCAACAGCAAAGGTCTCAGTTCCTGTGCCCAGTGTTCCGAGCTACCCTGCCGTCTTTATTATGACACCCGTGACCCCGCCACCACGGTGGAGGAACACGAAATTGGCGTTGCCCAGCGTGTTGCCCGCCTGCGCGCAGGCTAAGGTGTCGGCCATTGACTTTTGATACAGGCGTATAAACGGGCGAACGCAGTTCGCCCGTTTTGGTTTTACCCTGTGGAATCCTCCGAAAACTTGATCGTGACAACAGATATTTTTTTGTGTTATACTGTAAAACATCTTTATTATATTGCTAAAGGAACGAATGATCATGGCTTTTGTGCGTCGTTTTGCCTCTCTCATTTTTGGCCTGTTTTTATACGCGCTGGGTGTGGTGCTGGGTCTCCAGGCCAATATCGGCTATGCCCCCTGGGATGTCTTCCACGTGGGTCTTACCCAGCATTTTTCCATCACTGTGGGCACTGCCAGCATTCTGGTGGGCGCGATTCTTTGTTTGGTCGTCTTTGTGTTGGGTGAAAAGCTCGGCCTGGGCACCCTGCTCAATATGCTCCTAATCGGCACCTTCATCGACCTTATTTCTTCCCTTCACCTAATCCCCAAAATGCAAAATTTTTGGCTCGGCGCCCTCATGATGATCGTCGGCCTTTTCATCATTGCGTTCGGCTCCTTTTTCTACATCCGCTCCGGCTTTGGCGCAGGCCCCCGGGATAGTCTTATGGTGACAATTACCCGTCGCACCCATTGGCCGGTGGGCGTGTGCCGCGCCATCGTCGAGGGTTCCGCTCTCGTCATCGGCTATTTTTTAGGCGGCATGGTGGGCTTCGGCACCCTCATTGCCGTTGTCGGCATCAGCTTTTGCGTCCAAATTGTCTTTGCCCTTCTGCATTTCAAACCCGACAACGTCAAACATGAAACCCTTGTGGATACATATAAAAATTTGTTCCCCTCTCAAACCGCCTAACCCGCTTACCTATACGATAACTTCCCAACCACCCGCTTTTATAAGCGGGTGGATTTTCTGTAATGGGCACAGCCCTTATGATTTCTTTACGCTTTCTTGTCTGCACCCCCAGCTCAGACCCAAAACCGCTCTCCCCGCAGAGCCAAGCGTTTCCTGCGCACCTATACCCTCGCCCTAAGGAGGGGGTTCGTGGGGGCACCATGTGGTTTACCCAGAAAATGTTTTTGCATACTTTTTGCGCCAAAAAGTATGGGCCGGTCGCGGCCCGAGCGACAGGCTGCATCCTTGCCGGAGCGGCTATATCCCTGCTTTATTTTGATTCGATATAGACACCAATCTTTTTTGCTTCACCGCAAAAACGCCACTGAATCTGCTTCTAATACGGGGGGCCTAAACCGGTCGCGGCCTAAGCGACATGCTATATCCTTACCGGAGCGGCTACACGCCCACCTCACTTTGATTTCACATCGGTATCGACGCTTTTCCCCTTCAGCGCAAAAACGCTACGAATCCGGTGTCTAACGCGGCTCTTATCGATGAAAGAAGAGCAGCCCCGCTATTGCGGGGCTGCTCTTTTAAGATTTACCTTTGGTTACTTCATCGAGCTTTCATAAGACTCGAACATAACCCTATTTTCGGTTGATAGCCTTATGGTCAATATTCACGGCGATGTTATCCATAACCCGGTCCAACTCTGTATCGTATACGACAATATTTACCCCTGCTTGATTGGTTGTATATGAAATGCCATCAATTACGATTTCAATGTATTTGTTGCCGCCGCGCTTTTCAGTTTTTATCGAAACGGCCAAATTTTCAATAGTCTCATCCATAGAAACGGCGTCATCAGAAGCCACTTGACAAATCGCTTCTGATCCACGCACGATCGCAACATACGAGCAGCCCTTCTTATCACCATCCAGTCCAAGCTGCTCATATCGATCATCAAATATGTCACGGGCCGCAATTGGAGCATCTTCTTGTGCGGTGATAAAAGTAATATACCGTGTGCTGTTCAGCTGCTCTAAATAGCGCGAAAAATCATTTTCTTTAATAAACGGGTTGCTTTCTCCAAAAAACAGACCGAAATCGAAGTTGTTTACTAAAGATCGCATTTTGGATAATTCGTCTTCATAGTTTTCTGTTGTCAAGCGATGTGTCCCATCTTTAAAGCAGTTAACCATGTATGTATTGACGTCCGCGCTATAGTGTGTGTAATCCTTGTAATTGTATAAATTGGTCACGATATCAGCATCATTCTGGAATAAAAACTGCTCGACGTTTTGATAGGGCAGCAATGTTTTGACCGAATATTCTAAAATAGCCAAATCATATTCGGGGACATTTGAATACCAGTAAATCATGCTGTACGGCGGGTAGAAAATCACAAATTTGGTGTCGGGATATGCCTCTATCAGGGGCAGTATATTTTGGCGTAAATTGTTGTCTGCAATCCGTATGGCCTCATCTAATGAATAGCCAAGGGCCACTACCCGTTCCATATCCTCATAAGGGCTTATCACCGTATATTGGCTAAAAGTGTACTCATCGTTCCAATATGAATAGACATCAAATGTCGTCGATGGCTCACCCTTTACAGTGGCTAACATGTTGACAGCAAGTTTTTCAAGGACGATGTCCTTATTCAGCAAATAGCTTACATCATTCAGCACATTGGCATCATATAGATAATCTGGCAGCGGGTTACGCGTTTTGCTTGCGTCGGCCTCTTTCAGCATGGGCAAATCCAGCCCCAGGTAGATTGTCTGCAGCTGGGGATTGCTCTCCAACGCCTTTTGCAGAATAATGCTCATATTCTTCGAGCGGCCGCCCGAGTAACATACTTTGATCGCATTAACACCCAGTATATCTTTAAAATAACTCGGCTTAAAATTCTCGGCCATCGACGATCCGGTAATCAGTGCGTCATATTCAAACTGTTTTACGATACCGGGGTTTATATATGTTTGGTTGGTCATTTGGTAAGAAATCCCTGTTAATGGCTTGTGATAATGGAAGAATGGGTCAACAATGACGACAGCAGTCGCAACAAGAATTAAAATTGCTGCCATGATAGAAATTGTACCAATGCACCATTTTTTATCTTGTCCCATACATTTACCGCCTTAAAAATTGAAATATAAGAATGTGCTCACCCCGGAAAAAGAAAGAACACACCAAACCAACAAAACAATCGTAACGCCGGCGCTTAAAGCGGTGGGCTTATGCGTCTTAACTCTTTCATTGGTGTTTTTCATAAACAGAACCGCAACTAAAGCAAATAAAGAAAAAGCGATTAAATATAAATTGGGATCATGCAATAAACCAACGTTTAATACTTTGGAAACCGCTTTAAACTCTGTCAGATAAAAATAATTGGAGATTTCCGGGTTTATCATTCCGCCCGGCAGCTTTATGATATTCTTAATGATCTGATTTGCCTGTCCAATGGAGGTCGCCCGAAAATATACCCACGCGATATTGACGAAAATAAATGTAATAATCCAATTCAGTACGGAGGGTATTTTGTCCACTTGTTTTTTGAACATTCTTGTCAGCAGGGAAAATACGCCATGAATCGTTCCCCAAAGGACAAACGTCCAGTTGGCCCCATGCCACAGTCCACTTACCACAAACACAATGAAAATATTAACATAAGTGTGGATTTTGCCTTTGCGGTTCCCCCCAAGAGGAATGTATACATAGCGGGTGAAAAATCGCGTCAGCGTAATATGCCAACGCTTCCAGAAATCGATAATCGTGATGGCGTGATAGGGAGAATTGAAGTTCATGGTTATATCGATATTAAACATTAATCCAATGCCGGTGGCCATGTCGCAATAACCGCTGAAATCAAAATAAATCTGAAATGTAAAAAACAATATGACTAACAGCGCGTTCACTGTATCCAGCGCCCCCACATTGTTATAACCCCAGTTCACAGCATTTCCAAAAGTATCGGCAAGCAATACTTTTTTCGCAAGACCAAAGGAAAACGCCATAATGCCTTTCGATAAATTTTCGTAGTTGATTTGTTTCTTGGAGATATCGGCAAATTGGGGAACGATCTCATCGTGTGTCACAATTGGCCCCGCAATCAGCTGTGGAAAATATGTGACGAAAAGCGCATAGTCAAGGAAATGGTAAGTGGGAACTTCCCCCTTATAGCTATCGATAACATATGACAACTGTTGGAATGTAAAAAAACTAATACCCAATGGCAAAATGAGGTGATGGAGTATGAAATCAGTTTTGAACATAGTGTTTATATTTTCAAGAAAAAAGTCGTAGTACTTATAGTAAAACAATATACCAAGATTAGCAATTAGCGCGGCACCCAACCAGGCTTTTTTGGCCATGCCCCTTTTCGCCTGCATAATAAGTCGGCTCATAACATAATTGAAACCAATGCTAATAACAATAATCGGCAGATATTTTACATTAAAATAGGCGTAAAACCATAGGGACATACCCAGAAGCCAAGCCTTACTCCAAGTAAAACTTATTTTATTGATCATAAAATAGCCAACCCAGCTAAGCGGCAAAAACAATAAAATAAATATGTAAGAGTTAAAAAGCAAAGTTGTACATCCCCTTTTACGTTGCGTTCGATTCTATGTGTATACGGGTCGGGTGGTTGTAAAAAATGTACTCTCAAATGCGTTTTCTTGCAGAATATGTCCATTTGGACATTATAGCGACATTATAACAGAAAAATCCTCATTGTAAATCCATCGAAGCATAAAAGAGGAGGATTAAAACAACCATTGCTCTGCTACCCTGCGACTTGCAATCAAAACATTCTAACCCTCCTTCTCCGGCACGCCTCTCAAACCGCCTAACCCGCTTACCTATACGATAACTGCCCAACCACCCGCTTTTATAAGCGGGTGGATTTTCGTTAACAGGTCTCGTCCTTGTATATGAGCCACACCTGAATGGAATTGGTACGACCACGATCCGGCAGATGCGCAAAACGAATTGTCTGCCGAATTGTCTGCCGAATTGTCTGCAATGTACTTTTCATTTCATCCCCCTCGGAGAGTGGAGGGGGTTCGTGGGGGAACCTAGGCAGAATGTCAAGTCAAGTGCAACACTTGGAGAAGAAGACATCGGCGGGAGAAAGCCAGTCAAGGCATTTTCTGGGGCGAGAGTTGATAAGGTAAAGAACAGTGTCGAGATATTCTTGATCAACAGCCAAGAAACTGGTGCCTCTGGGAAAGAAAAAGCGAAGTAGGCCATTGATGTTTTCATTCGATCCTCTTTGCCAAG